>CAZNSG010000358.1:0-18018 GCA_964575715.1 uncultured Hyphomicrobiales bacterium | reverse complement strand
GCCGCGCTTCGCTACGCTACGCGCGCCTCAATGCGCGCGCCAGCACAACAATAAACCAGGGCTTCACAGCCCTTTTCTCTTAACCTGACTGGTACACAATCACACCGCCCTCAGGCACATTTTTGCTCCGCCGTTGACAATTGACCCCGTTTCCTTTGACCGCAACACCCGCAACACCTGGCGCAACACTTTCCTGAGTGTTTTCAATGCTTGTTTCGTTTGTTGCGCTTGTTGTGGATTTGCCAGCTTGCGCCGGAAGGTAGCAGGTCCACGCATCATGCAAATCGGCGCGTCGATATCCTTTCGGCGTCACCTCTCCAATTCGAACGGTCCGGCTCTTGACCCCGTAGTTTCGCAGCCGCGTTGCAAGTCCCCTGTCATTGATCGGCTTGCCTTTGATATCGCCCCAAGGGCTTTCCTCAAGGTTGATAAGCGCCTGCAAGATTGCCTTGGTGGACATTTCGTCGGCATTGCCGAACACCACCCGCAAGTCGGAGAGAAGCTGGATTCCAAGGCTCGGCTCCGCGTCCTGACCTGCTGACACAAGCGCCACGGCCGCCGCTCGCGCACGCTCGGGCCAATCACCGCCCGCCAGGTCGGCAACAATAATAAGTGCTTCCCAAACGTCGGCATCGCGATCATCAATTTCCGGCGGCAACTGCGGCCAGTCGATTCGATCAATCGATGCCGCCCAAGCCTCAATTAGCCCGCGTATCCGATCGCCGTCGCTGACATGAATGCGCCGCCGGAACGGCTCGACTTGTTCGCCAGCATGCCGCCGCCGCATCCTGATAATCACCGACCGTGAAAGAATCGTATCGGGTAACCAGCCAAGCCCCGCAAGCGCGACTGCCGCATAGGCGGGGATTTCTTCGGTTTCGACTTTCTTGCCGTGAACCACGCACCGGCCGGCCACGGCTCCGCGCCGGTGCCCAGCATTCAACAATCCGCGAATTTCCTCGTTTTCTTTCGCCTTCGGCCCGAACACGGTATCGATTTCATCGAAAAGAATGGTGGCGCCGTTTTCGGCACCGATCTTGCGAAACAGATATGCCGGCGAAACATTGACCGCCACCACCGGCCGCGGAACCAGCAATTCGGTTACCTCCAATGCTCGCGTCTTGCCTGATGCCGGTTCGGGGCTGAGAAAAGCAATCCTCGGCGTCGAGTCCCATTTGTCCATCAAATGCGTATGCACACACCAAAGCGCGTGGGCGACCTTTGCATGTTCGCTCGGGTAAACGACGAATCGACCGAGTAAAACGTGAACGGCGTTAAGCATCGTCACGCCCTGGCGCGCGTCGTGCTCCAAAACGCGAGCGTCCAACTCGGCATTGTCGTGCGCCGCGTGTTCGTCCGTCATGCCGCCCGCTCCAAAGTGTCGTAAGCGCGCGGGCCATACGCCAAGGCATCTTGAACCGCGTCTTGTCCAAAAAGTCTGACAAGTCCGAGATTTTCGGCGCACTCTTGAATCGGATCGAACGCGGCCGGCGCCATAAGCGCCCCATCATGCACATAGCCGGTTAGTTTCAGGCTTGCGGACGCGACGGCTTCAAACGCAAGGGCCGGGCAACGGTAATAGGCTTCGCAAATTTCCAGCCGACATGCGCGGATCACGGGGGCCAGGTCGAAGTCGCGACCCTCTTGCAGCGCAACGGGATTGAAGATAGCTAGGGACCGATCTTGCCCGCGAAGCGGATCAATCCCCGGCGGCTCGCGCTCGGCACATGCCGGCGCGGGCCGCCTCGCTTTTACGAGCAGCACTCACGCGGCCTCTTCAATGCCAAGACGCTTTCGCAGTGGCGCTGATGCCACCTTGAGCATTCTGCCTACGCGAAACACCTCTGGAAATTCATTGCGCGCAATGGCGTCATAAACGCCTGTCCGAGACACGTTTAAAACCATGCCGAGGTGCGGCCAGACTGGCACAACGGTTTTGGTCCGAATGTCCTGCAGAACCTCTTCCAACTTCATATCGGCCTCCTTTTCGCCTACCGCGGTGGAGCGGATGGGGGCGGTTGGGGCCTAACGTAATCGGATTGACACGGATTTCGCAATACTGATACCATACAATAGTCATGACAAATAAGAGCGCTAAGGGAACGACGATTAGGACACGGCAACCAGGGGGCGGCCGCAAGCCTGCCGGCCCAATCAAGGGGAAAACGTCGAATTTTTCGACAAGGATCACCGCTAAAACGCGCGAAGCTATAGAGGCCGAGGCATCGGCAGCTGGTCAGTCGATTTCGCAAGCTGCTGAACGCATTTTAGAAGCAGGTATTGAAACCATTCGAGAGCGGCAGACAGTCAATGCAACGAAGGCTTTGCGATTTTTGGTCGGCCAGCTCGCAGACGATTGCAGCGTGCGGCCGGGCAGCAAAAGATTCGAGTGGAACCAAGACGCCTTTATCTTTGAGGCGTTCAAACAGTGCACAATGATGTTACTCGAAGAAATCCGGCCTCGGCAAAGCGACGTGAAGAAACATCTATCATCGGACGCCAGCATTCATGAAGCGTGGCGCGAAATGCTCGCTTCACCGGACGAGCTTGCAAAGCATATATTTCTCGGACTGTGGGAAGACTTGCACCGCATCGAGCGGACTTCTGTTGAGCAGGCAAAGAGCGATCTCAACGTAGATAAAAAAACGGCAGGCGTTTGGTCGCGATGGACTTACACCCTGGCCGACGTCCGGCGCGATCTTCGAATAGGGGAGAAGAAACGATGAAAGGACATGTTCGCGAACGTGGTGCCGGCAACTGGTACGCTGTGATCGATATTCGCGATCCTGCCACCGGGAAGCGCAAGCGCAGGTGGCACAGCCTCGAAGCCATCGGGAAGCGGCAGGCGCAGATTGAATGCGCTGGCATCATTTCCGCCATCAAGGGCGGCACGTACCTTGAACCCGACAAGACGACGCTGGCGCAGTTCTTCGATCACTGGCTGGCAACCATCAAGTCGAGCGTGTCGCCGCGCTCGCACGAGCGCTATTCCGAGATCGCCCGCAAGAACATCGTCCCGCTGTTGGGGGCGGCCGTGCTTTCAAAGCTCAAGCCGGACATGATAGCGGGGGCGTACGCCACCGCGCTCGCCACCGGCCGCCGCGACGGCAAGGGCGGCCTCGCGCCGCAAACCGTCCGCCACATGCACCGCATACTGAAGCAGGCGCTTAAGCAGGCGGTTCGGTGGGAACTGCTCGTGCGCAACGCGGCCGATGCCGTCAAACCGCCCAAAGTCGATCGGGCCAGCATGAACGTGCTCGACATGTCCAATACCGCCAAGCTGATCGAGGCTGCCCGGAGCCACCGTATTTTCGTCCCGGTATTGTTGGCAGCCTTCCTCGGCATGAGGCGCGGCGAAATAGCCGCGCTCCGGTGGCGCAACGTCAACCTGGATGCCGGACAGCTTGCCGTGGTTGAAAGCGCCGAACAGATGAACGGCAGCGTTCGTCTGAAGGAAACCAAGAGCGGCCGCTCGCGAACCGTGGCGCTGCCGTCCTTCGTGGTGGAGGAGTTGCGGGCACACCGGCTGCGTCAGGCGCAAGACATGCTCCGGCTTGGCGTCCGGCTATCAGATGACAGCTTTGTGGCCGCCCTGGAGGACGGCAGGCCGATGCAACCCACTTTCATCACCCACGAGTGGGGACGGTTGATCCGCGCCACCGGCCTGCCCCGCGTTCGGTTTCACGATCTGCGGCACGGCCACGCGACACACCTACTCGCCTCAGGCGTTCACCCGAAGATCGCCAGCGAACGGCTCGGGCACTCCAAGGTGAACATCACGTTGGACTTGTACTCGCACGTCATGCCAGGGATGCAGGAGGATGCAGCCGCCAAGATGGACGCAGCCTTGAAGGCGGCCCAGCGGAAGGCCTAGGGCGACCAGGGATTCACTGGAATGCAGCGGGGGCCAATCGGCCCCCGTTTGCTTTTCTGACTCACCCGCGACCGTTTATCGGAGGCCGCGCCCCGTTAGGCTATCTCCGACGCTGCGGTGGCGGGGCGGGCTGGGCACATCGCTCATGGCGTAGTTCGAAGGCCCTTCCGCATAGAACGAAAGGTGACTTTATTCGCCCCTTTTGGAAACTTGGGTAGCAAAATGGTAGCAAACCGGATTTTCCGCGAAAGCCGCTGAAAATAAATTGCAGCGTGATCAATTATTTAGTTGGCAGGAGTGGAGGGACTCGAACCCCCAACCCCCGGTTTTGGAGACCGGTGCTCTAGCCAGTTGAGCTACACTCCTACGGGGACTGGGCTTTTAGTCGCACGACCCCAAGGCGGCGCGCAAGCCCAGAGCATGACCCCGAAAAAGCCTGCCCCGGACATAGCCGTCCGAAGGACGGCGTCGCGGAGCCTGTCCATAGCCCGTCGAAGACGGGCGTGAACGCCCTAATTGGGCTTGCCGAAGGCAAGACCCGAGGGCTCGCCTATGATACCGGAAGTCGGGTTTACCCGACTTCCGGCGTACTATGCTTCGGAACTCGGGCAAGCCCGAGTTCCGCGTGGTGGATACCGGTGTCCCGCCTTCGCCAACCGCCTTCGTCCGAAGGCGGACTTCGGCGGTCAAGAGCCCGCTCTCGCCTCGGCGAAGCCGCCTTCGGCGGAGCCAGGGTCGGCGGGCGAAGGAAGGTCGGAAAAGCATGTCCTCGGGCTTGACCCGAGGGATCATGCTCAAACAAGAAGCTATGCTTGCTCCACCACCACCGCGGTGCCGTAGGCCAGCACTTCGGTGATTCCGTCGGCGATGTCATTGGCATCGTAGCGCATGCCGATCACGGCATTGGCGCCCGCGCTGGTTGCGTGCTCGACCATCAGATCGAAGGCTTCCGCCCGCGCCTTCTCGGCCAGCTCGGTATAGATCGAGATGTTGCCGCCGAACAGCGACTGGATTCCGGCGCCGATATTGCCGATGACGCTGCGCGAGCGCACCGTGATGCCGCGCACCACGCCGAGATGCCGGACCACGCGGTATCCGGCGACATCGTTGGTGGTGGCGACGATCATGACTTGCACTTGTTCCTCTCCCCGCGATCGCACCCGATCTCGGGTTTACCCGAGTTCGGGCACTCATTAAGCGGCCGAAGTCGGAAACATCCGACTTCGGCTGGAGAGGCGAAGTGAAAAACTACTCGACGATATTACTCGACAATATTACTCAACAATGGTGACGACCACGCCGGCGCCGACGGTCTTGCCGCCCTCGCGGATGGCGAAGCGCTGCTTCTCCTCCATCGCGATCGGCGTGATCAGCTCGACATCCATGGCGGCATTGTCGCCCGGCATCACCATTTCCGTGCCCGTTGGCAATGTGCACATGCCGGTCACGTCGGTGGTGCGGAAATAGAATTGCGGACGATAATTATTGAAGAACGGCGTGTGCCGGCCGCCCTCCTCCTTGTTCAAGATATAGGCCTCGGCCTTGAACTTCTTGTGCGGCTTGACCGAACCGGGCTTGCACAGCACCTGGCCGCGCTCCACGTCGTCCTTGCCGATGCCGCGCAACAGGCACCCGACGTTGTCGCCGGCCACGCCCTCGTCGAGCAGCTTGCGGAACATTTCCACGCCGGTGACTACCGCCTTCTTGGTGTCTTTCAGGCCGACGATCTCTACTTCCTCACCAACCTTGACCTTGCCGCGCTCGATGCGTCCGGTCACCACCGTGCCGCGGCCGGAGATCGAGAACACGTCCTCGATCGGCATCAGGAACGGCTGGTCGAGCGGCCGTTGCGGCTGCGGGATGAAGCTGTCGATCGCGTCGTAGAGCTTCAAGATGGCCTCGTCGGCGAGCGGGCCCTTCTGCCCATTGAGCGCCAGCAGCGCCGCGCCGCGAATGACCGGCACGGTGTCGCCCGGGAACTGATACTTCGTAAGCAATTCGCGCACTTCCAGCTCGACCAGATCGAGCAGTTCGGGATCGTCCACCACATCGCATTTGTTCAAGAAAACGACGATGTAGGGCACGCCGACCTGGCGCGCCAACAGGATGTGTTCGCGCGTCTGCGGCATGGGGCCGTCCACTGCCGACACCACCAAAATCGCGCCGTCCATCTGCGCGGCGCCCGTGATCATGTTCTTGACGTAGTCGGCATGGCCCGGACAGTCGACGTGGGCATAGTGCCGCTTCGCGGTCGAATATTCGACGTGGCTGGTCGCAATCGTCAGAATCTTTGTCGGGTCGCGCCGGCCCTGCGACTCGGAAGCCTTCGCCACCTGGTCGTACGACACGAAGTTTTTTGTCCAGCCCTTGTCGGCCGAAACCTTCGTCAAGGCCGCCGTCAATGTCGTTTTGCCGTGGTCCACGTGACCGATCGTTCCCACGTTGCAATGCGGCTTGTTACGTTCGAATTTTTCTTTTGCCATCGTCGTAGTCCTTTATCTGTTCTAACGCCCGCCTTCGCAGAAGCTTCGGCGGGCAACCTTCGCCCTGTCATTCCACCCGGCTTGCCAACCGAAGCCGCCAAGCGGCGAAGGCTGGAGCGGGTGAAGGGAATCGAACCCTCGTCATCAGCTTGGAAGGCTGTTGCTCTACCATTGAGCTACACCCGCCTCAGGGATCAGTCATCAGCAGTCAGTGATCGAGGCGGTGGCGCTCGACATTCCTATATAGTGTCTGACGTCCGACTTCTGAAACCTGTCTCCTGATTGGTGGGGGAGGTAGGACTCGAACCTACGAAGGCGTAAGCCAGCGGATTTACAGTCCGCCCCCTTTGCCGCTCGGGACACTCCCCCGCAAGCCGACGCGGCGGCAATAGCCAACCGCCCCACCGGCCGGCAGGGATTCCCGCGCGTTTATGGGCAGTGACCCTTCTGGTGTCAACCGCGCGCGGGCTAAAGACAAGCAATTATTACATGATTGGCGGACGTTGTGATTGAAATTGCGAACAACAAATTGCCAAAACATGCCCCGCCGTGAGAAAATATAAATCATGCGCGAACGGCGGCGTTTTCGTCCTCATTTAAGCGGCCCGGGCCGAAATTCCGAAGACCGGCCGCATCAACGCGAACGGCGGGAATTTCGCTCCTCCGACAGCCTGGTGATTCTCTACGGCTGGCACACCGTCACGGCGGCACTCACCAATCCGGCGCGCCGCATTCGCCGCCTGCTCGCGACTGAAAACGCCGCGCGCCGGCTGGCCGAGGAAAGTATTTCGCCGCATGTCGAGCCCGAGATTGTGCGGCCCGACGCCATCGCCCGGCTGCTTTCGCCCGATGCCGTGCATCAGGGATTGTTCGCCGAAGCCGACCCCCTGCCCGCGCCGGCGATCGAGGATCTTGCGCCCACCGGCATCGTGCTCGTCCTCGACCAGATCACCGATCCGCATAACGTGGGCGCCATCCTGCGCACCGCCGCCGCCTTCGCGGTTTCCGCCATCGTCACCACCGCACGCCACTCTCCGGAGGCAACCGGCGTGCTGGCGAAATCCGCCTCCGGCGCGCTCGAACTCGTCCCCATCGTGATGGTGCAAAATCTCGCGCGCGCGCTTGCGGCACTCAAAGAGCGCGGCTTCCTTCTGGTCGGGCTTGATAGTACCGGCGAGCAGGATCTCGCAGGCTTACCGCTGCGCACGCCGCTTGCGCTTGTGCTCGGTGCGGAAGGCAAGGGCCTCCGCCAATTGACCAAAACGACCTGCGATCATCTCGCGCGACTGACGCTGCCGGGCGAAATCAAAAGCCTCAACGTGTCGAACGCCACCGCGCTCGCGCTCTATATCGCCACTGAGCGGCGTGCCTGAATGCGGAGCCGCGTTGGATGACCGGCGCAGAACTTAAGAGCATGATCCCGAAAAGTGGAAACCGGTTTCCCGCCTTCGCGAAGCCCGCTTTGGCGGGCGAAGGAAGGTCGGAAAAGATCATGCTCAAACAAAAAGCTAGACCATGATCCGATTTAATTGAATCGGATCATGGTCTAGCCGCAACGTGGTTACCTGTCTTGCGGATCGATTTTGACAATCCGCGCATTGGGCGCCAGCCGAAATCGCGCCCCGCTGCGATACGGCCGATAGGTTCCATAGGGCCGATAACCGAACGCGCCATAAGGATGATAGCTCTGCTGAGCGCACAGCTCGCGATAGCGTCGATCGTTGCGATCGATCTGACACAGCTGCTGGCCGGGAAAATTGTAAATGCGCGGAGTGATCACCAGCGGCGGCTCGTCGGCAAAGCTCGGCGCCGGCGCGGCCATGAGCACGGCAATAGCGGTCAGCAAATAGGTGTATCGATCTAAATATTTGTATCGCCCCATGATGTCCCCCCGAACTACGCACCGGCGCTTTGTTTTGTTTTGGCGCGCCGAAACCGGTTTCTTCTAAGGAAGTCTAATGATGATGGCGTCGCCCTGGCCCGAGCCACGGTGCAACGATCACCGGTGGCATGTACGGCGCGGTCCCGCTCCCGGCATCGGCATTGGGATTGGCAAGATCCGCCGGCGGAACCGGTTCCAACGATGACGACGACCAGGACCGGGAAAAATTCTCAGCCGGCGGCGGGAGCTGCCGATGATCCGGCGGTTCGATCTCGTGCCGGCCCTGCGCCGGCGTCTGGCCGGTTGAAGGATAATAGCCGCCGCGTCGGATCGATCCCGCCGCTCCCAGAAACCGGCCGCCGATCACCGTGGGGGCCATATGACCGGGCCGGTTGAGGCCAAACTCGCCCTCCACCACCGCCCATCGGGCGTCGTAATTGTTGATAACGACCGGAACGCCCGGCTTGCCGGGAACGACCAGCACCGCCCCGCCATCTGCGCGCGCAGTCGATGCGGCAGCGGCGATTACAAGACCAAGGATGATACCGGCAAAGCGGTGGACCATAGGGCGGCACCTCACAATACAGGCGACACATTATCCTAGGTGTGGCGACAAAATGCTGAACACGGGCCCATGATAGCCAAATAATTGCCAAGTATCGTTGCGCGGTAATGTTACCGGCACGGCGCCGCAATAATTAAGGGTTTATTAACCGTGGTAATTCCCTTCAATTGTGCCTAGTTAGCGTTCGCGTGCCGCCTTGTGTCGATTCCTCATGGCTGATCGTAGGAGCCGACCTTACTGATTGATGGCGCCGATTTAAATTTCAATAAAACAACCCCATGCAAAGTAGATTTTGAAGAAACTTGCTATGGCATGCTCAGCGGCGCCAATTGGGTTAGTTTTCCGAAACGCTTGAGCTCTTGCGAAATGACCGAGCGCGCTCCTGGGGTCTATGGAGTCATCCAGACTCGAAGAAACATCGAGCAAATTGCATTCATTTAACTGCATTGACGCCTGCTATCGGATCTTCCCTGGATATTCGCGAATTCAGTATTATATAATTACAAGTAATGGGCTGCGTAAAGCCGAGCGGTTGCAGTAAAAAACCGCGGCGAGGCCCACTGCGGTAGCTTAATCCGCATTTCCGTTTCTAACGGTTTCAACACCCCCAACGTACCAGACCGAGCGCGCTGCGTTGAAAAAACGTCGCGAAGCAATGTCTGCTTGCTGATTTGTCAGCCGCATTCTGGATTCATGCCAGGTCAAGATCGTGATCGGCAGGCCTTGCGCCTGCGCCGATCGGTCGTGGCCGATAAAGGACCGCGCAGCGGCTTTTCAGCTCATTCGGAGACTGACGTTGCTCGGGAAATGACCGCGACCTCCAACCAAGACTTTTTCGGCTCAACTCAGGAGATTCAGAAATGACGAAACGCTATGAGACAAAATCGCAAAGCGCAGCGCAAACCGACTACCGGCCGACGGCACAGGAGAAAGATGTTATCGAAAAACACTTGGCTCGCCTTAAAGCTACATCGTCAGCACGAATCAAGATCGAGAATATGGGCGGCGTTGTGCAAATAAAACCAGACCACCCGAACGAGTTGGTCGGTTACGCGCTGCTGATGGATGCGATCGGGAGCGCGGACTTAAACTTTCTGAACGGCCTTCTGTCGCAGATAGTCAACGCGAGTTCACAGCGTGGCAAAATCGACGAAAATGCGTTCAATTTCATGCTTGCGGTGATCAAAGGCATCGAGCCGAGAGATCAGCTCGAGACGATGCTTGCCGCCCAGATGGCCGCAGTCCACGTGGCGGTCATGCCGTTTCCGCGTATTCTCGCCAACGCCGAAACGATACAGCAACAGGACAGCGCCGAACGTGCCTTTAACAAGCTGACAAGGACGTTCGCAACTCAGATGGAGGCACTGAAGCGCCACCGGACAGGTGGTGAACAGATGATGACCGTGCAAAACGTTTCAGTCAGTGAGGGCGGGCAGGCGTTTGTCGGCAACGTTACGCAGATTCCACGCGAGAAGGCGCCGGACAAGGCTGCTGCTTCACCACTGGCATTAACCGATGCAAAGACGGTGCCAATGCCGCTCATCGACGAAAGCAAGGAGCGCGAGCGGGCGATCGTCGGCAATGATACGCCGATTGCGCGCAAGAAGGTGCCGGACATGGCTGCGGCATCACCGCCCGCATTAGCCAAAGCAGAGACGGACCCAATTCCGCTCGTCAATGAAAGCAAGGAGCGCGGCCTGATTCCGCGGCGCCATAGGACAATTAAGTGACTGGCGATCATATGCGAAACACTGGGCCGATGCTTTCCAGCCAACGTTGCGGGGCCAAGACCCGCTCGGGCAAACCCTGCAGGTCACCGGCCGTGTCCGGAAAAAAGCGTTGCCGTATGCATGGCGGTGCCCTGGGATCAGGCGCACCACGCGGCAACAAAAACGCGCAGAAGCATGGGCAGTATACACGCGAAGCCATTACGGAACGCCGGCAACTGCAAGCCTTGCTGAAGCAATCGCGTATGTTGATTCAACAGATCGAGTGATCGCCCGACAGCGATAGCGAACGTCCGGCACCCAAGCCGTGACGATGATCTGGTCGCCGGAGGCAATCGATATGTTCACGCTTGTTCAATACGGATCGGGGTTGCACTTCCGGCGTGCTTCGTTCGCGCGCTGCGAACCGAGTTAAGGATTCAGCCAAATCTCTGATGGCTCGCACAAAATTGGGTTCGTTTTGCAAAAAACCTGTCTTCGCTTCCATCACTGGTTGCGATCGCGCCGACACGCATTTGCTCAACGAAGCCGTGCGACGTGAATTGACCAGGGCAGATGCGGAAATCTCTTCCTTGCAAGCACCAAACGAAATAGAAGATCGGTTTGCGAGGATGGCGCGGTGTGATTTTCACGCTTGCTTCCGATCTTACTGTGACGGCAAGCATCGGGATGGTCGCTGCGGCGCAGTTCAGCAAACTGGGATTCTGGCCAGACGCTTACGGACCGCCCCGAAATGGCCGATGTGTTCAAGTCGAGCCACAAGAATCAGTGACTTGACGACTATTTGGCCAGCGCTTTGGAAATCGCCGCCGCGGCAGCCGACGCCGTCATGAACAGCCTGAGCGGGCGGTTCGGAAACGGTTCAAAACCGAAGTTGCGATAGAAGTCTACGGCTTGCTCGTCCTTTGCCTCAACGACGATGGCAAATACCGCGAGCGAACGGGCGGCGCTAAGTACACGGCGCACGGCGTCGGCAAGCAGAAGGTCGCCAACACCTTCGCCACGAACCCGCTCATCGCGGGCGAGACGCCCGATGAGAGCAGCCGGAATAGCGTCATACCGCGGCAAACGCTTGACATACTCGACCGGCAGGTCGGTGATGGCGAGCGTAAACGAGCTCAAGCTGTAGAAACCAACAACTCCAAACTGGTCGTCGATCGCGACAAAGACACGTGCGACATTGCGCCTCTCGTCCTGTCCAGCGCGAAGACGGAACCAATCATCCAGCGCGGCTACGCCGCAGGAAAACATCGCTCGGTCATGTTTTCCGAACGGCTCGACGGCTTTAATCATGCTCGATCAGCCGAAGAGATGGCGGTGACGCTTTAGCGCTGCGACAAGGCGCGGAGCGGGATCGGGCTTGCGGTCGATTGCTGCCAGAAAAGTGTCGCGATCCGCGCCGGAAAGAACCATGCGCTGATGCTCGTCGAGCAGCCGTCGCGCACCCTCATAGGCAAGATCGCCAGCAGCAAGTCCAGTGAGCGACATGGCTTGCTGGATCACCTTCTTCGTGGACAACGCTACGCGCAATTCGAGCCGTTGCGTCTTGCGCTCCCGTTTCGGCGATGATTTTGCTCTGCGCACAGACGGCATGACGTTCTCCTCAAAGTCAATGTACGGCATTTCTCCGTGCATGGCAAGCGTTTTAATTTGCCTCGGCAAAGGCTGCAGGTTGATCACAGGATTATTCTTTCCAAAGAAACAATCGCCTCATAGCGTAGCCCGCAAATTTCGCTGCGATGGTGCGGCACGTTTATCAAGTGCACCGAGGCCGCAAACGCCGGAACCGTTCTGATTATCGCAGCGCCGCCGCTGCCGTTTGCTACTGCCGGATTATGTCACGGCGGTCTTGGCGCCTTCGTTACCCTTAAACAATTCGCTTTTTACGAAACGAACCCAATTTTCATTGTATCGTCCGAGGCTAAGCTGATCGCCAATAGAAAGTGCTCGTACTTGGTCCTTCCCCAGATGCTTCACCATTGCGGCGGGCGCAGCGTGAAGCGGCCGCGCGCTGCGGCCATGCGGTGGTACTTCGCCTGATCGAGTGCCAAAAAGCACCAGCATCATAACGGCGAGAACACGTGGCCCGGCAAATCTTTGCAAGCTCAACCGATCCCATCAGACCGATCCAGCGGGAAGAGGCGACTAAGCGTAGGACCGGCCGTTGCGGTTTTCCGGTGTAGACCGATATTGCTTATTCGGCTTGAATAGCTAACGCATTTAAGCTATTATAGCTCGTATGAAAAAAGCCAGTATTACCGAAGCCAAGAACCGTCTTAGCGCCCTCATCGATGGGCTTAAGGGCGGCTCGCCGGTTCTGATCGTTGACCGCGGGCGCCCGGTCGCACGTCTCGAGCCCGTTATGACCGGCCGGGAGCCCGAACATAACGGTCGGCTGTCGCGGCTCATCCGCGAGGGCGTCATACGGCCCGGCCGCGCTTCCCTCTCTCGAACGCTCCTTGCCGAGCAGCCCCCGCGTGCAAAGCGCGGCGCCTCGGCCGTGGCGGCGCTTATCGCGGAGCGGCGGGAAAATCGGTGATATTCTGGGATGCTTCCGCGGTCGTGCCGCTGCTGGTCGCCGAGCCAGCGACGCGGCGCTTGCAAGCGCTAGTTGCGAAGGACCCTACCATGCTGGTGTGGTGGGGCTCCGAAGTCGAATGCGTTTCGGCTTTGGCTCGCCTCGAACGCGACGACTCGCTTAGCCCACGATCGGTAATGCTTGCGTTGAAGCGGTTGGGACAACTGGCGACTGCGTGGCACGAGGTCGATCCGAGTGATTCCGTCCGAGAAGCCGCGGTGCGGTTTCTTCGTGTGCACCTGCTGCGTGCCGCCGATGCGCTGCAACTTGCGGCAGCATTCTTGGCCGCGGAGCGGCGGCCGGCATCGTTGGAAATGGTCACGCTCGACGATCGTCTCGCCGCCGCGGCACGAAAAGAGGGATTTGCGGTGATCGATATGCAGTCGGCTGACTAAACGCCAGAACTAATCTGCTCAGCCACGAGTCTCGGCATGAACCGTTGCCTCACCATTGCGGTGGGTGCGGCGTGAAGCGGCCGCGCGATGCAACGACGTGGTGGTGCTTCGCCTCATTGAGCGCGAAAAGAACTTGTACGAACTGGCGCCACAGACTGGCCTCATACCGACCGATGCGTTCAAAAGGGTCGCTGTTGAGATTGGTAAGTCGCAAGAAGCAACAGGTAATAGCCCGCTGCGCGGATTTCTGACCATGACCTGATAGATCAATACTTTCGGCGGCGGCCCCATTTTCCGTTTCTGAATTTTCGGACTCTTGGCATTCTTTCTCACCATTGGTATGCGAAGAGTCCCGCGCCATGCTGAGCCAACGAACGGCCGAAGAGAAAACTCGGCTCTCGGGTGCGGAGGTAGAGTCCGATTTTCTGCCACGCGTTTGCACGATCTCGGATTGGATGCGCAGGAGGCCGGTTTCGATCAAGCTTGCCCGCCGCAATCGCCACAACAGTGACGCGAATCGATAGGTGAGTTCGCGTTCGACCACGGACTGCGGATCATATTCTGCAACAATCTCGGCTTCGAAAGTGCGGTATTGCGCCGCGTCTTCCAAACCGCCGATGACGCTTTCGGCGGTGAGGCCATGCCGGAATGCATTCTGGCGTGAGCGCCGTTTGCCATTCTCGGTCCGAGGCCCTGTGCTGAGCAGGGCGTTGCGGCGGTTGGCGTCAATCTGTCTTTGCGATGTCATGAGCGCTCACATCAACATCCAGTTTCGATCGCCCGCCCCTGACCTCAGTGCCGTTGGTGTTTAGTTTCTCGTTGGCTTTTGGCATCGTTTCGCCCAGGGCGCCTGATTTTGGCCGCGTCATCCCATACGTCTCATTCCAAAGCCGGGCCGCGACCGGCATTGGGTTAAGTCCGAACGTGCCCCACCATTTGCTCTCGTTCATGGCACGGTGCAGCTCGCGATGGTGGCTACGGCAAAGCGGGACCTTAAATTCGTCGCTGACCTTGCGGCCGAGCGCCCGTGGCTAACCGGACACGCGCAAAATGTGGCAAAATCGCGCGAATGACCCAGACCGGCCAAAGTATTTTTCCGCTCGGGAAGAGCGATAGAAACTATGCGGCAAGTCTTCGTGTCATTTCCGCCAAGGCTGCGCGCCCTTCGTCCGTCAGCGAATATGGTGCATCAAACTCTGGACCAGTTTTTTTCACCAAGTGCTTTCGCTTGAGATACTGCATGAGCGCATTTATCGATTGGCGCGGAATTCTCAGTGCATCTGTCACGTCTCTGATGCGCAACGCCCCCGAATCCAGAATAGTTGCAAGCACTTTGCGAACACGGTCTGATTCAACAGGTAGGCGTGGAACCGCTGCGCGGCGAGCCGATTGATCGCGTTGGGGATGGTTATTACCGGTCTCGGTGAGCCGATAAACTCGATTACCCTGAAATCCTTCAAATTCTTCGACGAAGCGGCTGGCAATCAACCCTGCAAGTATTTTCTGGACCTTGTTTTCAGGCATGCTCGCCGCCAGCCTTATCTTGACGACAGTCGTCACATATTCTCGCGGAATTGCTGACAGCACATGCTCCTCATCGCGAGACAATAAGCGAGTCCTGTCATCTGCGCGCCTTATAATCCAAAAGGGGTTCTCAGGATCCCCGAAGGTCACAAGACCCTGCGCGTGCAACTTAATCACGACTTGGCGGACTCTTTTGTAAAATCGCGTCCAATTGCGACCCCTTCCAAGGCTGAAGCATCTCATTGATTACTCGCGTGAACCCACATCTTGGATGGGGTCACGGTTGGTCGCGAAAGATGACTCCCCCAATTTCAATCTTTCGCAACGAGATCAATGCGCTGGGAGACTTTACAGGCGGGGTCAAAGTTGCGCGCGATTTTGCAACGATTAAGGCCCAGCATAGGATTTTCCCCCAAGAAATCACTCAGCGCCTAAATCAAACGCTGCGCAATACCTCCGCTGGCACTCAAATGAAGCGTCGAAATTGCACTCAGTAGGTAATCGGAATGAACGCGATTGGCACTATCCGACATCACCAAAAACTGAGTGATGTTTGCTGTTGTGTGCAAAGCGGACTCGACACGCCGGTCTTAGAACAGTCCGTGCAAAGACGAGAGGTAATCAGACCGCGGGAACATTCACGATGCCGCCGTTCTCGGCCGATCGCACGCAAGCGTCGAATACCGCCATCCCATGGAGGACGTCTTCAAGATCGACAGGATAGATGCGCTTGTCGCGGATGCAGCGGGCGAATTCAAGCAGTTCGGTCCGAAGCATATCGAATCCGTCATGCTCTATGACCTGATCAGGCGGTGCGGTGACCAGACCAGTGGGCGCGTGTTGCGGTAACGGCACCAAGCGGACGCGCTCCAGCGCGGCCCCGCTCACTTCCGCCATGCACAGCGACCCATAGGTGCTGAATCTGAAACTTGTGGGGGTGGCAACCGAGCAGAAAATCGTCCCGGTGACGCCCTTGTCGAACCGCAGCAGGATGGTCGTGGTATCGTCCGCCGGCACGTCGCCATGTCGCGCCGTGACGCATTGTACGTCATGCACGCGCCCGGCGAACTCGATCATATGGTCGAGCAGATGCATGCCGACGGCGGTCATCGCACCTGCCGGCACCTCGTTGGGATCAGCCCGCCAGTTTCCTGTTGGGACAAACATTGCCGTGGCGGTCGTGTGCTGTCCGACCATGGCAACGAGCTTGCCCAATCGCCCGTCAAGCAGCCGCTGCCGGACCTCGTCGATGGACGGATGGAAACGCCGGCAAAAGCCGACCGCTAGCACGACACCCGCCCGACGCGCGGCCTCGACCGCAGACTGCGCGCTCGCATGATCGAGCGTGATCGGCTTTTCGACGTGAATGTGTTTGCCCGCCGCCGCCGATCGCTTGATCTGGTCCTCATGCTGGCTGTGAGGTGTCGCGAGCACGACGGCATCGATATCCGGGTCGGATAAGATCGCGTCGAAATCATCGACCAGGCGCACCCCCTTGCTCCGGCAGAAATCCTCCACCTTCGCGCGTGTGCGCGTATGCGCAAGAATAAAGCGGATGTCGTCGGTTTTGTCCTGGATCGCGTTGACGAGCGAAATTCCCCAACGGCCTAATCCGACAATGGCTGCGCGAATCATGTCGTCCCTTCAGGCTGGATTCACTGTGTGGGAAATGCCAATAACATTGCGGCGCACCCGCCTCAAGATTTTCGCCGAGGAGCTTCCCCGATGACGATCATTGATTCCCAGGTCCATGCTTATGAGGCGAACACTCCAAAGCGACCCTGGCACAGTGTGCCGAACTGGCCAGATCACGTCACGGGTGACGAAATGGTGGCGGCGATGGACAAGGTCCGCGTCGACGGCGCAATCTTCATCTCCGCCTTTTCCATGTACCGCTACGACGCAAGCTATGCGGTGGAAGTGCAACGGGCACATCCCGGCCGGTTCGCAATCGTCAAGCCAGTCGACCCGGACGATCCGGCGGTGGGCGATGTCATCGCCGACTGGAAACGGACACCGGGCGCAGTCGGCGTTCGCATCATGATGACGAAGGAGCCGGGACGCGATCGCGACCCGAAGGACCCGGGTCTCGACCGGATCGCGCGGGCAGCCGCACAGCACGACCTTCCAGTCAACATCCTGTTCTGGGGCAATGTGGATGCCGGCACGGCGGTGATCGACCGCCACCCCGATACGCGCTTCATCATCGACCATCTGGCGATTCTGCAGCCCCGCACGCCGCTGGCCCCGCCGCAGCCGTGGACTGATCTGCCGAAGGTGTTGGACCTTGCCAAGCGCAAGAACGCGGTGATTAAGGTGAGCGGCGCCTGCACACTGTCCCGAAAACCGTATCCGTTCCCAGACATCTGGGATCCGCTCGCCCGCGTGTTCGACGCTTGGGGTTTCGACCGCTGCCTGTGGGGCACTGACTGGACACGTGCATACGCTGTCGTCAACTACGAGCAGGCCGTCGAGCCATTCCTCAAGACCGACCGCCTGAGCGACAGTGAGCGAGCGATGCTGATGGGCGGCGCGTGCGCCAAAGCCTATCGTTGGTCGCCGAAGAAAAGCTAGGTTGCTTCAATCGAACTATGGGATTGATGTCGGGTGGCGTCCCCATGGTGCTAAAGCACTTGGAATCACCGTACCACCACGCTACTGGAGCGCGCCGATCAGGTAATTGAATAGCAATGTTGTTTGCTGCATTGCATCTTGGTCGGTAATGGCACTTTGCGACAGATCGCATTTATTGGACCGGTCGTCTCTATCGGAGCATTGCGGACATCGACCCGATCCCGACACGACCAGGCGCGGCGAAAATGGTAGAGTCGAGATGTGGCGCGGTGGCGGTAGGTAGAACATATCTGTTGCCGCCTCTTTCGTCTGGCGGTGCCTCAATAGTTCCACCATGGCTCCGTTTCCACATCCCGCTCGTCGAACCGGACAGGCAGATCTCCCGCATCCGGCTCTCGGACAAGACTTCACGCCTT
>CAZNSG010000357.1:0-11328 GCA_964575715.1 uncultured Hyphomicrobiales bacterium | reverse complement strand
AAGGCGCCGCATCAACGCAAGGTCGGCGGCGGACACCGGGCGCGGCAGGTAGTAGACGCTGCCACGGATGATGTTCAGCGCCTCGGCCTGCTTGGTGATCGCAAGAACATGGCCACGGTCGATCATCGCTTTGCGCTCAGCAAACCTGCTTTGCCGAGCGCTCCTTCCAAAAAATCGTTCTCCAGTGTCAGCTCGCCGATCTTGGCGTGCAGCGACTTCACGTCGACGGCAGGCTGTGCCGATCCGTTGCCGCCGCCGGGACCCAAAACATCGGCAGCCCCGCCCTCCAGCTGCGCCTTCCACGAGGTGATCTGATTGGGGTGGACGTCGAACTGCTCCGCAAGCTGAGCCAGTGTCCGATCGCCCTTGATGGCGGCAAGCGCCACCTTCGCCTTGAAGGCCGGTGTGTGGTTCCGGCGCGGTCGTCTGTTCATGGTCTCTCCTGATTCGCTGGGCACAGCGTGCCCGCCGTCAGGCAGAAACTCCACTTATCGCCCTGTGCAGATTTCCGGGGCCGGCTCTCTCATGTGCGGTTTATGGAGCGCCGGATGAGCAACCCATTAGCGAAAAGACGCCGCCTAATCCGATCAATCCTTATGGTATGTCCAAACTTATAATCGAGCGGGTGCTGGCCGATTACAGTCGCGCCTACGGTCTGCATTGGTCTGCCTTGCGTTATTTCAATGCTTGCGGCGCCGGCTTTGACGCTGAGATCGGCGAACTTCGGACTCACGAGACGCACCTGATCCCGCGGGCAATGATGTGGCTTCAGGGGCACCTCGAACACTTTCAAGTATTTGGCACAGATTATTCCACATCTGATGGGACAGCCATACGCGATTACATCCATGTTTGCGATCTTGCCGACGCCCACGTGCTCGCGTTGCGGAATCTTTTGGCTAACCAGAATGGTGGCGTGTTTAATCTCGGTACCGGTCTTGGTCATTCTGTCAAACAGGTTTTGGCGGAAATCGAGAGCAGCACCAATACCAGAATGCCTTCCCTAACAGGCGGGCGACGGGTTGGGGACCCGCCAGTGCTTATTGCCGACTCAAGATGGGCAAAGGAACGTCTTGGTTTTTCCGCATCGCGATCCGACTTAGGCACCATCATACGAACCGCATGGGCCTGGCATCAAAGGGCTCATCCACGCGTCACGGATGTCGCACAATCTTAGCGGCAGAGAAGTCTAGCAGTCTGCGTGCGAACTAAGTTTTGTTTGGGGGAAAATTAATTCATTATTGAAGAATTCACCGATAGCATGGTATAATTTTGACACTTTGAGGTTGCCATGGCTATTCGACTTACACCAACCGCGACATCGATTTTATTTTCGATTGTAGCATCGGCGCTGATTGGGGCATCGGTTATTTCGGTTGAAGCGCGGCCCACTTCACGCGGTTCATTGGATTTTACGAGTGTTGTCGAGAATGCAAAGCCGCCGAAAGGCTGGGATGCTTTCTGCAATCGCTATTCATTTGAATGTGACACAAAATCGAGTGAGCCTCGTGAGATCAAACTAACTTCCGAAACATGGAATACCATTTTGCGCGCCAATGCCTGGGTCAATAAGAATATAAAGCCGATGACCGATATGCGGCATTGGGGCACGGTCAATAAATGGGTTTATCCCGATGACGGTTTCGGTGACTGCAAGGGCTATGCGCTGCTCAAGCGCCGTCGTCTTATGGAGATTGGGTTTCCGCAAGAAGCATTGCTACTGACAATCGTTTGGACAAAGCAGAGAAAAGGGCACGTGGTACTGATCGTGCGCACTGACAAAGGCGATTTTGTCCTCGACAATCTCTCTTCTAAGATTGTGCTTTGGTCCAAGACGAGTCACGACTTTGTGAAGCGACAGTCGCAAACCGATCCAAATATTTGGGTTTATATTGATAGGTACCATCAGAAGCGGCCAATGATGGCGACTAAAAAAGATTAGCTCCAGACGACTTGATTTCTTTTATCAAAAAACTGTCGCCACCGCCTAAAAGCTTGCAATTACTCGACGTATTCTACATAGAGATCTTGCCCTATTCAAATTGGCAGTGTCGATATCCTCAATATCGGGGGCTTAATTTCACGCTCATCTTTTATCCACTCACTAAGAATTGATGTTAACAAGTTACTGCCTACGTGCCGCATTTATTGAAAAACGTACCTCAGTGGCTCAAGCAACTTATGGTTAGCTTGTACGTCCACGTTGTTTTGTAGGGGGGGTAGGCCATGGATTACAAGAAAGCTGTCCTCGGAGCGGCAAGCGTGCTCGCTCTTACTGCAGGCATACAACAATCCGCCGACGCATCGCTTCCTCGTACTGACAAGCCAGTGGTGGCTATCACTGCGGCACGGGTTTTGGCCAGTATTAATGTCGACCCTTTATTCGACCTAATTAAGCGGACCAAAGGGTCACTCACGGGTGAATCGATAGAAAATGCCCTGACAAAGATGTTTGGGATTCCATCGCGCGAACAGATCGAGGGTTTTCCGAACTTGTTGGCCGGTATTGTAAATTTAGGTGTGACGTCGGAGACGGCGGAAAGATCAAAGAACTTGCTGGTTGCTATTGTCGATTCTGCATCGACAATCGATGAAAATCTGCGGGTTTTGGTCATCAATCAGCTTGAGGCCGGAGACGCACCGATAGTGTTGGCGGAAAGTCGACGGTGCTTGCAAGACCCCCGTGCAGCTGGGTGCTCGCGAGACCCAGATGTCGTTGGTCAAGTTGGGGGCGGATACCGGTAACGCGCGCGTTTGACAACTTCGGGTTCATTTAATCCCGGGCAGCGATTTGCAAATTTAGCCCCGCTACATGTGGTGCGTTTGCCCTGTTCTTTGGGCAATCGTTGTTGAGTGTCGATATTACTGAGTGATGAAATTACAATGAATAAAGTTGTGCTTGAATCGGGTGTCGCATTTCCAGTTCAAGTCCGCCTACCGCCGGTGGGTGCAAA
The DNA here is from genome assembly GCA_964575715.1 of uncultured Hyphomicrobiales bacterium. Taxonomy (GTDB): domain Bacteria; phylum Pseudomonadota; class Alphaproteobacteria; order Rhizobiales; family Xanthobacteraceae; genus PNAI01. The sequence continues at coordinate 8,374 of CAZNSG010000357.1, read as the reverse complement.
AACGTGCATCGTAACCAGCGAAATCGCCGGCCCCTTTTCTAATGGTGGCATCGGCACTACCAATCGAGCGTTGGCATCGATTCTTCGCGTGCACGGATTCGAGGTTGATGTCCTTTACACGCAAGTTCATGACGGAACTCCGTTCAGCACACATGGTCAATTTGTCGACCACGTCGCGGCCTATCGCAAGCTTGGTGTCAACTTGATGTGTGTCGATCATCCAGGTCGATGGAACGATTGGCAAGCCAAGTCCTATCTTTCGATGCAACACCTGCTACGCAATCAATACGATTTGGTTTTCTTTGATGATACTCATGGCACTGCATATTACCCATTATTAGCGCGCCGTACTGGCAATACGCACCTTCGGAATACATTAATGTGCGTAACCGCACACGCCGCCACACAATGGATCTCCGATTTAAATTTGGCTCCGGTTGCTACATTTGAAGAGCTCCGTGTGATAGAAATGGAGCGCAGGAGCATCGAACTCGCTGACGCGTTGAAGGCGCCGAGTTCCTACATCTTGCGTAAATACCGTAACTACGGCTGGGTCGTTCCGGACAATTCCATTGTTCTGCCAAATTTCATTCCGGAGGAACACACTCTAAGTCAATCCCCAAAACGTATAGCAGTAAAGGAAATCGTTTTTTTCGGGCGCCTGGAAAATCGAAAAGGCCTCTGGATGTTTTGCCGTGCGCTTGATCGGCTGAAATACAAGTTGGCCGACACCGTTGTGACATTTTTAGGCAGGGCGACCGTTGAGGATGGTGTATCGACCGCCGAACTGCTGCTGAGACAATCAGCCACGTGGCCGTTCCAGATTCGGTTGCTGAACAATTTCGACCATAAGCAAGCGCTTGCCTACCTGAAGGGTGACGGTCGACTGGCCATCATGCCGTCTCCGGAGGACAATAGCCCCAGCACAGTGCTGGAATGTCTCACGGAAGAAATCCCATTTCTAGCGTGTTCTGGAAGTGGTGGAGAAGAGCTGGTCGATGAGCAAAGTCGGCAGCTCAATATGTTCGAGCCGTCGGTTGACGGCCTCTGCGAAAAACTCTTGGAAGTGCTGAAGAATGGTGCATCAACGGGTCGGCGCTCCATTGACGAAAAAAAACTGGAACGCATGTTTTCGGATTGGATCGAGCGCCTGTTGGCTAGTAGCAAAGAACTAACACCAAAATCACGCGACTCCAGCGTGCCGCTCAGGCCCATTCTAATAATTGTAATCCCGCCGGAATTCAACACAAAGAAGGCCGCTGCCGAACTCCGACAAGTGATTCGAGCATACCATGGGCGCGTTGAAATCGAAGTCCTGACAGAAAATGCACTCGACCTTCAAACGCATCTAAAGCATTGCAAGGAAATGCCGTCTATCAGAGTTAGTGGTTTCGACGAATTTGGCGAGCTTACACTATCGTTAAGTCGTCGCGAATCCACAGTGGTGGGTTTGTGTCACATCACCCAATTATTGCTACCGACATGGATTGAGCGCGCAAGGAATTGCTTTGATTCTAACAATAACATTGCTGCTGTAACCGGCATGGTTGCAGTGAGAATGGCGGAAAAGACAGCCGCTCGCGAGCCTTTTATCAGCGCCCTGGAAGATGCAAGAAAAATTGATCGATATCTCATGGGGAATGCGTCCGCCTTATTTCCGCTGCTACAGGAATCAAATAGCGGTTTTGTTTTAATGCGATCTGAATTGTTGGGGATTTTCAGCAGTATAACGCCATTTGATAAAATATATGGTCGTCTGAAACGTATGGAAGATTGGATCCACGAAGTCCTAATGGAATTCCATTCGTGCGGAAAACAATTTGAACTAGTGCCAGACGAAGTCATTGAACAGGCAGTTGTGGAGGCCCCATTCGAAGTATTTCGCCTCGGACATTTCATGCGCTCCTCGGTGAATTCTTCGTCGGGACATCCATCAGGTACAGATCAATCGGTGCTTGCGCGTCTGGCGGTAGATACCGGTTTAAATCTTGAGCGAGACCGCGCTAATGCAGAATACCTCAAACGCATCGAAGAAAAGATTGGACGCCAGATTGTCAATTTAGGTGACATAGATTCGACGATTGCTACGGCCGTCGCACGGGAGGAACATCTCGGCCAGTTAGCAGCAATTGCCCACTGCAGCAGTCAAATAGAACTAGCCATCGATCTTTGTGCCATCGTTGCGATCGACGAGAAAACATCGAAGGTGGTGGGGCGGACCGAGGTTGTTAGATCGGCGGTTCATACCATCAGCTTAATCGATGCGATTGCCGCAAACATGCATAAGTGTCTAAATCTTGATTACGATTACTCATTAAGAGTTCTGCACACCGGAAAAGATGTCGTCATACATGTAAATCCAGTCAATAAAGGGCTTGCCGCGATTATTTTTCCATCCGTTGATTTGAGCAAGATCGATCGCTTCAGATCTGAAATCGAAGTGCCCGAAAAGGCAAATCCTATCCGATTTAGGCTTGAATTTATGTCCTTAAGCAAGTTGCATCGTTGGTCTGCCGATCAAATTGTTTGTGCAAGCAATCAGTGCCGATGGGATGTCGAATGCCCGACGATAATTCGCGATAAATGCAAAGTACTCATTGGTGTTGAAATGGTAAATCCCGATGATTCAGTCGAAGGTGCTTTTGCACGATGGGTAAATCCGCGGTTCATACGACACGTGTGAGTGCACCAGCAATGATCAAACGTTTATCAGAAATGAATTTTGTGGGTGGGAGCGGCGCTCCCATGAGTGTTTGCGTCGTATCGTCCGAATTTTTAGGCCCCGTCAAAAACGGAGGCATCGCTACGGCAACGAGTGGTCTTCTTAATCAACTTGTCGCCGACGGGCATAAGGTGACGCTGCTTTATACTCTCGTCGAAAACGGTAAACCTGTATCCGGAGATAAGCCCTGGGAGCATTGGGTTGATGCCCTCGGAGCCAAGGGCATTATTGTCAAACACATTCCTCACCGTGGAAGGTATCGGTCGTGGCTCGATAAGTCGTGGCAGGTGAAGGAATTCATTGGGAGCGCCGATTTCGATTTTGTCTACTTCAATGAGAGTCATGGTAACGGCTATTATTCGCTCGCAGCTAAGCGCGCCGGCCTGGGACCTTATTCAGAACAACTGTACTGCGTTATTACACATGGTTCGACGGAGTGGGTTTGCGACATCAATGACCAATACGCATGCGACGCCTCAGACTTGGAAATGATGGGACTGGAAAGACGCAGTGTCGAATTGGCTGATGTTGTGATAGGGCCCAGCAGTTATCTGCTTCAGAAGTATGAGAGCTACGGCTGGCGTCTACCGGCTCAGACATTTGTTCAACCGTATCCACTCTTGCAAAATCCACGCACCAATAGCCAAAAACGGCGCATTCAGATTGACGAGCTTGTTTTCTTTGGACGCCTTGAGATTCGAAAAGGGCTTTGGCTGTTCTGCGAGGCGCTCGACCGATTTTCGAACCGGCTTACGGGAAAGGTTGTAACCTTTTTAGGACGAGCTACCGATGCATCCGGCCTCTCATCTGATCTTCAGATCATCAATCGGAGTTCTAACTGGCCCTTCCGAGTGAAGTTACTCACTGACTTCAATCAAGAGGAGGCGCTATCCTATCTCAGTGGAGCTGGACGATTGGCAGTCATGCCCTCGCTCGCTGACAACAGTCCATGTGTCATCTACGAGTGCATGGAAGCTGGTATACCGTTCGTCAGCACACTCGGCAGCGGCGCGGACGAATTGGTAGACCCAAGCTGCTGGGACGACATGATGGTGCAGCCAAACACGGCAGCACTGTCAGAGCTGCTTGCACGTATTCTCGATCATGGAGCACGACTCGGACGTCCGCGTTTCAATCCCAAGGATAATCTTGCTACATGGTCGGCATGGCATCAACATGTGGCCGAAAATCGAACCGATCTGCTGAAGACTGCATTTAGCTCGTCTCCTATCGTGAAATTCGAATTGAATTCAAAAAATTCCCTAGTTCCGCTAATTGTAGTTATTGACAGAGGCGCCTGCAGTCTTTCCCTGTTGATCGCGAATCTCAGTTCCCATATCAAGCGCTTTGGCCAGCGCGCCGCGTATCTCATCCTGTCATCTCGACGCGGTGATTTGCAGCATGCGTTGTTTGATATGTTCAACGGAGCTCCAGGATCCGCACCAGTGTCTATCTGCGTATCGGACTCAACAGCCGTTGAGCAAGCTCGTGAGGTTATTCTCGCATCGTCTTCCGTTTTCTTTGCCGACGCAGAAACTGAAATTCTTACGCCCTTCTTTGTATTGGCACTCAATATCCTCAGCCAACAAAATCCAGTAGTAGTGTCGTGTGCTGCAGCGGTGCGCCGCGATATCGGGGCAAAACCGGAAATAGAAGAGCTTCCGAGCGGAGATATTCCGGGACTCTCCGGAATCGGATATCCGATTGGAGGAGCGGTCTGGGGAGTATCGACAAAAGGGTTGATATGCGAACTGTCTTCGCTGGAGCTCTATGACAAACAGATGGACGCGCTGAATTCCGCCTTGGTTCTTGGACAGTCGTTGATGCATCGGTGCCGTCTCTCCAAGGTGCCGCTCCAGATTCTTCCGATGGTCGGGGCAGTCGAAACACGAACAAGTAGTGATCTGCGACGCAACCATTTCAAGGAAGCTCAACTTTCCGCCGCAGCACTCGGAATTTCACCGACGGTGCATTTGGGCGGTGCGACCTGGTTTGCGATGTCGAAATCCCGCACGCATTTGCAGCGGCAGGAAAGAGTTCCAGTTGAATGCTCGTCGTTTTTATCGCCGGAGCATCCACTGACATCAATTCAGGTGAGTAGTGAAAATAGTGGATTGGCCGAATTGGCCGCCGCGATCGGGCGTCCCGAATTGTCCCTGCAGATCGAGGCTGGCAATGGTACGACGAGAGAACGAGTCCGACAAATGATGGCTCTCGCGACAAGGTCGATGCGCCTGCGCCCAACGATGGACCTAGCAGAATTGTTGGTCGCGGGAAGCATCATGGAATTCGGCGGACACCCGCTGCCTGAAATGATGGATCGCGATAAGAAACCGTCACTGAGCCGCAATGCAACGATGCAAGGTAAGCAACTCGCGCAGACAGACATACGAGATGGATCTTCATTGGCTCTGAGGAACGATGCGGCTGATGAGCTGCAAGAGCATGGCAATACGAATGAAACGATGGTCTATGTGGACAGTCGCTACCTTCGTGTCAGAAATAAGCGGATTCAGTCGACGAATAATCTTCCTCCCAAGAATCCCGGCAAGCTGTTCTTTTTCGATGTACCGCTGTGTGGTAATTCCATGTTCACAGCAAAATTGCGGGCAACCAGTTCGAAGCCACCGTTGATGCATATCAAGGTTATCGATCAACGAAACGGTGAGCTGATCGGAACAGCATCCGTGCGACCGCTTCCACAGGAAGCGTCCGAGGCGTCCATTCGGCTTCACGAGGTTTATGGACTAGCCGCGATCGTGTTTGAGTTCATCGGAGTGGCAAAAATGGAGATAATTGTCGAAGCGATGCGTGTGGAATAAATTATTATAGATCCTGACGGTCTACCGACACAGGGCGACTGTTTGCAATCATTGACTCAATCATGCTTGCCTGCCTGTTCATTTGGGGCCCCGTATAAAACATGGCCGCCGTGCTCACCTCTTGTTCGCTCTCGGTCGCGGCGCACTACGACATGTCGGTAAGTTCGTTCTTTGCCTTCATCATAATTTGTATCAGCAAAACTTCAGGTATAATTTATCAACGCAGCCTGAAACTCGACCTAGACCATTCCGTACGGGCCGATCAGCTCGCCCGCCGCAACCCACGAAAGTAGAGGTCATGGCAGCCAGCGACTTGAGGCCCAACCAGATAAATAAATATCGCGCGCTCTGGGAATTCTCCCACGGCATTGCCGCCGTCAACTCCATTCCTGCGCAGCTACAGCTCGCGCGATCAAATACCTGCAACTTCAAGTGTGTCTACTGTTCCGATCATCGTGTCGGTAATCAAATTCCTAGGACGAAGCTGGAGGCGGAGACGTGGAGAAGTTTGCTGGCGTTAATTCCTAGATCCGATTGGCTCGCGTTCCATGGCATTAGCGAGTTCATGATCGATCCCGAGTTCTTCGACATTGTTCGTCAATGTGCGGAGGCCGAGGCATTGCTGTTCATTAACACCAATGGCTCCGTCTGCACGCCGAAATACCTGAACGTTCTGACCGCATATCCCGGCTATCTCTCGATGAACTTTTCGATCGACGCTGCCACGCCGGAAACCTTCCTGCGGATTCGCGGATGGAATTTCTGGCGCGTTGTTCGCAACATCAAGAGCTATGTTGAGCGATTCGAGGTGCGGAGGGACAGAACGTGGATAACCCTCTCCTTCGTAATTACCAAGAGCAGCGTCAAGGACATGCTGCCGATGGTGTTTCTTGCGAAGGCGTTGAAAGTGGACGCCATCAAATACTATCGCCTGCACGAGTACGACGGGATGGATTGGCGGGTCGAAGCGAAGAGCGGCGGCAGCTTCGATTACCGAGAAGAGTGCACAAGCGCGTTTGTCCATGAGTACAACCGCGAGATCAAGAACGCTCGTCAGGCGGCAGAAATGTTGGGTTTGTTCATCGAGCTGCCCACAGCAATCAAAGAATCGGAACCGCAGGAGGCAAGTAAAGGAGTAGAACCGCGTGAGGCAAGCGACGAAGTAGCACCAAGGGAGGCAAGCAACGAAATGGTACTGAAGGAGGCAGCGCTTTGACCACGACGGCTAACCCGAACCGTGTTCTTTGGATCGATGCGGCGCCACGGCGACCGCTGTGTGACGTGCCCTGGCTTGGTACCTCGGTGGTGCTGTCCGATGGGGGCGTAAATTTCTGCTGCTTTTCGAGTGCCGTGGTTGGGAATGTCAACGATAAGCCGTTTGAGCAGATCTGGAGCGGAACGGCCATGCAACGAATACGCCGAGAATTAACCGAGCAACGGCTGCCGCACGAGTGCCAGTCGACGTCGTGTCCGATCTACCGGGGCGACGACCTGCACTACATCCTGGGCCGCATGGAGGGGCACAATCGGTTCAAAGTGACCGGGACGCATGATCCCCACCTGCACGTGAGACAGCGGTTGCAGGGTAGTGAGCTTCGGGTGAGTAGCGATCATCTGCAAACCCGCGAAGTAATCGAAGTGAGCGTCGATCTGCACTGCCAAGGGGCGCCGATCGTCGCGGATCTATTCGTTGCCATCCACCCGCCCGATGGTGTGAGTCGCTTCTTTCCGAATGGCGAAGAATATGCAGTCCCATGCCTTGCCGACGTCAAGTTATGTGAAGACCGCACTCCTCTACGCCTAGACGCACTTGTTCCAGGCGATCGTTTGCAAATTACTGGCAACTATCAAATATGCGCGGCTCTCTTCGAGCGTGGCTCAAATCCAAATCTACTCTCGAACTGTTATTGGTCGGCTGTTAGTACGTTTACCGTAAACTGACGAGTCATTTCCGGGTAGGAACAAACTACCGCCTCACCCGCCAATCTAGATGAGCCACAAGTGAGCGTGCCAGGGCGTTACGCGCGTAGCGAAGCTCGACAGGATATGCCGACTGTAGCCGTCAGCGTGCTCAGTCTGATACTCATTTCTGAGAAGAATCAACGTCGTACCGCGGCGATTGAGCTATTCGTGCACCTACGGATTGTTGGGCAGCAGCTTCGTCGAATCGTCGTGGAATCCAGCCGGCGTAAACAGTCGCCGCTCCAGCTCAGCCTCGTCCGTGATCGTGGGAATGCTGCCCGTGTACCGTTGTAATTGGTGCCCGCGATGGGTCGGATTACGCATTAGAGCAAATTTCGCTCTGCTTGAATCGGGAGGATTCCCAACGCCTTGTCAATGAGCGAGTCTATCGGCCTTGATTCGTTTTTGGGAGCGAGCGATGCCGAAGCCCTATTCTATCGACTTGCGTGGCCGAGTGATTGAAGAGGTTGAGACCGGCGCCTCGCGGCGTGAGGCTGCCGAACGCTATGGGCTCAGCCCCAGCGTGGTTGTGATTTGGGTGCAGCGCTTCGAGCAGACCGGGAGCGTTGCGGCAAAGCCAAGCGGTGGCAGCACCTCGCGGTTGGAGAAGCACGCAGAATTTCTGCTGGGCCTGATTGCCGACAAGCCGGACTTAACGCTGGACGAGATTGTTGCGGCGATGAACAAGCGAAGGATCGCGGGCAGCCGCAGCGCGGTGTGGCGGTTCTTCGAGCGGCGCAACATCAGCTTTAAAAAAAACTCTGTACGCGGCAGAGCAAAAGCGCGCGGACGTGGCCCGCGCGCGCCGGCGCTGGATGCGCGAGCAAGGCATGTTTGACCCGGCGCGGCTGGTGTTCATCGACGAGAC
>CAZNSG010000356.1:0-4914 GCA_964575715.1 uncultured Hyphomicrobiales bacterium | reverse complement strand
GCTCGCGAAGTCGGCGTAATGCCAAGCTCGCCGTCAAGGCGCGAGATCATGTCGCGCGAGCTGCGCAGCAATCCGGTTGCCGGATTCGGTTTCATCGCGCCCCCCGCACCGGAGACGAACACGCCTTGCAGCTCGATCGATTTCTCCGCTTGCGCGGCCGTCCATTGCGCCATGATGTAAGACCGCACCACGCCGAGCATTGAATTGTTGAGCAGCCGTCGCGCTTTCAGGTCGCTCAGCACTGCGAACCATTCCGAGTGCATGACCTCGGGCACGCCGTCAGGCGGAAGCGGCAAGCCCTCGTTGGAGTGCTTGGCTTCCGGCTCGCGATCCTGATCGTCGCCGCCGCCCTCGATCACTGTTAGCTCCGGTCGCGCGCCTCTCATCCGAAACCCCTTCCGACGCGGAAGGGGTTTCCGAATCCGCCATCGGCCGCGGCCGTCTTCGCGCTGTGGCACTGGAACGCCATCGGCTTCCAATTCGTGCGATCCCAGAACAGCAGCTTGTTTCCGCGGTGCGGTTTGTCGTGGTCGACAACATCGGCGCGGCGTCCGCAGCCGCACGAGCAAAACCGATTCTCAGGCTGTGCAAGGAACGCCGCGCGAGCCTCGTCCCATTGCCGGTCATAGCCACGCTTGCGCGCCGATGGCCGCCGCTTGTCGGCGTCCGCCTTGCGGCGCTGCTGACAAATGCAGACGGCGCCGCTCGCGACCTTCAAACCGCACTGGCAAATTCGGGGTGCGCGCATTGGCATGACGATCACCCCAGCACGCTAAGTTCGATGCGGATGCACTCGCCCCGATCGAACACGGGCGCTACACGCTTAATGGCTTTCTGTGAGCCGCGGACGAAGCAAACATCGCCCGTGATCGGAATTCGAATATCGGTCGCGCCCGAGATGGCGGTGACGATGGTGGCCGCCTTGCCGCCCGGCCATTGCTGCTTAAGGATTTCAGTCGGGCTCAAGATGATGAAAAAGTTCGTCTGTGTGATCGCCCCGATCAGTTGCTCCACCGTGAGCGTTCGCACGAGCGCGGGCATGCGGATTTGAACGTAGGTATTCGCCGAGCCGGCATTCACTTGCCGGCGCAAAAAGATCGGCTCGCCCCGTTGCGCCAACCTTCGATCAAGTTGTGCTCGGAGCGCGTTCATTACCGTGCGCTGATCTTCACGCTCAGCAGCGTGTTGGCATAAGTGCCGGTGCTCGTGACCTTGGCGCGCATGAGCGTGCCGAGCACGCCGTCTTGCACGGTGTCATCAGCCATCGCGCCGTCAGTCGGCGTGATCGCTGTCGTGACCGGCGTTAGCCCCGAGAGGTTGATCGTTTTGATCGAACTCGACGTGGTGAAGGCGCGGCAAGCAATGTCCTTCCAGGTCTGCCCGTCGTCAGATGAAACCTGGACCCATACCTTGCAGGTCGTGCCGCCCGAGCCCCACGCGAATTTGAAATCGATCGTGACGGCGTGGATGCCTTCGAGATTTTGGATCGGCGTTTGCGCTTGTGCGCTGAGCGCTGTCGTGATCGCGAGATCGACAAGAGAATAGTCGCCGGGATTAAGCATGGGTGTCACCCGCCTGCTGGCTTGCGAAGTTTGGACAAAAGACCCTCGACCTCGGGCGCGAGCCCGGCGTTGAGGACGGAATCGAAGTAGGAGGAAGAGCCTGCGCCGTCCGTCGTCTCACTGCGGAGCAGGGGATCGCGCGTGGCCGCATAGCGGTATTGGTTCACAAGCAGGATTGCGGCGCGCTCCACCCCATAGGGAAGATCAGGCAAGAGCGTATAGCCGGCGGTGTACGTCACCACGATCTTGCCAATAGGCCACGTCCATTCGCGATCGAAGCGGAGCCGATTGAGAACGCCGCTATCGCCGTCGCGTGTAAGCTCGTAATCGGTCGCCGTCGTCAACGTCGTGTCGTTCTCGACAACGGACGTGATCGCACTCACGGGGAATCGGGTCAGCAGTAATCCATCTTCACGGCACTTGAGCCGGAACGTCTCACTCACCGTCTCTTTCGCGAAAACGCGATTGCAGTATTTCGCGATCGAATCGCTCGCCTGCGTGATCCAGCGCGCAAGGTTTTCATCTTCGCTGCGATCGGTGATGCCAAGCTCGGCCTTGACCGTGGCGAGCACGGTGAGATCGAAGCTTGCGGCGGGCGTGTTGACGATCAGCATTTCACTTTGCCTTTAGAGAGTTGCGGCAGACGCGAGCCTGCATGGGCTCGACGGTCGGGATGATCCTGCGCTCGCGCTTGCGCGCGCCTGCCGCTTTGCCCCCCGCCGTTACGTCCGTGGTGAGGGGTATTGGTTTCACCCGGTTAGGCCGCCGCCTGGATAACCGGCATGCTGTTCGGGTGGCCGAGCACCGCGACCGCACTGAGCAACGCGGCGCTGGCGTTGGCGGCTGGCGTGATCGTCAGGCGGGTGTAGCGCTTGTTTCCGATGTAGCCGAGTTTCCGCACTTCGTTGTCGTCGTCGAACTGAAACGCCGCCGCCGTCTCGGGCGCGGTGCCCGAAGTCTGTGAGATCATGTCGGCGTCGGCGACCGCGATTGCGCCGGTCATGTCGGATGCATCGGACTCTTCGAGCAGCACCGCGGCCGTCATGTCCACGTCGGCGATCGAGCCGAGCGCAATCAAGTAGGTGAGACTGTCATAGCCAAGCCGGTCGATGATCTGCCCGACTTGCGCAGTGTTGTCAGCAACCGAAACGGGACTGAGCACCCGTTTGATTAGCATGCTGTTTGCTTGGTCACGCATTAGAAGTTCTCCGAATAAATGGTTGCGGGTGTCGCCGGCCGTGAGGCCGGCGACGGTTCACTAGCTGGTGGCGATTTTCAGCTTGCGGAGGGCTTCCGCGCGCACCACGCGGGCGCCGACGCGCCGGCGCGCGTGAAAGCGTGTGAGCCCGGAAGTCGCCAACGAATAGGGATCGCGCAGTAGCGACAGCGTGATCCGATCATAGATGCGGAAGCCGCTGGCGAAGTCGCCGAACACGACGGGAAAGGCGTTGCCTGCGATGTTGGGCATGTCGACCGCCTCGACCGCGGGTCGGCCCAGGATGGTTTCCGGCTGTCCGACCGTGAGGCCCGGTTGCCAGAGATATTGGCCTTGACCATCCTTGAGCTTGCGGATCGCGGCGAGCGTACTTCCGTTGAGCATCCAGCCGCCGCGTTGGCGATAGAACGGCGCCAGCGCATAGAACAGATCGATCAGGCCATCCGCCTGGATCGCGGTGGCGTGACCGCCGGGCGTGTAGCTCAGGTTCGTGTCGCTCATGATTCCGAGCGGCTTCTTCACGCCGTCGCCGGATACGAACGCGGCACCTTCGGCGCGGCCAAATTCTTCGGCGAGATCGAACGCCACTTCCGCCGCCACGTCGACCGCGCCATCTTCGAGCAACTTGTTCGACACGTCGACATAGCAGGCGATTTCATCGATCGGAATTTCCGCCTGGCCATAGGCCGATTCGGTGGCAGATCGCGTTTCCGTCTCGCCCACCCAAGTCGCCGTGGGGCGCCCGGTGCGCTTGGGAACGATCACCGAACTGCTCGAAGTCTGGCCAACGCGCGCCGCCTGGCGCACGGGAGAGAATTGCACGATGTTTTTGTCAACTTCAGTTGAAAATTCTGGCGGGGCGAGATAGCCGCCTTGCGTGTCATCCGACACGCGCAGCGACTTCACTTCGTCTACGCCGAGCGCTTCCTTGCCCTTGCGCAGGAAAATTTCGAACGCCTTGCGCTCGACCTCTTCGTCTTGCGACTTCGATTCAGTGCCCGGACGGTTGCGCTTGGCGACCTCGGCGTCCACCTTGTCATTGACCTTTTTCAACTCAGTGCTGAATGCGTCCATCTTGCCGGTAAGCATGGCCTGCAATTCCTCGATCGCCTTCACGGGATCGGGCTCATTGCCGCCACCGTTGTCGTCACCCTTGAATTCGAGCGGAGTGAGCGCAGTCGAGTCACGCCAGTCGTCGCTACGATTATGCTTCATGCTCGCAGGGCCTCCTTGGCCCGGTTGATGGCCGTCACGAGCGCCCGCGCGCGCTCCGGGTCATGGCCTTTGACTGTTGAGACGGTTGCGCGCGGATTTTGCGGGAACGTCACAATGGAAATTTCGGGAACGTCAACCTCTTCGAGATAGCGAATGCCCTTCGCCCGATCGAAGCGATCCTTGACGGTGCGGAAGCCGATCGAGAGTCCGTCGAGCGCGCCCGCGCGCATCAGCACGTGCGTCTCGCGTCCCTTCACGGTATCGAGAATCAGCTTGCCCTTGGCGCGAAGCCCTTTGTTGTCTTCGGTGAGATCGAGCCAAATCCCGATCGGCTCTTCAGGATCATGCTGACGCAGCATCTTGACCTTGCCCACGGGCCGTTGCTGCAAGGATTTTGTGAACGCATGCGGCAGGATCACGTCGCGGCCAAGGTCTTCGTTGTTGAAGATTGCGGCGTAGCCGGTGAACTCGCCCTGCTCGGAAACCGCTTTCACGTCAAAATCAAGCGCGAAGCCGAATTCATTTTTCATGCCACAATCCTTGGCTTGGCCTGCTGTGTCGGCGGACGCGGCCTCGCGACCGAAGCCGCCTCCGGCGACTCAGTATTCATCGGCACCCGGAACTGCTCGCCGCCGGCATAGGGTGCGCGGTTTTCGAGCGCGCGGCATTCGTTCGGATTGAAAATCCCGTTCGTGACTGCCTTCACATAGGCTTCGAAGCGCGCCGCAATTTCGGCTTGCACTAGCGCGTCGACGACGAATTCCGGGACGAACTTGGCTTGCTCTTCCGCCGACAAGAGCCGCGACACGGCACCTGCCCACAACTTCATTCGCGGCAACAGCGTGAACGTCAGGAACCCTTGCGCCATTTGTTCGGCGTTGCCCCAGGTCGCACGGCCGAAGTCCATCAACAGATTAGGCG
>CAZNSG010000355.1:0-5071 GCA_964575715.1 uncultured Hyphomicrobiales bacterium | reverse complement strand
CTGGTTGCCAGGGAGACCGATCGGCTGATTCGACTGTCGACGGGAGCGCGCTCTACGCCGCCATCACCTGCTGTCCGCAATCACCGGATTGCTGTCCGCCTTGCGCTGGAATCAGTGTCCGCGTTGCACCGGATTCCGCAGATGGACGGCAGACGCGGACATTTTGCTACATTACCGACGCAATCTCTGGCTTCCTCAAGACGCTCCTCAGCGGGAGACACGGCGAGCCCTACAACATCGGTAATGCCAATAACGAGATTTCCATGGGAGATCTCGCGACGATGTATTCTTCGGTAGTGCCGGGCGCGACGTTCCGTTACATTTCGTATCCCGACACCTATCCCGCCGGTGAGCCGCTGCGCCGCTGTCCGGACCTTACGAAGGCCGCCAAGGACTTGGGCTACGCATCGCAGGTGGATTTGCAAACGGGTCTTGCCCGCTTTGTTGCTTGGGCACGCGCGCAGGACAACTATAAAGATTAGCAGGAAATCCGGGTTCCTCACTCACCAACAGATCGTTTTAAAAGTGCGAGTGGTTGGATGATTCTCCGGCTTGGACTCGTCGGGCACGGACGATGGGGTCAAAACATCGAGCGAACGCTATTGTCGTTCCCGGACGTATCGCTCACGACAATCGCGAAGGGGGAGCGCCCGCCAGCAAGGCTCGATGGTGTTCTGATCGCCACCCAAAGCGCAACACATGCCCAAACTGCGCTGCCATACATCGAAGCTGGCATTGCAACTTTCATCGAGAAGCCGATGACAACGACGGTTTCCGATGCTGAACGCATACGAGACGCGGCCGCACGCTCGGGAGCGGTGATTTTTATCGGGCACATTTATCTCTATCACCCGGTATTTCTCGCGGCTTTGAAATTGCTGCCGGCGTTGGGTGCCATCCGATATTTGCTTTGCGAGGGGCTGAACGATAATCCCCGTACGGATTCATCCGTCCTGTGGGACTGGCTTCCACATGATCTCTCGATGGCGCAAGTCATATTTTGCCGCAATCCGGACAGCGTCACCGCTTGGAGTCTTTCCGGCAGTCCAAGGGCCGAGGCGGCGTTGTCGAGATTCCAATTCGGTAACACACCCGTCATCTCAACAATAAGCTGGCTTTCGCACGTTCGGCGCAAGCAAATGACCGTGGTATGCGAAAATGGAACCCTGGTTTTTGACGACAAGGCCGAACGGCAGTTGGCGCTCTACGGCAGACAAGGCGAACTCGCGTATCCAGCCTATTCCGATGACTTGCCTCTAACGCGGGAGATGGGTGCATTTCTGCAGGCCGTTCGATCTGGTAAAGCAGATGCTTCCCAAATTGAAACAGGCATCGGCATTGTTCGAGCAATTGCGGCAGCTGAAAAGTCCATGGGACTGGGGGGACAGTCTGTATTAATTTGATGATATTCGAGCGATATCGGTCCTCCCCTTGGATCAATCGTATACTACGAAAAATTTCGACATGAATCCAATCGCGCGCCTGATCGAGTGCACACGCAATCGGCGCGATCTTCATGAAATTCGGCCGCGCCCCGGCGACCAATGTTATCAGTGCTGTCACACCAGAGCATGATCGTCTCACGCTGAAGCGTATCCGGCATTGGCGATGTAGTTAGCACATTCTTGTGGCGTGAAGCATTCGAGCAGGGCGCCGATGCGCTACCGCTAAGCATTCCGCCAATGGTTCAAGAGCTACAAAGCGTCGCGCACTGCAAACGTGACTGAATAAATGACGTCATAACCAGCAGTGTTTCGGTAGCCGGTCATTAAGCTCGGTAGCCAATTCATATTTTGTGCCCGACCGCGCACCAGAATGGCACGGAATCGGAAAAGCGTATGTCGCGCAGACCTGCCTCTTCCATCACCGCCTTGATCTTGGCTTGGGTCATGCGATGCTCGAGCCGCGTGCCGAAACGATCGAGTGCATCGGTGCGCATGATGTAATAGCTGTGCCAGCGATAGGTGCTGAGTGGCCAATTGGCAACATTGCAGCCAAGCCGCTCAAACAGCCGTGCCCCGCGCGCCAGGGGCCAATAGACGAAGGCAGCAATAAACTCAGCGATCGCCGATTTCAGGCGGAACGGCGCCTTCGATATCGAGCGGCGCAGGAGGTTGCTTGCGTGCCAGAGCAGGCGGAACCACGCGGGCCGATTGTCGAACGCATAATAAATATAGATAAGCATCGGCGCCCTAGGCTTTAGCTTCTTCACGCAAGCGGCGAGCCCAGCTTGGGGATCGGGCAGATGGTGGATCACGCCAAGACTATAACCGAAATCCATGCCGCCATCGGACAAAGGCATGGCGTCGAGCGCGGCCACGTGGAAGCTTACATTGCTAAGGCTTATGAGATTTTTTTGCGCGATGGCGAGCGCTTCGGAACTTGCATCGACACAGTGGAGATGGCCCACGCGCGGCGCCACCAGCGCAGCCCAACGCCCGCTCCCGCAGCCGGCATCGAAGCCCGTGGCGTCGCGTGGCAAGCTTTCCCAGGGAAAAATTGCGAAATACTGGCCGAATATCCGCAGCAGTTCATCTTGAGAAATGCCAGTCTGGTCGAAGCGTTGCCATTCCCGGCCAAAATCGCGGACCGTGGCGTGGTCGATGTTTTCAGGTCCGTTGTGCATCGCCCATTATGAATTTAACCATTTTAGGTAACCAGATTATACTACTAAGCGGCATTCTTAGCGGACTTGACCGACAAACCCGAGGCCGTCGCATCGCGATGGAATATCTGCACCGCCTCGCGCGAATATTCAAACAAATCTCTACCCACCAGGTTGAGCTTAGAAATCATGTCATTGGTGCAGGTGATGATGTGACAACCGATTTCGTCGGCCTGGAAGATATTGAGAATCTCGCGCGGGCTCGCCCACAACAATTCGGCCTTCGGCTTGGCCTTCAGGATGTCCATGCATTTGCGCATCAGCAGAACCGGATCAACGCCCGTATCCGCGATGCGCCCGGCGAATACCGAGACGATCGCAGGCACCGCAGGATCAAGGACGTCCGCAACTTGACGCACCTGCTCCGCAGTAAAGATCGCCGTCACGTTGAGCTCCACTCCTTCGCCTGCGAGCGTGCGCAGAACCGGGCCGGTGAATTCACCCTTGGTGTTCATCACCGGCACCTTCACATTCACGTTCTTTCCCCACGATGCGATGGCGCGCCCTTGCGCGATCATGCCCGGAAAGTCATCGGCGAAAACTTCGAATGAAATCGGGTGATGCTTGACCTGATCGAGCAGATTGCGCGCGAAAGACTCGTAATCCGTAACGCCCTCTTTGCGCATCAAAGTGGGATTTGTTGTAAAGCCCTTGACATGCGGAAGCTTCGCCATCTCAAGAATTCCCTTGAGATTGGCGCCGTCGGCAAAAATCTTTATCTTTAGATCCTGCACGCTTGGCATTTATTTGGTCTCCAGAGAATCGTCGGCTCGATGTAAAAGTATAGCACACGGTCAATTGTGATTCTTCCAAATTCCTCACGAGATCTTATAAATTATTCTAAGTGGCGGCCGCATAAGAATGACTTCGATGAAACTTCAATGGTTGGCGTGCGAATGTTTGCATAACCTAAGTCCGGCGCAACTCCAAAATTCGAAAATTCGGACTGAAAGTTTCGAAGCGGGCGAGCGTTAACTTTATCGACGTGAACAACGGCCAAGCCGCTCTCACCAAATCCCAGACAATAAAATCGAAATTTCCCCCTTCACATCAATAACCGGGCCATTTGCTGGGAGTTATCCGTGCGATCCGTTCCCGGCCATGCTAAATACACGGACGAGGATTGAGCATGCCCGAGCAAATCCCAAGCGAACTCGCCGGCCGCTGGCAGAGCGATGTCGTGCTCAAGCGCGACGTCTTCAGCACGGTCGAGCGCGGCTTATTCACAACGCGAACGGGCGAGGTCGAAGCCGTGCTGCGCCGGATCGACACCGTAACATGGTGGGCGTCGCCGCTCGCGCGCCTGCTATTCACGCGTGAGCGCAATGCGCTCGCGCGCGCGGGCGAACTCGGCATTGCGCCGGCGCTCCTGTTCGCCGGCCGCCGCGCGCTGGTGCGCAGCTGGATCAATGGCGTTGCCCTCCACATCGCCAAGCCGCAGGGCGACCGCAATTATTTCCGCACCGCCAAGACCGCTCTGCGCAAACTGCACCGCGCTGGTATCTGTCACAACGATCTTGCGAAAGAACAGAATTGGCTGCGCGGCACGGATGGCCGCGCCTATCTCACCGATTTCCAGCTAGCAATGCACTTCTCCCGCCGCGGCCTGTTCTATCGCATGGCCGCCTACGAAGACCTGCGGCATCTGCTCAAACATAAACGCCGCTACGCCCCCGAGGCGCTGACCTCGTCGGAGCGCCGCGTGCTGGCGCGCAAGAGCTGGCCGACGCGGCTGTGGATGGCGACTGGCAAGAAAGTCTATTATTTCGTCACCCGCGGTCTGTTTCGCTTTACCGATCGCGAAGGCGGCGGCCCGCGGCTGGTCTATGATGCGCCCACGATCGCAACGCACTTCAAGAGCCACCCGCAGGTGCGCGATGCCGCCGTGGTCGCGTTCCCCGACCGGCGCGCCGGCACCGGCCTCTATGCCTTTATCGAGGCGCCCGGCTTGTCCGAACAGGCCGCGCGCGATTTCATTGTCGGCGCGGTCGGGCCGGCCAAGTCGCCCGAACGGCTCCAGATCGTCGACGCGCTGCCGCGCGACACAACCGGCGGCGTGCGCAGCGAGATCCTCCAGCTCGTCGCCATGAACCAGATCGATCTCATCGATACGCTGATCGCCAACGAAACCGAACGAGCAACGGTAGCTCGCATCATCGCGGATCGCCGCAATCTGCGCGACCGCTTCGCCTTCTAGTTCTACTGCGTCAGAAATATTGAAGCTGGCCGCAAACGCTGGTTCGCCGGTATTAATTCCCGGCCATGGTTCGAGACGCGCAGCTTCGCTGCGCTCCTCACCATGAGGGTGGCGTTTGCTGCTCGCGCCCATGAGTGGCGCGCCTGCTGACCTCATTCTGCTACGCCTGCCGACCTCATCCTGAGGAGCGCCCACCGATGTCGGGTTTA
>CAZNSG010000354.1:0-13569 GCA_964575715.1 uncultured Hyphomicrobiales bacterium | reverse complement strand
CCGGGGCCGATCCTGGTCAAGGGCGTGCGCATCGGCGTGCCGATCTGCGAGGACATCTGGGGCCCGGAAGTCGTCGAATGTTTGAGCGAAACCGGCAGCGAAATCCTGCTGGTGCCGAACGGTTCGCCCTATTGGCGCGGCAAGACCGAGAATCGTCTCAATATCGCGGTTGCGCGCGTGGTCGAATCCGGCCTGCCGCTGATTTATCTCAACATGGCCGGCGGGCAGGACGAACTGGTGTTCGACGGATCGTCCTTTGTGCTCAACGCCGACCGCGCGCTCGCCGGACAGCTTCCGGCGTTTTCCGAAACACTCGCGCTGACGCGGTGGCAGCGCGAAGCGAACGGCTGGCACTGCGTGAGCGCACCGGTGGCGTCGGTGGACGAGGGCGAGAAGGCCGATTACGCGGCCTGCGTGCTGGGTTTGCGCGATTATGTCGACAAGAGCGGATTTCCCGGCGTGGTGATCGGTCTTTCCGGCGGCGTCGATTCCGCGCTCACCGCGGCCATGTCGGTCGATGCGCTGGGTTCGAAGCGCGTGCGCTGCGTGATGCTGCCCTATCGCTTCACCTCCAAAGCATCGCTCGATGACGCCGCCCTGATCGCCAAGGCGCTCGGTGTGCAATACGACATCGTTCCGATCGAACCCGCGATCGCCGGACTGGAGCTTACGCTCGCGCCGCTGTTCGCCGGCCGTCCGCGCGACGTGACGGAAGAGAATTTGCAGGCGCGCGCCCGCGGCACCATCCTGATGGCGATCTCCAATAAGTTTGGGCTGATGGTGGTCACCACCGGCAACAAGTCGGAAATGTCGGTCGGCTACGCGACGCTTTACGGCGACATGAATGGCGGCTTCAATCCGGTCAAGGATCTCTACAAGACCGAGGTGTTTCGCCTCGCGCGCCTGCGCAATGCCTGGAAGCCGGAGGGCGCGCTCGGGCCCGCCGGCGAGGTGATCCCCGAGAACGTCATCGCCCGTCCGCCCACCGCCGAGCTGCGCGAGAACCAGATGGACGAGGACTCGCTGCCGCCCTATGCCGTGCTCGATCCCATCCTGGAACGCCTGGTCGAGCGCGAGGAACCGGTCGCAAAAATCGTCGCGGCCGGCTTCGAGCGCGAGACGGTGATGAAGGTCGAGCGCATGCTGCACATCGCCGAATACAAGCGCCGCCAGGCCTGTCCGGGCGTGAAAGTGACATTGCGCAATTTCGGCCGCGATCGCCGCTATCCGGTCGTCAATCGCTTCCGCGATCCCGGCACGCCGCTGCCAGCGCCCGACACGAAGCTGCTCAAGCACAACGCGACCACCAAGACCGACGCGTTCGATTTTTGAATAGCGTGCGAAGAAGCGTGTTAGCCCTCATCCTGAGGAGCCCGCTGTAGGCGGGCGTCTCGAAGGATGAGGGCGATGTCGCCGTGATAGCGCATGAAGTTTAGCGAAATCGCCCCGGATCAACGCTTCTTTTTTAGCGCGTGACCAGCCCTTCAATTGTCGTTCAGCGGCAACCGCGTCGGTGATCCGATCGAACCACTGCGAAAATACGAGCGTTACTGGTCGACGAGTAGCGGTATAGCCCTCGAAGGATCCTCTATTGTGTTCGTCAATTCGCCGATCAAGTCCGCCACGCGCCGTCCCGGTGTAATAGCTCCCGTCAGCGCATCGGACGATGTAAAGATAAGCGCCGTTTGACATTGGCCACCCTCATCCTTCGAGACGGCCCCTGCGGGGCCTCCTCAGGATGAGGATAAGAATAGTCGTCGATCCTCATCCTGAGGAGCCCGCTGAAGGCGGGCGTCTCGAAGGATGAGATCGTCGTTTGTCAAATCCGCTCGATGTTGGAATCGGCGACCAGTTTCATCCCAATTGGCAGTGAACCGCATCGCGCTTAGCAGAAAACCTTCACCGCGCCGGCAGAAACGGCGGCCCCACCGAGCGCACCGTGCGATTGCGGTCGGGTTCCGCCGCGCCTTCCTTGCGCGCCGAGGTAGCAGAGTCGAGCGCGGCCGCCGGGGTTTTCGGATCGGGCTTGGCGGTGCGCGGATCGAGCTTGATCGGGCGGCCCTGCGCATCGACCTTCGGCTGTGACAAAAGCTTGGCGCGCTGATCGTCAACCAGGATGTCGCCGGACTCCAGCGTCGAACGGTTTTCGAGATTTTTCAGCGCCTGCGCCCAGCTCTCGCCCGGCCGCCGGCAGCCGCAGGCGGCACTGTACTCCTGCCGGTAACGGAAGGCGCTGGGCAGCTCGGTATAGGGCCGGCCCTGCATCGAAACCGCTTGATTGACTTCCTCGCCCGGGTTGCGGTGGGCGTAGAGCAAGACTTCAGCGGCCGGGCACATGCGCTGGCACGCGCGTTCGTCCTCCAGGAACCGGCTTTGCAGGGTCGCAAACGAGATTGGAAAATAATAGCCGTCGCAGGTGCGCACGCACAGCGTCCGGTAAGTCGCCGATTGCGTCGAATCGGGCAGGCCGAAGACCGAGCCGATGCCGCCGGGGGGGCTGCTGATCGGATTGTTTCTGAAAATCGGAATACTGCCGAACAGTGTTTCCAGAAAGCCGCGCGGCTGCGCCGCCGCCGCGGCGGCGCGATATTGCGCCCCGCAGTCGTTTTGCGCGAGCGCAACCAGAAGCACACGGCGCTGCCCCTCGCGCTCGCCGCCCATCCGCCGCAATCGTTCCAGATCGGCCTGCGTGCGATCGAGGTTGCTGCGCATCTGCTGGATCTGCGCATTGAGCGGCCCGCATTGCGGCGGCTGTCCGCCGAACAGGAAGAAGCCAGAGCCTTCGCAGCCCGCCTTGTGCGACTGCACGTTCAAGCGATCGAGATCGAACTGCTGCTTGTTGGCCGCGTCCTCGAGCCGCTTGAGCTGTTCGAGGCGGCCGGTATCGGCGGAGCCGCGATCGAATGCCGCGAGTTGACCTTCGAGCCGTGCGCAGACCGGATTTTGCCCCGGCGCCGCCGGTGCAGGCGACGGCGCCTGCGCGAATACCGATATGACCGCCAGCGCAACAAACGCGCTTGCAAGACTAGAAGCTTGGATTCTGCGGCACAGATTTGCGGTCATATGATCCATGCAAAGAGATTGGAACCCTGCCGCAAGCACGAAAGGGTCAACATCCACTCGCAACGGCATTTTACGCCCAAATGCGGCAACAGTGCGAGTGGATACGATACCAAATCCGATTGAACAGTTCCGTTCCGCTCGTCCCCGCGAAAGCGGGGACCCAGGGGCTTAAAGCACATGTGGCTCTGGATTCCCGCTTGCGCGGGAATGAGCGGAGAACTGATCTGCCGGATTTGGTATGACGGCCGCTTTGCGGCCTTCCCGGTCAAACGGCCGGCCGCGGCCTTTGCGATTCGGCACGCAGATTCCACAGCACGCCGCAGACGATCAATCCGGCGCCGAGGAACACGAACACATCGAGCGCCTCGTTGTAAAACAGCCACCCCACCAGCGCGATCAAAGGGATGCGCATGAAGTCGAGCGGCACCACCAGAGAGGCGTCGCCTGCGCGGAAGGCGTTGGTGAGGCAATAATGCGACGTCAATCCGACGACACCGAAGAGCAGCGCCGGAATCAATGTGTTGGAATCGAGCCGCAGCAGGAACAGCGGATCGCTGCCCGTAAGCGCGATCGGAAATTGCATGGCGTTCATCCAGAACATGATCGCAAACGTGCTCACGTCATGCGTGAGTTTTTTGGTCGCAATCAGCGAGAGCGCGAACGCGAGTGCGGCGACCAGCACCAGCAGTGCGGCCGGCTGGAAGCTGGCAAGTCCTGGCCGCATGATCACCAGCACGCCGAGGAATCCGAGCACGATGCTGCCGACGCGGCTTGTCGTCATCCGCTCGCCCAGCAGCGGCACAGCCAGCAGCGCCACCCACATCGGCATGGTGAATTCGAGCGCGAATACGGTCGCGAACGGCAACAGCGTCACCGCCAGCGCCCAGGTATATTGCCCGACGAAGTGTATCGTGTTGCGCGCCACATGCAGTCCGAAGCGCCGCGACTCAAGTTCGCGCCACATCGCCGGCCGCGAGATCGCGATGGCGAGCATCACCGCAATACCAAAGCCGGTGCGGATCGCCAGGATCTCAAAAATGCTCAACGTCGGCGCAAGGCTCCGGATCGCGACCGCCGACGCCGAGAACGACAGCAGCGCACCGGTCATCCAAAGTACGACCCGGCCGAGATGAGGAGGAGGAGCCACGATAGTTTCTTGCAGTTCGAGTGCGGCGGTGCGCATCTCTAGCAGTCCCGCAACCTGCCGTCACTCGGCGTCGGGTTGATTATCCGGACGCGCCCGCTCGAAGGCGGCAAGCTTGAGGCAAGCGGCATCGACCGCGACGATTCTAGGAAATCGATCGAGCGGAACTTTCAGGCGCCGCGCGTTGTACACCTGCGGCACCAGGCAGATGTCGGCGAGCGTGACCGCGCTGCCGAAACAATACGGGCCAGGGCGGATCATCGTCTCCAGCGCCTCAAAGCCATCGAGAATCCAATGGTGGTACCAGGCGTCGATCTCCGTCTGCTCGTGCTTGAGCACGTTCTTGAGGTAGCGCAGCGGCGCCACATTGTTGAGCGGATGAATGTCGCACGCGATGAGCTGGGCCGCCGCGCGTATCTTGGCGCGCGCGAGCGGGTCCTTCGGCAGCAGCGGCGGGGCGGGATGGGTTTCGTCAAGATACTCGATGATGGCGAGCGACTGCACCAGCACATTGCCGTCATCGAGCGCCAGCGCCGGTACCTTCATTTGCGCATTGACCGCGCGATATTCCGGCGTCCGGTTGCGTCCGCCGTCCTTGGACAAATGGATCGGCACGGACTCGTAGGACAGCCCCTTGAGATTGAGCGCGATCCGCACCCGATAGGGCGAGGATGCGCGAAAAAAGGTGTAGAGCTTCACCGGGAACCTCCATTGCTGTCCATCGGGTATCGCAGGTCACAGGTCGTCAATTTATAAAATATGCGCGACATATAACGAATGGCTCTATTGAGCCGTTTCCCTGGTTCTCACATGGCTAGCAGGGGCGTATAAAGCAATTAGCAACGGTCGCGACAATGGCGCGCCCCGGAATCTCTGCTCAAAAGCGGGTTCACCCGAGTTCTCAAGATGGTGTGGGGCCAAATGTTATTAGCCAAATATCGTGCGCCGGTCATCGCGATGCTGGGGATCGTTTTCACCGGACTGCAGGCGGCACCGCCCGATGCACGAGCAGCAGAAATCAAAGTATTTTGCCTGCCTGGAATGATCAGCGTCCTCGAAGAACTCGGGCCGAAATTCGAGCGCGCATCGGGTCACAAACTCGCAATATCCTTCGAGGTCAGCAGGCCGATGATGCGCCGGATCGACGCCGGCGACAGGTTCGATGTGGCGATCACCGGCACCTCAGAGATCGGCACCCCAGAAATCGACAACCTTATAAGCCGCGGCAAGGTCGCTGCGGACTCACGCGTCGCTATCGCTCGCGTCGGCGTTGGTGTTTGGATACGCCCCGGTGCGCCCAAGCCTGATATCGGCACCGTTGACGCTTTCAAGCGAATGCTGCTCGCGGCCAAGTCGGTCAGCTATACGAAGGAGAGCGGCACCGGCATTTACATAGCAGGTTTGATAGAACGGCTCGGCATAGCCGAGAAGATTAGACCGAAGACGAAACTTCTTGGTGGCGGCGGGCAAAATCCGCGCGCTGTTGCCGCTGGCGATGTCGAGTACGGGATATCGGTCGTGAGCGATGGCATAGGCTTGCCGGGCGTGGAGCTGCTCGGCCTGTTGCCGCCAGAGGTTCAGAGATGGTCGGTCTTTGTCGGCGGCGTTGCCGTGGATGCCAGCGACCCGGCCGCCGCGCGCGCCTTTATCAAGTTTTTGGTGTCGCCCGAGAATTCTTCAGTGCTGAAGGCGAAGGGGTTTGATCCGGTAGCACGGTAACGGTCTCCTACGCCTTGCTTTCACGGCGCCTTGCAGTGCGCGCAAGATTTTAGCGCGCGCACTCGATCGCGACAAAGTCCTCGCACTTGCCGCGGCGGCAGGCGGCTCCGCTCAGCGGAACCGCGCCGGTGATTTCCTGCCGCTCGACCTTGCGAGTGGAGACCACGCGCTTGAATTCGCGCGACTTGCAGTAGGCGGCCGCCATCGCCGCGCCGCACTTGGCGCCCGATGCCAGGCAACGGTCCGCACCGTAGCCGTCGGCATTGCTGGCGATGATGAAAATGCGCTTCTCCGCCTGTGCGGAGGCCGCGCCAGCCAGCAGGCCGATGAATACGAACGTGACAAGCAGGGACCGCATGAGATCACTCCCCTTTTAGGGCGCTAGAGCCTTATCGGTCTGGATGGAATCAGAGCCGGGCTCTAGCTTTTTGATTGAGCATGATCTTTTCCGAAAACCGGTTCCCACTTTTCGGGATCATGCTCTAAATCGGTCCAACCGTGAACAATGTGAAGGAAACTCTTTACAGTTCGTTAACCCCGGTTGCACCTGCGCCAAAAAAAGCAAGAGCCAAAAAACGCAAGAGCAATTCGCGCTGACGGCCGGCTGGGCCTTGACGGTATGTTGGCTATTGCCGCATTGTCCGCCCCGATGCACGGCTGTAACCATATCTGCGGCATTTGCCGGAAGATTATTCGCTAGCGACCACGCTGGCTGCGGCCGTCTTTTCTCCTCATCGAGACCAATGGACGCCCGGCCAGTAGGCCCAAGGTGTCCATGGATTTGAAGCTCTACGATACGCTCGCGCGCGAAAAGCGGGTTTTTGCCCCGCTCGATCCCGCCCGCGTGCGCATGTATGTGTGCGGGCCGACGGTCTACGACTTCGCCCACATCGGCAATGCGCGCCCGGTGATAGTGTTCGACGTGCTCTTTCGCCTGCTGCGCCATCGCTATGGCGCGGAGCACGTCAGCTACGTGCGCAACATCACCGACGTGGACGATAAAATCAACGCGCGCGCGGCGGAAGAATATCCCGGCCTGCCGCTCAACCAAGCGATCCGCCAGGTCACCGAGAAAACCGACAGGCAGTTCCACGAAGACGTGGCCGCGCTCGGCTGCCTGCCGCCGACGGTGGAGCCGCGCGCGACCGAGCATATCGAAGAGATGAAGACGTTGATCGAGCGGCTGCTGGCCTCGGGCAACGCCTATGCCGCCGAGGAGCACGTGCTGTTCTCCGTGCCCTCGATGCCGGATTACGGGAAATTATCCAAGCGCCCGCTTGATGAGATGATCGCCGGCGCCCGCGTCGAGGTTGCGCCCTATAAGCGCAACCCCATGGACTTTGTGCTGTGGAAGCCCTCCTCGCCCGGCGAGCCGGCGTGGCCTTCGCCCGCCGCCATCGAGACGCCCGGCCGTCCCGGCTGGCACATCGAATGCTCGGCCATGTCGTGGAAGCATTTGGGGGAAACTTTTGACATCCACGGCGGCGGCATCGATCTGGTGTTCCCGCACCACGAAAACGAGATCGCGCAATCGCGCTGCGCGTTTCACACACCTTTGATGGCGAATTTTTGGATGCACAACGGCTTCCTGCAGGTCGAAGGCGCGAAGATGGCGAAGAGCGCGGGGAATTTTGTGACGATTAGCGATCTGCTGAAAGATTGGCCTGGCGAGGCGCTGCGTTTCAATATGCTACGAAGTCACTATCGGCAACCAATTGATTGGACACTCGCGGGGCTTGATGAATCGCACAAGATTTTATGGGACTGGTACGATGGTTTGGATCAAATTCAACCAAGTGCCGAAATTCCTTCTTCCATGGTCGCTACGCTAAGCGATGATCTAAATTCGCCTCTGACAATTTCTGAACTGCATAAACTCCGACGATCAAATGATCTGTCAAAATCTGTATCAGCCCTCCAGCTTCTTGGCTTTTCGGGTAATAGGAAGAATCTTCGTCGTAATGTTGTTGGCAAGATTGAAATGGTGCTTCCCTCCCTGGCATCAAATGCGGGAGAGGTTATGGACAATGAGCACGTAGATAAACTTGTCGCTGCTCGCAATGCGGCGCGCAAGGAAAAAAATTTCAAAGAGGCCGACCGCATCCGCGACGAGCTCGCCGCCATGGGCGTCGTGCTGAAAGATTCCAAGGACGGCACCACTTGGGAGATCGCGCGATGAGCGTGCAGCGCACTCCGAAACCCTCTCCCCAGCCGAAGTCGGATTTATCCGACTTCGGACATTCTAAAGCACCGAACTCGGGTAAACCCGAGTTCGGGCGGGGAGAGGGTGCCGAGCGGCGAAGCCGCGAGGCGGGTGAGGGGGCCTTACGACAGCACCCCTCACCCGGCCGCTCGCTGCGCTCGCGTCCACCCTCTCCCGCAAGGGGAGAGGGTAAGGAGTCCACGGCAACGCAATCGGTTCCGTCGACACTGATTTCGCGGGCGCGTGGATTGCGCTCGCGCATGACCGATGCGGAGTGCAAGCTCTGGTTTGCATTGCGAGATCGGAGATTTGCAAGTTTCAAGTTTCGCCGTCAGGTTGCGGTTGGCCCCTTTATTGCTGATTTCGTCTGCTACAAAGCGTGTGTTGTGATCGAAGTGGACGGCGGCCAGCATGCGGAGTCAGCCGCCGATGCGCGTCGCGATCGGTGGCTCGCTGCCAATAAGTTTCTTGTATTGCGATTCTGGAACAACGATGTGCTGTCAAATCTCGAAGGAGTTCTGACGTCACTGCTTGAAACTCTGCTAAATCGCACCCCTCACCCCGCCCGCGCTTCGCGCGGGCACCCCTCTCCCGCAAGGGGAGAGGGGACGAAGGAGGCGGCGCGATGAGTGCCCTTGCCCATCCCAAGCTGGCGCTGCGTCCGTTTCTGGCATCCGACGCGCCGCTATTGGCGGAAATCTTCTGCGCCAGCATCGAGGAGCTCACCGCCGACGACTACAATCCGTCGCAGCAGGAAGCCTGGGCCGCCGCCGCCGATGACGAGGCAGCGTTCACTGCGCGCCTGGCCAAGCACCTGACGTTGATCGCGACGCTCGAAGGCTCGCCCGTCGGCTTTGCCGTGCTCGCCGACGGCCGCAACATCGACATGCTCTATGTGCATCCCGCTGCCGCTGGGCAGGGTGTCGGCGCCATGCTCTGCGACGCGCTGGAAAAGCTTGCGGCCGCCCGCGGCGCATCCCATCTCTCGGTCGATGCCAGCGACAGCGCGCTCGAATTCTTCCAGCGCCGCGGATATTCCGCCGAACAGCGCAATACCATCTCGGTTGGCAACGATTGGCTCGCCAACACGACTATGAAAAAGCAGTTGGCGGAAAAGAGGAGCGCATGATGAAAAAGCCCGACACCCCATTCCCGCGCCACTGGCTCTATTACATCACGCTCAAATACGCCGTCATCGCCGCGGCGATCCTGGTCACGCTCTACGCGTTCTATCGGTTGTCATAAGGTATCCACCATCATGGCCAAAGAACGCCTCTATCTCTTCGACACCACGCTGCGCGACGGCGCGCAGACCAACGGCGTCGATTTCACGCTTGCCGACAAGCTCGCGATCGCCGCCATGCTCGACGAGCTTGGGCTGGATTATGTCGAAGGCGGCTATCCCGGCGCCAACCCCACCGATACCGAGTTGTTCTCGGTCGATCGCGATCTGCGCGCCACCTTTACCGCCTTTGGCATGGTGCGCCGCCCCGGCCGCTCGACTTCCAACGATCCGGGCCTGGCCGATTTGCTCAACGCCAAGGCCGACGCCATCTGTTTTGTCGCCAAATCCTGGGACTATCACGTGCGCGTGGCGCTCAACACCACGCTGGAGGAAAATCTCACCGCCATCAAGGAGAGCGTACGCGCCGCGAAAGCAAAAGGCCGCGAAGTGCTGCTCGACTGCGAGCATTTTTTCGATGGCTTCAAGGCCAACCCAGAATACGCGCTCGCCTGCGCCAAGGCGGCCTACGACGAGGGCGCGCGCTGGGTGGTGCTGTGCGACACCAACGGCGGCGCGCTGCCGCACGAGGTCGAGGCCATCGTGCGCGAAGTGATCAAGCACATCCCCGGCGATCACGTCGGCATCCACGCCCACAACGATACCGAACAGGCGGTGGCCAATTCGCTCGCCGCCGTGCGCGCCGGCGCGCGCCAGATTCAAGGCACGCTCAACGGCCTGGGCGAACGCTGCGGCAACGCCAATCTGGTCTCCATCATCCCCACACTCAGGCTCAAAGCCGAATATTCCGAGCGCTTTGACATTGGAGTTTCGCAGGCCCAGCTCAAGAATCTCAAGCATGCGTCGCACGCGCTCGACGAAATGCTCAACCGCGCGCCCAATCGCCATGCCCCTTACGTGGGCGAGAGCGCGTTTGCGACCAAGGCCGGCATCCATGCCTCCGCCATTCTCAAGGATCCCGCGACCTACGAGCATGTCGCGCCCGAGGCGATCGGCAACAAGCGCCGGCTGCTGGTGTCGGAGCAGGCGGGAAAGTCCAACCTGCTGGCGGAGCTCGATCGCATCGGGCTCCAAGTGGACAAGGACGATCCGCGCCTCTCGCGCCTGCTCGAAGTGGTCAAGGAGCGCGAGACCATCGGTTATGCTTACGAGGCGGCCGATGCCTCGTTCGACCTGCTGGCGCGCCGCGTGCTCGGCACGGTTCCGGATTTCTTCGATGTCACCTATTTCGATGTGAAGGTGGAGCAGCGCAGCCGCAACGGCAAAGGGAGCGGAAGTGGCAACGAGACGCTCACCACCGCCGTGGTGAAAGTGAAGATCGGCGATGACACGCTGATTTCCGCCGCCGAAGGCAATGGCCCGGTCAATGCGCTCGATGTCGCGCTGCGCAAGGACCTCGGCAAGTACCAGAAATACATTCAAGGACTCAAGCTCACCGATTATCGCGTGCGAATTCTCAACACCGGCACCGAAGCGGTCACCCGCGTGCTGATCGAGAGCGAGGACGAGACCGGGGAGCATTGGACTACCGTTGGTGTCTCGCCCAACATCATCGATGCCTCGTTCCAGGCCCTGATGGATTCGATCATCTACAAGCTGGTAAAGGACAACGCGCCGGCGTAAGATAATTGTTTAACCTCCCTCCGTCATCCTGAGGTGCGCGCCAAAGGCGCGCCTCGAAGGATGAACGGCCACCAATCTCGGGTTTACCCGAGATTGGCATTTCAAGTGCGCAAGTCGGGTAAACCCGACTTGCGATGCCGCACCCTTCGAGGCTCGCGGAGTTTACCATCGGGCCGCGCTCGCGCGGACCCGTTGGCTCGCACCTCAGAGTGACGGAGCATGAGAGGAGCGAAATTCATGTGCCCCCGTTCACGCCGTTCGGCACTTGCGTTCATGGCCGCCGCCGCTGCCGCGCTCGCCACCCGCGCCAAGGCCGCGCCGCCGCCAAAGCATCGCCCGTTTGTCGATGCCGCCTTCCAGATGAAGGATGCGGCCATCAAGGCGGGCGACCAGCCCTACGGCGCCGTGCTGGTCAAGAACGACCACGTCATCGGCTTTGGCCCCAGCCGCGTCGTGCTCAAGAGCGATTGGACCGCGCACGCCGAGCGTGAAGCGATCCGCGAGGCGCAGGCGCGGCTCGGCACCGCCGATCTGTCCGATTGTGTGCTCTATTCGACCTCGCGGCCGTGTTCCAATTGCGAAGCGGCCGCGCGCGAGGCAAAAATCGCGCGCATGTACTACGGCCCCGACGCCACCGACGCCGGCCCACCGCGGCAGCGCTAGCGGTCTGCTGAAAAACCCTCGATGGTCATTCCGGGACGGCGCACCGATCTCGGGTTTACCCGAGATCGGCACTATTTGATGCGCAAGTCGGCTAAAGCCGACTTGTGTGCGCCGGACACGGAATCCAGAAACACGCGCAAAACATGCATCTGGATTCCGGGTTCGCGCCCATAGCGCGTCGAAGACGCGCGTAAACGCGCTTATGGGCGCGCCCCGGAATGACAGCCGTGGAGTATTTCAGCAGACTGCTAGAGAATTATAGAGTTGACTGATGACGATACCTCCCCTGAAAGCGGGAGCATAGGCGGCCTTCAGCCGCCGTTCCTTGCGCTAAGTATGCCGATGCGCAGCATCGGCTATGCCGCCGAAGCTCGCGAACAGCGAGCGAAGGCGCGGCGGGTGGGGGTCGCAAGCTGCGTAATAAATCGATTCTGAAATGACCCCCACGCTTTTTGCAGTGACCCCCACCCTAACCCTCCCCCTTTCAGGGGGAGGGAATAGAGTCGACAGTTAGCGCAACGCCAGCACTAAAGGCCCGCTCACATTTCTTCGATGATCGTGGCCTTTGCCACCTCGCCGGCCGGCACCGCGCGTGCCGCTTCCTGCAATTTCGGCAAGATCTCCTCGACCCGCTCGACCACAAAATAGCGCACCGAAAGTCCTGGGCGGATGAATTTGAGCTCTGTCATATGATCGAGCAAGACGCGCAGCGGATCCCAAAAGCCGTTGATGTTGGCAATCAGGATCGGTTTCTTGTGGCGGCCAAGCTGTGCCCAGGTAAGCTGCTCGACCAATTCTTCCAGCGTGCCGATCCCGCCCGGCAGCGCGACGAAGGCATCGGCATGCTCGAACATCAATTGCTTGCGCTCATGCAGGCTGCGCGTGACGATCATCTCCTGCACGTCTTTCAGCGCATGCTCCCGCTCTTTTAGAAATTCCGGGATAATGCCGGTCACCTCGCCGCCATGCTCGATTGCCGCCTTCGCGACCGCCCCCATCAGCCCGATCGAGCCGCCGCCGTACACCAGGCGAATCTTATTTTGCGCCAGAATCTTTCCGAACGCGCGCGCGGCCGCGCTGAACGCCGGGTCGGCGCCCGGGCCCGACCCGCAAAAAACGCAAATCTTCCGTATTTCGCTCATGCGTTCAGATTTAACCTTGCCGCTGTGACCTGGATCCGGCGTCCCGTCGATACGCTCGTTTATGCACCCAAAGGGCCTAACAAACTGCCCTCATGGCGCCCCTGCCACCTATGGAAGTATGTAAGCATTGCTGCGGTAAAAATCTCCTATATGTATGGCGTCAGACGGTCTGCCATGCGGTCCGTCAGCATGTTACGGGCCGTCAATGACCGATACCCACGTTCGATCGCCGCACGCCATGCGGCGCGAGGTTTCCAGCGGCGGGGCGTTGATTCCGACGCTGGCGCGGCTATGGCCCTATATCTGGCCCACCGACCGGCGCGACCTGAAGTGGCGGGTTGGATACGCGACGCTGCTGCTGTTTGCAGCCAAATTCGCGACACTTGCGGTACCGTTTACCTTCAAATGGGCGGTCGATGCGCTGACCGGGCAGGGCAGCGCGCCGGTCACGCCGGATTCCTGGCTGATTTGGGTGATCGCCGCGCCGATTGCGATGACGCTTGCTTATGGCGGCATGCGCATCCTGATGGCGGGATTGACGCAATTGCGCGACGGCCTGTTCGCCAAGGTCGCGCTGCATGCCGTGCGGCGGCTCGCGCATCTGACCTTCGAGCACATGCACGCGCTGTCGCTGCGCTTCCACCTCGAGCGCAAGACCGGCGGGCTGACCCGCGTGCTCGAGCGCGGGCGCAACGGCATCGAGACCATCGTGCGCATGGTCATCCTGCAAGCGGTGCCGACCGTCATCGAGCTCGCTCTGATCGTTGCC
>CAZNSG010000353.1:0-25160 GCA_964575715.1 uncultured Hyphomicrobiales bacterium | reverse complement strand
TGCCGGGACGCGGCCGCAGCCCAGTGCAGCAGGCGTGGGACTACGCCAATGATGTGCGCGGTTGCCGTTGGGTGCTGGTCTCCAATTGCGTGGAAATCCGCCTTTACGGCTTCGGCCGTGGGCGCGAGGCCTACGAGCTGTTCGATCTGACCAAGCTCGACGATCCAGAGGAACAGGAACGCTTGTGGCTCTTGCTGTCGGCCAAACGCCTGCTCGGCGGCGCGACCGACGCGCTGCTGCGCGAAACCGACAGCGCCTACAAGACCATTACCAACGAGCTCTATCTGCAATACAGCGCGCTGCGCCAGAATCTGGTCCAGTTCCTGACCGGTTCCGTGGATGGTCCGAAGCTTGCCTTGGCCGCCGCCATCGAACCGGCGCAGAAAATTCTCGACCGCATCCTGTTCATCGCTTTTGCCCAGCGCACCGCGCTGCTGCCCGACAAGCTCCTCAAACTTGCGGCGGAGGCTGCGAACAAGTTTAGGCCGGAACCGATCTGGCGGAATTTTATGGAGTTGTTTCGCGGCGTCGATGAAGGCAATTCGCAGTTGAACATCTGGCCTTACAACGGCGGACTGTTCGCGCACGACTCCACCGTCGACGCGATCGTGTTGCCGGACGAATTAGCGAAAAACCTCGCCGCGCTCGGCGAATGGGATTATCGCGACGACGTGCCGGTCACGCTGCTGGGGCATTTGTTCGAGCAGTCGATCACCGATCTTGAAAAGCTGCGCGCCGAAAGCCGTGGCGAGGAAACACCCAAGATCTCCAAGCGCAAGCGCGAGGGCGTCGTCTACACGCCCGACATCGTCACGCGCTTCCTGGTCGAGCGAACCATCGGGCTGACCTTGTCCGAACGCTTCAAGGTGCTGTTGGCGAAGCATGGCAAGGCGATGCCCGACAACGGCGATCCGATCTTCGCCGAGGACGAACAAGCCATCGAGCGCGCGTTCTGGCGTGACTATTCCGGGGCGCTGCGCGCCTTGCGCATTGTCGATCCGGCCTGCGGCTCGGGCGCCTTTCTCGTCGCGGCATTTGACCTGCTCGCGGCGGAATATCGCCGCGTCGTCGAGCATCTTGCCGTGCTCGGCGAGAAGATCGATTTCGACCCGTTCGACGAGATCGTGACTAAAAATCTCCATGGCGTCGATCTCAACGCCGAGTCGGTCGAGATCACGCGGCTGGCGCTGTGGCTCAAGACCGCGCGCAACAAACACCGGCTGCAAAACCTCGAAGACGCCATCAAGGTCGGCAACAGCCTGATCGACGACAAGGCTTTCACCGAACACCCCTTCGATTGGCGCGCTGCTTTCCCGGAGGTTTTCGCGAAAACTCCCGAGGGAAGCTCCGGCGGCTACGATGCCGTCATTGGCAACCCGCCTTATGTGCGCATGGAACTGATCAAGCCGGTCAAGCCGTATCTGGAGAAACACTACGTCGTGGCGGACGACCGCACCGACCTCTACGCCTACTTCTTCGAGCGCGGCGTCGGCGTGCTCAAGGATGGCGGACGGCTGGGTTACATCTCGTCTTCGACTTTCTTCCGCACCGGCTCGGGCGAGAATTTGCGCAAGTTTCTCGGCGATAACGTGGCCGTGGAGGCGGTGGTCGATTTCGGCGATTTGCAAATATTCGAGGGCGTCACCACCTATCCGGCGATCGTCACGTTGCGCAAAGGCGCGGCCAGAGAAGGGGAGACCGACGACGGCGCGCTGGCGTTCCTCAAAGTCGATGCGCTGCCGAAGGATTTGGAGGCGGAGTTCGCCGCCAAGTCGCAGGCGATGCCGCGCGTCCGGCTCGGCGCGGGTTCCTGGCAGTTCGAGGACGCGCCGCTGGCCAAGCTGCGCGACAAGATCGTCAAGGGCAAGAAGACGCTCGGCGAGGCCTATGGCGCGCCGCTGTACGGCATCAAGACCGGCCTCAACGAGGCCTTCGTCATCGACCGGGAAACGCGCGACCGGCTGGTCAAGCAGGACAAGAAATCGGCCAAGCTGCTCAAGCCGTTCCTGCGCGGCGAGAACGTCAAGCGCTGGCGGGTCGAGCCGGAAGGGCTGTTTCTCATCAACACGCCCAAGGGCAAGGTCGATATTAAGGCCTATCCGGCGATCCGCGATTGGCTGTTGCCGTTCAAAAAGGAACTGGAAAAGCGCGCGACCAAGCAGGAGTGGTTCGAATTGCAGCAGGCGCAGTTAGCGTATCACGATAAGCTGGAAGCGCCAAAAATTGCATGGCCACATTTTCAACTGGAACGCTCATTTGCAATTGAGCCAGATGGATTCTTTTTGAATAATAAGTGTTTCTTTTTTGCATCGGACGATGGTTCTTTGCTTGCATTGCTCAATAGCACTTGCCTTTGGTTCCAGCTTGTTTCGCTGGCGCGGCTGAAGCGTGGCGGATACATCGAAGCGGAGGCACAGTATGTCGGTCAGTTAACATCGCCATCCATGTCGAAAGGCGATCGAGCCAAGCTTTCCAAACTAGGTGAAGCCTCCACAACCGCCGCGAAGCGCCGCCTCGACATCCAATCCACCGTCCGCCACCGCATTCTGACCGACCTCGCGCCGCCCGAACGCGCCAAGCTGTCGCGCAAGCTGGAGGAATGGTGGACGCTCGACTTCGCCGCGTTCCGCGATGAGGTCAAGCGCGTGTTCCGCGCGGAAGTTCCGGTCAAGGAGCGTGGCGCGTGGGAGGCCTATCTCGCCGAGTATGCGGCGAAGGTTCACGCGCTCAATGCCGTGATCGAGAAGGCCGAGCGCGAGATCGACGCCATCGTTTATCGCCTGTTCGATCTCACCCCCGAGGAGATCGCGCTGCTGGAAGCGTCCATTGTGGGTCAATACTGAGCTTTAGCGGCCTACGGATAACGGCTTAAAAAGCACCCTAGGACCAAATTCCTTGACAGCGTGACGCACCTGCGCTAACCTCTCCGCATTCTCCCCCATTTGCGTCTTCGCCCATGCCTCAACGCGAAACTGCGCCGCACGCCCGCGCGCGCGAACAACTCAACGCCGCCATCCGCACGCTCTACGAGGACACTCTGGTGCCGGTGCGTGAGATCGCCCGCCTTGTCGGCGTCACCGAGCGCAACCTCTACTTGACCGTCCGTCGGCTCGGCTGCCGGCCGCGCATGCGGCTCGCGCCCGGCGGCGGGCGGCGGCTCGTGCCGCTCTCCGATGCGCCGCCCGCCATGCGCGGCGGCGCGGGCCTCGATGCCGCCGGCGTGCGCCGTGCGGCGCGTGCAATCGAGCGCGCCGTCGCGCAACAGCGCATGCTTACTGCCACCGTTCTCGCCGAGCGGGAACGCTGCGCTGCCGCGCGCATCGCACGGCGCCAGGGCGAGGCGGATATGCGCGCGCTCGCGCATCTCTCCCAAGCCCGGCGCGAGCTGGCGCGTCTGCAGGCGGCGGAGAGCGCGCGGGCCGAGGCGCGGGCGCGCGATATGGCGGTGGAGGCCGCGCGCACCGCGGAACTGCGCCGCGAGCTTGCGCGCAAGCTCGCCAATCTGGTAAGCGACGCGCAAGCGCCCGACGCACCGGCGACCGACACGCCCGCGGTTCAAGCGCCGCACAATGCGACAGGCGCGCGCATCCGCTTGCTGTCGGATTGAAAGACGATGTCCCCTCTCTAACCCCGCAAGCGGGGAGGGAACAAGTTGCAGCAAATGAGCAATGGGCTTACGCACCGCGATGGCGTATGAAGCGCCCATGAACGACGAAATCCCCTTCTGGCGGCGAAAATCATTGCAAGAAATGACGCCAGCCGAATGGGAAAGCCTGTGCGACGGCTGCGGCCGCTGCTGCCTCAACAAGCTCGAGGAAGAGGGCACCGACCGCACCTATTACACCAGCGTCGGCTGCCGGCTGCTCGACGAGCATACCTGCCGCTGCAAGGATTATGACAACCGCGCCGCGCTGGTGGACGATTGCCTGCAACTCACGCCGCAAAACATCTCCAAGACCAGTTGGCTGCCGCCGACT
This sequence comes from uncultured Hyphomicrobiales bacterium, assembly GCA_964575715.1. GTDB lineage: Bacteria > Pseudomonadota > Alphaproteobacteria > Rhizobiales > Xanthobacteraceae > PNAI01. The sequence continues at coordinate 21,183 of CAZNSG010000353.1, read as the reverse complement.
TGCGGCTATCGCCTCATCGACGAGGGGCGTGACCTCTACTGGTGGCATCCGCTGCTTTCGGGCGACCCCGAAACCGTGCATGCCGCCGGCGTCTCGGTGCGCGGGCGCGTGGCGGCGAGCGAACTCGACGTGCCCGACGATCAGCTGGAAAATTACCTCGTGAGCTGGCCGCTGAAGGTTCCCAAGGCGGCGCGCAGGAAGTCGGCAGGGCGCGCGAAATAGCTGCATTGCGAAAATTTACCTTCGTCATTCTGGGACGCGCGGAACGCGCGGACCCGGAATCCATAATCCCGGTTTGTGTTTATGGATTCCAGGTTCGCGAGCTTCGCTCGCGTCCCGGAATGACTGAAGTTATCGGGATAGCGCCATGGCCTCGACCAGCGCGGTCACATCGTCGATCTCGTCCACCGCCCATAAACGCGCTAAGAGTTCGGCCGCGCGCCGATCCCCCAGCACCGGCGCGGCCAGGCCGAGGAATTTCTCATCAAGGCCCGCATCATGGAGCGGCACGAGCCGCGAGCCGAGCGCCTCGTCGGCCGTCCGCGTGAACTTGCCGCGCGCCGTGGTCACCGTCACCCGCGCCGGCCGCAGTTTTGGATAGAGCTGGTCGATCTCCGGCGGCGCGGTGATGGTGAGCTTCTGCGCGAAAGCGCCGAAAGCGGGATCGCGCCGCATCTGCGCGTCGAAATGCTCGAACTTGATGCCGCGGAAACGCGCGGCCAGCCCCATCAAATATGGAAAGCTCAACTGCGCGCTGGCGAAGTCGTCCCAGCCGGTAAGCGCATGCTCGGCGGCGATCTTGTAGGTCTCCACATCGACGCGCTTGATGTCGTCGGTTGCGATCTTCTCGTCGTTGAGCAGGCCGTAGAGCGCTTCGATCGCCGGCTGGATGTGCCGGCAGCAGGCATAGGGCTTGATGTAGCAATCCGTAATTCCAAATGACGTGTTCGGCGGCAGCGCGATGGCGCGCGTCCGCTCGATCCGGCCAAATGCAAAAGCTTGCATGAAACCGTCGCGCGCCTCGATCACATGGGGCGGCCCTTCCACGCCTTGTTCCGCCAAGAGCGCCGCCTGTAGGCCTTCGCGCGACGCGTGCCCGGCGTGCAGCCGCTTGATGTCGCCACCGCCGTTGACAAAGGCGAACAGGCCGGCCGCGCTTGACGCCGCGATGCCGAGTGCATTCCCCAGCTTGTCCGCGGGCAGGCCGCGCAGCTTTGCGCTCGCCATCGCCGCGCCGAACGGCCCCACCGCGCTGGTCGGATGGAATCCGCGCTGGCGCAGATCGGGCGCGCAGGCGCGCGCCAGCGCAATCGCAGTCTCATAGCCCGCAACAACCGCCTCGAGCAGCGCGCTGCCGCTGGCGCCGCGCTCGTAGGCGATGCTTAAGCTCGCCGGAACCACGACGCAGCCGCAATGCGCCGAGCCGGCGCGATAGCCGTCGTCGAGTTCGATGCCATGCGCCGCGGTGCCGCCCAGGTATGCGGCGTCGAGCAAATCGGCGCGGCGCGCGCGGCCGGGCACCGGAATTTTCCCCGCGCCGCGGACCGACGCGATCACGGCTTGCGCGCGCGTTGCCACGTCGCCGCCTGCGCCCGCGATCATCACGCCCACGGTGTCAAGCAGATGGCGCTTGGCGTAGTGGACGACTTCGGGCGAAAGATCGCGTGCCCGCAGCCCGGACACGAAGTTGACAATGGCCGCAGTCGCGCCGGCGGCGGGCTGCAAGGTGTGGACGGCTTCGGCCTGCGCCATCGAAATCCTCGTAAAAGCTCCCCGAGCTTTATACCAACCTTCTTGATTTGTCATTCCGGGACGGCCCTCAGGGCCGGACCCGGAATCCATAACCACTGACCGTGAGTATGGATTCCAGGCTCGCGCCACCCAGGTCGGCTTTAGCCGACCTGGGTTCTCAAAGCGCCGATCTCGGGTAAACCCGAGATCGGTGGCGCGCCCCGGAATGACGAGTGAGATTTTGTGCGCGTTGGTTCATCCTTTTTTCGCAATCTTCACCAGCGCATCGACGGCGAGCACGCCTTCGCCCGCGCCCCGCACGATCAACGGATTGATCTCGGCCTCCATGACCAGCGGGTCGGCGCTCAGCGCAAGCTGCGAGAGCGCCACGATCGCGCGCGCGAGCGCGTAGGGTGGGCAAAGGCGCGAAAGCGCCGTGCCCACGGGAAGCATGACAGTTGTATTGCGGGCATTGAATCTGTGAAGAAACGGTGGGCACGCTTCGCTTTGCCCACCCTACGCTCTACTGCAAGCTTAAACTTTCCTGGCGACCTTCACCAGCGCATCGACGGCGACGACGCCTTCGCCCGCGCCCCGCACGATCAACGGATTGATCTCCGCCTCCATGACCAGCGGGTCGGCGCTCAGCGCAAGCTGCGAGAGCGCCACGATCGCGCGCACGAGCGCCTCGAAGTCGCCGGGCGATCGACCGGAGGTATCGATCGACGCATGCAATCCCCGCACCTCCTTGATCATGTCGGAGGCGGTAAGGAGATCGACCGGAGCCAGGCGAATGCTGCGATCGCGGTAAATCTCGGTGAAAGTTCCGCCCATGGCGACCGTGACATAGGGCCCGACATCGATACCGATGCCGTATCCGATCAATGTTTCCACCGCGCCCTGCATCATCGGCTGCACCAGGACGCCGCGGATGCTGGCGCGCGGCTGGCGTTCCAGGCAGGCGCGTTGCACGGCTGCGTGTGCCGTCCGCAATTCGTCCCTGTCTTTGACATTGAGAACCACGCCGCCCACGCGGCCCTTGTGACTGATATCCGGCGAGAGCACCTTGACCGCGACCGGGTAGGGGAACGGCAGCTCTGGAATGCTCTCGATGCGGGGAGGGAGCGCCACTGAAGGCGCGCACGCAATCCCAAGCCGGTCGAATACGGCGTAGGATTCAAGCTCGTCGAGCATCTGGATGACGCGTGCGTCGGTGGGGCGCGACCCCGCTGGGATCGGCCGCGGCGCGCGGCGCTTGAGCGCCGCCGCGACCGCATCGGCGCAAGCCTCCGGCGTGCGGAAGCTCGGCACACCGGCTGCGGCGAGCTGCGCGAGCGCCTGCGGCGCATCGGGAACCATGAAGGCGGCGATCGGCTTTGCCGCAGCGGCGCTGTCGATGATCGGTTTGACCGCAAGCTCGGGATGAAAGCGCGCCGACGAGCCGACCACCGCGACGACGAGATCGTATTCCGGCGCGGTCGTCAGAATATCGAGCGCGCCTTTCATCACCTCATAGCGCGTGCCGGCGACGGTAAGATCGAGCATTCCGCCCGCCGACATGGCAAGGCCCATGGTTTTGAGCCGCGCAATCGTCTCGGCTTCCGGATGCCGATTGTCGATGCCGCGCATGCCGAGCGGATCGATCACCATGGTGGCGCCGCCGGCGGTGGTCGTGACAAACGCAACGCTCGGCGGTTGCGGCCGGCGCGGCAGGACCGGTGCACGCCTGAGCAACGGCAATCCTTCGATCAGCGCATCGAGCGTATCGACGCGAGCAATGCCGCAGTCGGCAAGAAACGCATCCGCGACATCGTCTTCGCCTACCAGCGCGCCGGTGTGCGACATCGCCAGCATCCGCGCCTGCGGTGAGCGGCCGAGCTTGTAGGCGATGATCGGCTTGCCGCGTTCCGCGGCACCCTGCGCAAAGGCGCGCAGATGATCGGCCTTGCGCAAGTGTTCGAGAAACAGCATGTAGCCGTCGATGTCCGGATCGTCGAGCGTGGCTGCGCAAATCTCGCCGACCGAAAGATCAGCCTCATTTCCGACCGACACGAATGCGGCAAAATCGATGCCGCGTGCTTTGCCGCGCGAGGCGAGCGCGCCGATCATGCTGCCGCTGTGCGAACCGACAAAAACATGGCCGACACGAAAATCCGTCTCCGCGAAGGCGGCATTGGCGGTCAGAAAAAGTTTCTGCCGCAGATCCACGACCCCAAGGCTCGACGGCCCGACGATGCGGATGCCGGTGCGCTCAACGATCTCGCGCAGTCGCGCCTCGCGCGCGGCGCCCGCTTCTCCTGCTTCGGAGAAACCGTTGGCCAGCACGGTTGCGACCGCAACGCCCAGCCGCCCGCATTCCTCCACCGCTGCGATCGCAGCCTCGGTCGGCGTCACGATATAGACGTGGTCGGGCACTTCCGGCAGCGCGGCAAGCGCGGGCCATGCGCGTTCGCCCAGCACCTCGTCGCGTCTTGCATTGATCGGATAGACGCGCCCGGCAAAACCCGCTTGGCGCAGATATATCAGCGGCCGGCCGGCGGTCTTGCTTGGGTCGTTCGACTGCCCGACGATGGCCACCGAACGCGGGGCGAGCAAAACCTGCGCAAGTTTCGATCGCGCGGCATTCTTTTCTTTTACCCTCCCCTGGAGGGGGAGGGCCGGCGAGCGCAGCGAGCCGGGGTGGGGTGAGTTTCCCATTCGCGGATCACTCCCACCCGCCGGGCTTCGCCCGGCAACCTCCCCCCTCCAGGGGGAGGTAAAGGGGAAGATTACTCCGCCGCATCGGCATGGCGTCCGCGTTGGTCGAAGCGGCGGTCGAACACGTGCTCGGCAATGCGGTTCTTCAAGATTTCCACCGAACCGCCGGCGATCATCCAGCCGCGGCAGCGCCGCATGCAATATTCCACCAGCGCTGAGCGGCTGTAGCCGGTCGCGCCCATGACCTGCACCGCCTCGCTTGCCACCTCGAAGCCGATTTGGTTGCAGGCGGCTTTCGCCAGTGCGGTCTCGTAGGCCGAGGGAAAGCCGCGGTCGGCATTGGCGGCGGCGCGGTAGAGCAGCAGCTGCGCGCTCTCTAACTTGATCGCCATGTCGGCGAATTTCCATTGCAGACCTTGAAATTCACACAGCGGCCGGCCGAACTGTTCGCGAAGGAGCGCATGCTCGCGCGCGCGATTGAAGGCATGGCGGCCAAACGCCAGCGCGCGCGCGGCATTGCCGATGCGCTCGACGTTGAAGCCGGACATCTGCTTCTTGAAACCGCCGGGGCCGAGCAGGATGTTTTCAGCCGGAATGCGGCAATTGTCGAAATGCAACTCGCACCATTCCTCCCCGCTCATGAATTGCTGCGGCGGACCGATGGTAAAACCGGGCGTCTTGCGCTCCACGATCGCCGAGCCGATGCCGCCGACCCCGGGCCCAAAGCGCACGTAAATGAGAAAGATCGCGGCGTCCGGGCTGAACGTTGAAAACACCTTGGTGCCGTTGAGCACAAAATGCGCACCGTCCAGCTTGGCGGTGGTTTTCAGATCGGTCGCGGCCGAGCCCGCGTCCGGCTCGGTCATCCCCAAGCTCATGACCATGCGGCCGGAGAGCAGCTCGGGCAGCCAGCGCTGCTTTTGCTGCGCCGTGCCGTATTCGGCAAACGTGCGGATCGGCCCAAAGCTGCCGAACTGCACCACGTCGGAGCTGCGCGGGCACACCGATGCAATCTGTTCGATCGCGATCACCGCGTCCATGAGCGTGCCGCCCTGGCCGCCGTCAGCCTGCGCGATGGTGATGCCCATGAGCCCCTGCTCGCTCATCAGCTTGGCCACAGCGAACGGAAAGCGCGGATCGTGCGCGCGCTTGAGCGCATCCTTCTCCAGATGCGTGAGCGCAAAGCGATGCACCGAGTCGGCGAATAGTTTTTGCTCCTCGGTGAATTCAAAGTTCATAGTGCCGGATCCTTGCACAAGTTTTACCTCCCCCGCCCGCGGGGGAGGTCGGCGAGCGAAGCTCGCCGGGAGGGGGAAGCCAAATATTCACGTTACCGATACCCCCTCCCCAACCCTCCCGCGCAAGCGGGGGAGGGAGAAGGACTTCACTCCACCTTCGCGCCGGATTTTTTTATCACCGCCGACCACTTGGTTTCCTCGCGGTCGATGTCGGCGGCGTATTCCTCCGGCGTCGAAAGCAGCGGCTCGGTGCCGTCGGCCGCCATCCTGGCTTTTACATCATCCGCCGCCATCGCCGCGCGCAGCGCCGCATTGAGCCGCTCGATGATCGCTCGCGGCGTACCGGCCGGCGCCACGATGCCGTAATGCAGCACCGCGTCGTAGCCCGGCAGTCCCGCTTCCGCTACCGTCGGAAGTTCCGGAAAAATAGCGGAGCGATTCGCGCTGGTCACTGCCAGCGCGCGCGCCTTGCCAGCCTTCACCAGCCCGATGGCGGGCGGCAGCGAACTGAAATAGAGCGCGACATGCCCGCCGACGAGATCGTTGAGCGCCGGGCCGGTGCCCTTGTACGGTATATGCGTGATCCGGATGCCCGCCACGCTGAGAAAATATTCGGTGCCGAGATGAATGCCGCTGCCGCTTCCGGCCGAGGCGTAATTGAGCTTGCCGGGATTGGCCTTGGCGTAGGCGATCAATTCGGGAATTGTTTTAACCGGCAGCGACGGATGCACCAGCACCACCAGCGCGCTCGATCCGATCAGGCCGACGGGCGCGAAATCCTTGCGCGGGTCGTAGCCGACGTTGCCAGAGAGCGTCGGCCCGATCGCCAGCGTGCCGGTGCCGCCGATGCCGAGCGTGTAGCCGTCCGGGTCGGCCTTGGCGATCTGCCGCGTGGCGATGGTGCCGCCTGCGCCGCCCCGGTTCTCGACCACGATCTGCTGGCCGAGCGTCTTGCTCATTTTGTCGGCGGCGATGCGCGCCATGGCGTCGTTGCCGCCGCCGGCCGCATAGGGCACCACCAGCGTGATCGGGCGGTTGGGATAGTCCTGCGCCGCCGCCGGTACTGCGAACATGCACAGAATAAGAGCCGTCATCCTGAGGTGGCCGGCGAAGCCGGCCCTCGAAGGATGCACGGCCGTCACCCAACCGATGTCGAGTTTACCCGACATCGGATACTTAAAGTGGGCAAGTCGGCCAAGGCCGGCTTGCGATGGCTCGGCAGCTTCGCTGCCTCGCACCTCAGGGTGACGGTGAGGAGCTTGGTACATGTTCATTGCGGGTTAATCCCCATCGACTTGATCAACGCCGACCATTTGGTTTCCTCACGATCGATGACGGCGGCGTGCTCCTCCGGCGTGGTGGGGAGCAGCTCAGCGCCTTCCTGCATGAGTCTTCGCTTGACTTCTTCGCTGCCGAGCGCGGCGCGCAATTCCTTGTTGAGCCGCTCGACGATCGGGCGCGGCGTGCCGGCGGGAGCCAGCAGGCCGTAAGTCAGAACCGCGTCGAATCCGGGCAGGCCCGATTCCGCGATGGTTGGCAGATCCGGAAACATGCTGGAGCGCTTGAGCGAGGTCGCGGCCAGCGCGCGGATCAGCTTGCCTTCGATCGCGCCTCGCGAGACCGGGATCGGGTTGAAGCCGACCTTCACATGCCCGCCGATCAAATCGGTGATCAGCGGCAGCGACCCTTTGTACGGAATGTATTGCAGCTTGACGCCGGCCTGCTGGGAAAGCAGCACCGCCGCCAGATGATTGACCGTGCTGACGCCGGGGGTGCCGACCTGGTAGGGCTCGCTGGAACTTTTCATCAGCGCGATCAGCTCGGGAACGTTGCGCACCGTCATGCTCGGATGCACGAGCAGAAGGGCAGGCGCCGAGGCGATCAGACCGATGGGCGCGAAATCCTTGCGCGGATCGTAACCGACGTTGGCGAACATGTGCGGTCCGGTCGCCAGCGTGGACGTGTATCCGAGCAGCAGCGTGTAACCGTCGGCCGGGCCTTTTGCGACCGCGCGCGTCGCAACGGTGCCGCTGCCGCCGGCGGCGCGGTTTTCGACCACCACCTGCTGCCCGAGCGACGTGCTCAGCCTATCGGCAATGGCCCGCGCCATGATGTCATTGGTCCCGCCCGGCGGAAGCGGAACGACCAGCGTGATCGATTTGTTGGGATAGTCTTGCGCCAGCGCAGGCGCGGTGATTGCTCCCAGGGCAAGAAATGCAAAAACCATCAATGCGACGGGCCGGCCGGCCGCATCGGAACGACGGTGCGAAGTACAGAACAATCCCAGCATCTCAATTCTCCTTAGCACCGGAGGCCTTGACCACCTTGGCCCATTGCGTCTCTTCCCGGTCGATGTCGGCGGCGTACGCAGCGGGCGTTCCGGACAGCGGCTCGGCGCCTTCCAGCGCAAGGCGTTTGCGAATTTCGTCGCTGGCAAGCGCGGCGTTGAGCGCCTTGTTGAGCTTTTCGATGATCGGCGCCGGCGTGCCGGCCGGTGCAACGAGGCCATAGCGCAGCACCGCCTCGAAGCCCGGCACGCCTTGTTCCGCGATGGTCGGCACTTCGGGCGCGAGCGCCGAGCGCACGGCGCTTGTCACCGCCAGCATGCGCATGTTGCCGCTCTTGGCGTTGGAATAGGTGGCGGGGAGGGGAGCAAACGCCACGGTAATATGTCCGCCGATGAGATCGGTCAGCGCTGGTCCGGTGCCCTTGTAGGGAACATGCACCAGCTTGATGCCGGCGGCGGTCGCGAAATATTCCCCGCAGACATGGCTCACGGTGCCGACTCCGGCGGAGCCGAAATTGACTTTGCCCGGATTAGCTTTGGCGTAGGCCACGAGCTCGGCGACCGACTTGGCCGGGAACGAGGGATGCACCACCAAGGTATTGGGCGCCGTACCGATGCGTCCGATGGGCGCGAAATCCTTGCGCGGGTCGTAGCCGACATTGGCATAGAGGTTCGGGCCGATGGCGAGCGTTCCGGTATAGCCGAGCAGCAGCGTGTAGCCGTCGGGTTCGGCCTTGGCCACCGCGCGCGTTCCGATCGTGCCGCCGGCGCCGCCGCGATTGTCGATAATGATCTGCTGGCCGAGCAGTTCGGCAAGTTTATCGCTAATGGTGCGCGCAACGATGGTGGTGCTGCCGCCGGGCGGGAACGGCACGACCAGCGTGATCGGCCGATTGGGGTAGTCCTGCGCGCTTGCCGGTATGCTCAACAAGGCCAGTGCGGCCAGCGCCAAAAGGCTCTTCCAGCTCCTCATCATGACGTTCTCCACTTTTTATACCGTGACGCCTGCCAATGGAGGGCGTCTTTATCTCTCCGGCGCCCCTGTTACTGTCGCCCATCCGGCATGATAGATAAATCTATCCGATTGCGGGAGCCCTTTAAGCCCATGACCCTTTTAAACCCATGACTTGGTCCAAATCCCTACTCGCTGCGCTCAAAGACAACGATGTGCGGCTCGCCACCTATGTGCCCGACAACGTGCTCACCCCGCTCATCCAGGGGATAACTAGCGATAATTACTTTGTATCCGTCGGCGCCACCCGCGAGGACGAGGCCATCGGCATCCTGGCCGGCGCCTGGATGGGGGGCTTAAAGGGCGTCGTGCTCATGCAGACCAGCGGATTTGCGCTGCTTGCCAACGCGCTCGCCTCGCTGATCGTGCCCTCGCAGATTCCGGCCATCATGGTGGTGTCGGAGCGCGGCACAATGGGAGAATTCAACATCGGGCAAGCTCTCGTGGCGCGCACCATGCGGCCGGTGCTCGACTCGCTCGCCATCACGCACCACACGCTCACCGACGAAGCCACCATGCCGTTTATTGTGGATCGCTCGATCAAGCAGGCGATCACGACCCAGGCGCCGGTGGCCTTGATCCTGTCGCCGTTGTTGACCGGCGGCAATCCGGCGGGCCAAGCGAAATTGGCGAACGGCTAACACGATGTTGGATGAAAGACTCTCCATCGTCATTCCGGACGCCGCGAAGCGGCGATCCGGAATCCATAACCCCAGTGCTAATGGTTACAGCTAGACCGGGATTATGGATTCCGGGCTCGCGCCTTCGGCGCGCCCCGGAATGACCAGTTAAAATTTGCGGTATGGCAAAGGAGAAATTATGGCTGCGGCAAAATCCTCTTCAGAATCTGGCGAGCGCGTGGACCTCAAGGTACTCAACCGCGCCGACTTGACCAAGCGCCTGGTGGCAAAGCTCAAGCACGACGAAGCCGTGGTCGCCGGCATCGGCAACGCCAATTTCGATCTGTTCGCCGCCGGCCACCGGCCGCAGAATTTCTACATGCTCGGCAGCATGGGGCTGGCCTGCCCGATCGCGCTCGGTGTCGCGCTCGCGCAACGAGAGCGCGGCGTGATCGCGCTCGAAGGCGACGGCTCGATCCTGATGGCGCTTGGCTGCCTCGCGACCATCGCCATGGTGGCCCCGCGCAACCTCACCATCGTGATCTGGGACAACGGCATCTATCAGATCACCGGCAAGCAGGCGACCGCGACCGGCGCCGTCACCGACATCGTGGCGGTGGCGCGCGGCTCCGGCATCGCCAACAGTTTTTGGGTGCGCGACGAAAAACATTTCGAGGAATTGCTCGATCGCCGGTTCGAAACCGGTGGGCCGATTTTGCTTGCCGTAAAAATCGACGATCAGCCCGGCATCGGCAAAACCATCCGCGACCCGGCGCTGATCCGCAACCGCTTCATGAAAGGTCTCGGCACCGGCCGCGGCGGCGCGCTGGATGCATAGAGTGTAGTGTGTAGGATGGGTTGAGCGAAGCGAAACCCATCGTGATCGTTGGAACATACATCGTGGGTTTCGCTTCGCTCAACCCACGCTACGGGCTAGGAACCGGCCGCGGCGGCGCGTTGGATGCATAGAGAAAATGTAGCACGTAGGGTGGGTTGAGCGGAGCGAAACCCACCATTTGTTATATCAATCGCGATGGGTTTCGCCATAGCGCGTCGAAGACGCGCGTAGGCGCGCTTATGGCTCAACCCATCCTGGTCATGGGAGCAGAATAATTGCCGAAAGTTTTCTTCACCGCCAACATTCAGCGCCACGTGGTCTGTCCGGAGACCGAAGCCGCGGGCCGCAGCGTGCGCGAAGTGCTCGACAACGTTTTCGCCGGCAATCCCCAGGCGCGCTCCTATGTGCTCGACGACCAGGCAGCGCTCCGCCGCCACATGACGATCTTTGTCGATGGCCACGCCATTCGCGACCGCGTGCGCTTGTCCGATCCGGTGGGCGAGAGCAGCACCATCCGCGTCTTCCAGGCTCTATCGGGAGGTTAGTGCATGATTGTTCGGAATTGAATCACTTGTCCCGGATGCGGTGCAGCGTGAAGCCATAAGCGCGATTACGCGCGTCTTTGACGCGCTATGGCGAAACGCTGCACCGCATCCGGGACCGCCACAGACTGGATCGATCCCGGGTCTGCGGCGCACCGCTCCGCTTCACAACGCAGTCAAGCTTGCGCAGACTGCGTAAACTTGTCTGCGTGCGCTGCGCCGCGCCCGGGAAACGTGTTTCCAGTCAAGACGATCACGCTCTAGGTAGGAGGCTAAGCATGAGCGACACGCTGCTGATCTCAACCCGCAAGGGGCTGTTTTGGGTCGTGCGCAAGCGCGGCAAATGGGACATCGATCGCGCCGACTTCCTCGGCGACAACGTCACCTTGACGCTGACCGACCCGCGCGACGGCCGCCACTATGCGGCGCTCGATCATGGCCACTTCGGCGTCAAGCTGCATCGCTCGACGGCTGCGGGATGGGAGGAGATCGCGGCGCCGGCCTACCCGCCCAAGCCCGAGGGGCTGGAAGAAAACGACATGTGGGGCCGTCCGCTGGCCTGGAGCACGGCGCGCATCTGGGCGCTCGCCGCCGGCGGCGCAGACGAGCCGGACGTGATCTGGTGCGGCACCCAGCCGGGCGGCCTGTTCCGCTCGGCCGATCGCGGCGCGAGCTGGGAAATGATCCGCGCGCTGTGGGATCATCCCAAACGCAAAATGTGGATGGGCGGCGGCGCCGACTTGCCCGGCATTCACTCGATCCTGGTCGACCCGCGCAATTCAAGGCGGGTGTGGATTGCGGTCTCGACCGGCGGCATCTGGTTCACCGAGGATTGCGGCGCGAGCTGGACGCAGCGCGGCGAGGGCATGCGCGCCGATCACGTTCCGCCGGAGTTGACGAACGATCCCATCGCCCAGGACGTGCATTGTCTGGCGCACAGCGCTTCATCCACGCAGCGCATGTACGTTCAGCACCACAATGGCATTTTCATCTCTTCCGACGAAGGCCGAACCTTTACCGAGATTACCGGCGTTGAGCCCTCGACCTTCGGTTTCCCCGTCGTCGTGCATCCGCGCGAGCCGGACACGGCGTGGTTCGTGCCTGAAATCAAGGACGAGAAGCGCATCCCGCGCGACGGCCGGCTGGTGGTCTCGCGCACCCGCGATGGCGCCAGGAGCTTCGACGTCTTGACCAAGGGGCTGCCGCAATCGCACGCCTACGATGTCGTTTACCGCCACGCGCTGGCCATCGACGGCGCCGGCGAGCGACTCGCCTTCGGCTCGACTACCGGCGGCCTGTGGGTGAGCGAGGACCAGGGCGACAGCTGGGTCGGCATCACGCACACGCTGCCGCCGGTCTATGCGGTGCGGTTCGCGTAGCAAGCGAAATAAGTGTAGCCCGGATGAGCGAAGCGACATCCGGGAAAATGATGAATTCGCAATCATGGTCCCGCATTTCGCTGCGCTCATGCGGGCTTCGTCCCCGAACCATTGCGCCACCACGCAAAGCGACATCCGGGATTATTTTCGGCGTTCGCCGTAGAGCGAACCGTCGTCCTTGACATCGCCCGCCCAATCGTCGGGCAACATTCCCTGCCGCACGTACAAATGAAAAGACGAGTATGGCCAGTCGCGCACCCGCGACACCAAGCCATGTTTGACCGGGTTGAGGTGAATGTAATCGACGTGCCGTGCAAAATCATCTTCATTGCGGATAGTGTGCTCCCAGAAGCGCCTTTGCCAGAGCGCAAAATCCCCGTTCGCGCGGCGGTTGTCGGCAGTACCGGCGGCGATCAAGCGGGTGCTGAAATATCCCTTGATCCGGCGCCAGCGGCCGGAGAAATCCGCATCCTCGGGCGGCAAGATAAAAATCGCGTGCAAATGATCCGGCAGGATTACAACCGCATCGATCGTGAACGGCCGTTCGCGCCGGGCGGCACGAAACGCCGCGCGCAGCGCTCCGATTTCATCGACAAGCGCCGATGAACCCCGATCCGCGAGCGTCACCGTGAAGAAATAGGTGCCACCTGGAACGAAATTGCGCCGGTATCTGACCATTCATCCATATTACTACTGTAAGCGTAGCCCGGATGAGCGAAGCGAAATCCGGGGCTCGCCTCGCTCTTCCCACCCACATATCGCTGCGCTCATGTGGGCTACTTGCTGACCATTCCCCATATTACCCCGGATGTCGCTTCGCTCATCCGAGCTACGGGCTGCAATTACTCCACCTTCAATCCCGCCGCGCGGATCACCGCGCCCCAGCGCTCGGTATCGGCTTTGACGATTTTGGCCATGTCGGCCGTCGTGCCGCCCACGCCTTGCAGATGCATGTTCTTAAAGCGCGCCACAATCTCCGGCATCTTCAGCACGTCGTTGATGGCGGCGTTGAGCCTGGCGACGATCGGGGCCGGCGTCTTGGGCGGCGCCGAAATCGCGTTCCAGGTATCGGAGATGAAGTTCGGCACGCCCGATTCACTTAAAGTCGGAATATCGGGCAGATCCGCCAAACGCTTCTCGGTGGTGACGGCAAGCACTCTCGCCGTGCCGCTCTTGTGCTGCTCCATCGAGATCGCCAGCTCGTTGAAAAATATGTCCACATGCCCGCCCAGCAGATCATTCATCGCGGGCGCGGTGCCGCGGTAGGGCACGTGGTTCATCGACGTGCCGAGCGCACGGTCGAACATCACGCCGGTCAAGTGCGAGGTCGTGCCGTTGCCTTGCGACGCAAAGGTGACTTTGCCGGGGTTGGCTTTGACGTAGGCAATGAACTCCACGGCAGTTTTTGCCGGAAAATCTTTCCGTACCAGCAGCGTGTTCGGAATTGCCGTCATTATCGCGACCGGCATGAAGGTCGTCGGATCGAACGACAAAGTTTTGTATAAAATTACATTTGACGTGATCGGAGCGGGCTGCGAAGCCAGCAGCGTGTAGCCGTCGGGCTCGGCACGCCAGACTTCCCCGGCGCCGATATTGCCGCCCTGGCCGCCCTTGTTCTCGATGATGATCGACTGTCCCAGCTTTTGCGGCAGCTTGTCGGCGATGATCCGCGTCACGGTATCGACGCCGCCGCCGGCCGGCAGGCAGACGATGATTTTAATCGGCTTGTTGGGATAGTCCTGCTGGGCGTAAGTCTGCGGCGCGGCCAGCAGCGCTGCCGCGGTCGCGATCAGGGCGATATATCTCGACATTTTGCTGTCCTCAATGGCTCGAAAGTCATGCAGAAGCAGATTTTAAAAGGCATTCAGTTAGCGTTGCGCGATATCCCATCCCGCTCAATCCCGCGTAAGCGGGAATCCCCAGATGGCAAAACTCGGATTCGCGACCCTGGGTCCCCGCTCCCCGCCTGCGCGGGGACAAGTTTCGCGGGGACGAGCGGATAGTTGGGCCGTATCCAAGCATACCATTTTGATTGCCAACCGACGTGAGAAAAGTCAATTTGCCACCGTGTCGCGCTTAATCTGCACCGACGATTTTGGCCAGTAAACGGTCGGGGTTGGAGGGTGGGGAATTGCCGCGCCAGGCCACATATTGGTCGGGGCGCACCAGCACAAGGTCGCGCTCATAGAGGTCGCGCGCATCCGCATGCGGAATATCAAGTACTTGGAGCGGCACACGCCGAGCGTGCGCTGCATGCTCAATGGCTCCTGTCTTGGCCGCCTTGCCGCCCAGCCGCAGCAGCGTGAAACCGAAGCCCAGCCGGTCGAACAGCGAGCTGCCATGGCTGCGCCCGCTGTCCAGCCAGACATGCGGCGCGCGCCCGCCCGGAACGCTGGACGGCGTGTAGCGTACATAGTTGTCCGCCGGCGGCGCAGCGCCGTCGGACGCAATGATCGGTGAGCCGTCGTACCGCGCGCCGAGCTGCACGCCGAGCGAGGCGAATTCCTCGCCGAAGGTGGAGAGCTGCGCGCTCACTTGGGCCCGCGCCGCTTCGCCTTCGGCGGTGTCTTGCTCGATGGCGGCGGGCACCGACAGATTAGCCAGATGCACATTGAGTTCGCGCGCCGCGAGGGTGTTGCGCTCGGCCACCGGCTTGCGCTCCTGCTCATAGGTTTGCAGCAGGTTGGCTCCGCCCCATCCTTGCATGGTCGCGGCCAGTTTCCAGGCGAGATTGGAAGTGTCGTCCATGCCGGTGTTCATGCCAAAGCCGCCGGTCGGCGTGAACAGATGCGCGGCATCGCCGGCGAGCACCACGCGGCCGGCGATGAAATGCTCGGCCACCAGCGCGATGCCGGCGGTCCAGGGGCGATGATCGAGCATGGTGAGCGCAATGTCGGCGCCGACGCCGCGCCGCACCATGTTGGCGATCGCTTCGTCGCTCGGTACCGCTTCATCGTCTTTTGCCTTGGAGAAAACCAAGAACTCCTCGTCGCCGCGCAGCGAGATGATGGTCGCGCGCACCTCGGGGTTCACCACCCAATATTGCCAGCCGTGCCAATGCGCGAGATGGTCGCGATAGAGCGTCGGCGCGCGCATGTGGGTCGCGATCATACGTCCGCCATAGTGCGGCGCGTCGAGCTTGGCGAAGCCGTGGTAGCGCAGCGCAAGCGAGCGGCGCACAAAACTGCGCCCGCCGTCGCAGCCGACGAGGTATTGCGCGCGCCAGGTCTCGCGCGCGCCTTTGCGCGCGTCGTCGCCCACCGCTTCCGCCTCGAGCGTCACGCCTTTGTCGTCATCGTCGAATTTGTCGACCTGCCAGCCGAAGCGCACATTGATGTTTTCGCGCGTGCGCGCATGCGCCAGCAGGAATGCTTCGACGTACATCTGGTTGGCGCGCAGGATCGGCTCGGGCACCTGATCGGTCGCGGGCGCGGCCGCGACCGCGCGCTGCTTTTCGGCCTCCGATGGCATGTGCAGCCGCGCCAGCTCCCAGCCGGTGAGGCGGGTGAAATAGGCCACGTCCGTTGGGCGATCTAGCGCCAGGCTGAAGGAACGGATCTTTTGCGCAATGCCGAGCCGGCGGTGATGCTCCATGGTGCGCGCATTGTGCGAGCTGCCTTTGGGATGCGGGCGCACCTCCGCTTCGCTGTTGAAGATGATCGAGCGCACGCCATAGCGGTCGAGAAACAGCGCCAGCATCAGCCCGACTGGTCCGCCGCCGACGATGGCGATGGGAATTTGCTCAATTTTGGCGCTCATCATTCGATTTCGTCATTCCGGGGCGCCGCCGATCTCGGGTTTACCCGAGATCGGAATTAAAATGTCCAAGTCGGCTATAGCCGACTTGGATGGCGGCGAACCCGGAATCCATAACCACAAACCTATCGGGCAATCGACGAATAGAGATCTACCCAGTCTAGATTGTGTTCCTCGATCAACGCTATTTTCCAATCGCGTCGCCATTTCTTGATTTCCTTCTCCCGGGTGATGGCATTTTCAGGATCGTCGTAAATTTCGAACCAAACAAGGCGATTGACGTCATAACGAGATGTGAAACCTGCCACGACCTTCGACTTGTGTTCGTAGACTCGTCGGATCAAATCGTTGGTGACGCCGAGATAGAGCGTTCCATGTTTCCGACTTGCCAAGAGATAGACGTAATACAAGAGATAGACGTAATACATGAGAGACCGGGGTTATGGATTCCGGGTCCGGCCCTCCGGGCCGTCCCGGAATGACAAACGGTTACTCGCGATACGGCCGATCGGCGTGACGGCACCAGTTCTCCCAGGCGCGATTGACATTGGCGGGCGTGGTGGTCGCCGCGACCATTTCGGTCTCGCCCTTGGTGAGAAATTTGACCTTGCCCATCGCTTCGGCTTGCATCTGTAGCCTGGCGTTGAGTTCGAGATAGACGGACGTGTAAATCGTCGCCCGCAAATCCGGACCGACCACGATCGAGCCGTGACCCCGCATCAGCGCGGTGCGGCCCTTGCCCAGCGTCTTGGCGAGATCGCGCCCTACCGCCATGCTCTCCACCAGCAGATTGGTGTCGCCGAATTTCTTGTGCTGATCCCAGATCGGAACCTCGTGTCCGATGGTCGCGCACATGTGCATGATCGGACGCATCTTGCGCCCAGTGACGCCGAACGGGATCACGCCCGGGCTATGATTGTGCACGACCGACATCACGTCCGGCCGCATCTCATAGGCCGCGCCGTGGATGAAGCGCTCTAAGTATGGCTTGCGCCCGCGCGCATCGACCGGGTCGCCATCGAGCGTGAACTCCATGATGTCAGCGGTCTCGACGCGTTCGGGCGCACGCGAGCGCGACAGCAAATAGCGCTTGGGATTGCCCGGATGGCGAACGCTCACATGGCCGAACGAATCTACGATCCCTTGCTTGGCGAGAATTCGGTTGGCGGTGACGAGGTCTTCGATCAGATCGTCAAATTTCGACATGCGCACGGTCCTCCTTGGCAGAAATTATTTGTGAGAAGTATCGTCATTCCGGGACGGCCCGCAGGGCCGGGCCCGGAATCCATAACCCCGGCCTGCGTATATGGATTCCGGGCTCGCCGCGGAGCCTGTCATCGGGCGGCGCGAAGCGCCGGCCCGTTGGCGGCGCCCCGGAATGACAATGAAAAAGTTTCTGAACGGTAGCTCGTTCGTACGTCATCAAAACTTCAGCTCTTGTTTCGGCACCACCACTTTTTCGACGCGCGGCAAATGCGCCTGATGGCCGTACAGCCACGACATGTCGATGCCGCCTTGCGTGGTCCATTCGCTTAAGACCTGGTTGCGCAGCTCGCGGTTGACTCCGGAGGCATGATAGATCTCGCCGAACACCCGTGCCATGAGTTGCACGCGCGCGGTACGCAAATAGCGCAGCTCCTGATATTTCTTGAATGCCGCGGCGTAGTCGTCGCCGCAGGCCACCACCTGTTCGGCGAGGCACACCGCGTCTTCCAGCGCCATGTTGGCGCCTTGCGCGAGATATTGCAGCATGGGATGCGCGGCGTCGCCGAGCAGCGTGACGCGGCCCTTGCTCCAGTCCTTGATCGGCGGGCGATCGCACAGCACCCACATGCGCCAGCCTTCGACCTTCTTGAGCAGCGTCCGCACCGGTTCGCACTTTTCCGCGAAACGCAGGTGCAGTTCTTCCGGATCGCCGTAGGTGTCCCAACCCTCCTCGTAGCGATCGGAGTGAAACACCACCACAAGGTTGAACAGCTCGCCGCGCCGCAGCGGATAATGCACAAGGTGCGTCTTCTCGCCGGCCCACAGGATCATCTTGTTGATGCGGAATTCCTTTGGCCATTCGGGCGTCGGGATCACTGCGCGATAGGCGATGTGGCCGGAAACCGCCGGCTTGCCGTCGCCCACGACGATCGAACGAATGGTGGACCACAGGCCGTCGCAGCCGATCAGCGCCGCTCCGGCAATGGACTCGCCGCTTTCGGTGCGGGCGGTGACGCCGCTTGCGGTCTGCTCGATACCGATCACCTTCTGCGACGTGGTGAGAGTTATGAGATTGGATTTCTTGCATGCCTCATAGATTACATTCAGCAGATCGGCGCGGTGCACCACGCCATAGGGCGCGTGATACTTTTCATAAAAACGGTGGTCGACCGGCAACTCAACGAACGTCTTGCCCGTCATCGCATCGCGCATTTCCAGCCCTTGCGGAAACACCGCCCACTTGCTCATTTCCTCGGTGAGCCCGAGCACTTCGAACATGCGGAAGACGTTGGGTCCAAGCTGGATACCGGCGCCGATCTCCTTGAACTCGGGCGCCTGTTCGATCACCTGCACCGGCACGCCCTTGCGCGCTAGCGCCAACGCCGCGGCAAGGCCCCCGATGCCGCCGCCCACCACCAACACTGGCGACTTTCTCCCGTTGGCGCTCATGGTCGCAATTCCTCCAAGGCGTTCATTGACCTTGAGCATTAAACGTATCGAACCACGTGGCAAAGGCATACCGGCCGGCCGCGCCAAAGACCACATGCACCTTCATGACCGAAAAGCAACGGTTTGCAGCGCGCCGAAAGTGGGCGGCAAAATTTATCACACCGGCTGATGAAAACCTCTATTCGGCACAGTTCGCCTTGCGATTGAAACCGGAAAGTCGCATCCTAAGGTAGGCAAAGGCGTTCATCTGGGGATGTCAGCCATGAATGCTCAACCGATTACACGAGGAACCATGGTGCGGACTTTACTCTCGTTTTCACTGCTCCTCTTTGCCTCGGCGAGCACCGGTGCACAGGCACAGCAGGTCGATCGTATCAATATTATCGACTATGGAATTTATACAGGCACGACGCAAAAGGCGGAAACGAAACAAGACACTGCGGCTGGCTACATAAACGTCTCGAGCAATATTAAGCTCGTCACGCAGACTGAAACGGTGTCAGCGCGCCTCGGGTTGCGCTTCGGGCTCAGATACGTGGTGGTTGGACAACCAAAGGGTAGTGAGGTCACGCTGACGTGGATCACCCGGTTCCCGCCGCAGGGTTTGGTGAACGCCAAGGGAGAAAAATTTCAGAAAAATGAGTTTGATCGGCCGGCGACAATTGGCGAGCCCAGGTTCCGGATGTATGAGTTCACCTACTCCTGGGAGATGGTTTCCGGCGACTGGGCATTCGAGTTCTGGTACCAGGGCCGCAAGCTCGGCGAGAAGAGGTTTGCCGTAGTCACGCCGTGACGCAAAATGCCGGCGCACTCACCACCGCCGCCGCCATCGCGCGGATGTCGGAGAAATTCAAAGCGATGGGCGAACAGGTGTATGTGGATGCGGAGGAGGTGAAGGAGAGTAACAGATGGTTGTAAGATGAAGTGATCTAAAATAATGTTGAGAGATTCTTTAGGTTAGCTCGAATCCGCCATCTTAAGCGTTTGATTTCTGCACCGCAGCTGGAAGAGGAAATCTTTTTCTCGGTTAATATCTGTCATACAAATGCAAATCATCTAAGACAATGCTAGCTTGAAGAAAACTCTGAGAGGGGAAGTGTCATGCTCATCTCCAAAAGGGCTCTGCTTCGTAATGGTGCGCTGCTTGCAGGCACCGCAATCGTTCCACCGGGAGTCTTTTTGCTATCGCAGCCTGCCCGAGCGCAAGACCCGTTTTCAGCGATAGCCATCATTTACCAAGCATTCGTCACCGTGATAGGTTTCCTCGACTCGCAGAAATTTTCGAGAGATGTGCGAAGCGGTTTAGACGATATAAAAGCCCAATTGGTGATTGTTGATCAAAAAATTGATGATGTTCTGAGAATACTAAGAGATCTACCAAGCGAAATTCAGGCATTGCTGGAGAATAACAATCGTGAAGTAGCTTCGCATCGCATAAGCGCTTTGGAAAAAAGCCTTATCGATGAATTCGCAGGAATTCATGACCTTGCCAAAAATCCTGAGAAGAAAATAGAGCGCATTCGCATCCTTGCAGTCGAGTTAAAAACTGAAGGGTACTATCTGGCTGAATGGGGACCACTCGGCTACGCTTATGTTGCACGAGCCTTTGCCCACTGCGCAACTGCCTTTATGCTACTGGGCGAGAGCAAACCCTTTCTACAATCGTTCGGGCTTAATTACCTTAAGTATATGATGGCCTACCGCGATAAGTTTTCTGAACGATTAGGAGCGGCATTAACCGTAGCGGGCCAGAATCAAAAAGAGATTAATGAATACCCGAAGGTATTTCATTTGGGGTCCTTTAAAGATGAATGCTTAGCAGATGTAATCTTCGATCCATTTGTCGCCGATCGGGAGCCTCGCGAACCGCGTCCGCCAAGATGTTCAAATCAGTATAATGTGTATTTTGGCGATTTACGTCTGGGCACAGGTGAGAGATGGACCGGCTCGATTGGACGCATGAGATCAAATCAACAAAACCCGAATAATTGGCCTTCGCCCCCAGGGGTCAGTCCAGGTTCACCCGATCAAATGCATTATCAAGCGCAAGAATTGTTGAATGCTAAATCAGCAATCGTACGCAGAGAAGCACCGATTGCGCACAACCTCCGACCTCATGCGAAAGCTACTGCCGAAATTACAATTGCAATTCAGGAATTCGCTAATAGGAACAAAGCCTAGCACCTCTGCACAGAGGATTTGACTCTTTGATTGGGCCTGATTGCGACCATAGGCGTTGTCTTTCGTCGGGGGCTCAACCAGTCAAAATCACTGTGTCGTGGAACTAGTAGCAAGACCGTATGTCCTTCCTTTGATGAGGCGACTCACCCTCGATGCGGTTGCGAGGGTTACCCGGATGGACCGGGCAGAGCCTCAACGCAAGGAGGGCGAGTCGTGACCGATCATAGCGAAGCTTTTGTAGGCTTTG
>CAZNSG010000352.1:0-6114 GCA_964575715.1 uncultured Hyphomicrobiales bacterium | reverse complement strand
TTTTCTACAGATTTTGTCCGTCCACTCCTTCGAAAAAATCCAGCTTTCCTGCGCCTTCCTCGGTGTTGACTCCGACAATCTTCCTCCAACACCATCGAACCAATTGAATCTATTCAACACTTAACCGGACAGTAGTGATCTAAAGGCGACATCAACAAACGCACCAAAGCTCAATTTGAAAATTCATGAAGAGAGCGACGTTTCAAATTACTTAACTTAAATTTTTTTACGCTACCGCCATTCGGGTGAAAGACATTACTTTCACTCGTTCACACGACCCAGCTGACCGCTCCCCTAGCGAACACATTTGCACTTTCACGACGCAGGTTCGCCAAGGCCCGTGTATTTATATCGCGCGCGCCCACAATCTCCGTGAGCAAACGTACAATTTTGTTATTCTATGCAACGACCCATGGCAAAACGCAACGTCACCATCGCACGGCAACATTCGACAAAAAGGCTGATTAATCATAACAATCGGCCGCTCGGTGACACGGCCGATGCCCACTCGGTCTGAAGCTTCTGTGTACAATTGGCGCAACGCCGAAAACCGCGCTATCGCACTCAAAGATTATTTGCGGCTGGTCGTGGCATGCTACGCCCTCCTCTCCAGCGCGATTGCGCTTTCAGAGAGTTGTCCACTTGCAATTGTCGGCAATACAGGTGCGCTTTGAGGATCAAACTTGAAACAGCATCATGCGCCGATTGCGCTGTCGAATTCAGCGTTGCCTGTTAACCGTCAATCCATACGCACCATTGTCAACGACGCGGCGGCAAATATTCGCTTTGCCGCCGCAGACTCGGTCGTGCGGAGAACGCGGATTAACGATTAGTGTCGTCAATTCGAGAATTTCCAGGAACGCCATCAGGACCGCAGTTGCCGAAGCCGTTATTTGGATTGCGGCTTGGGCTAATGGGCTGACCCGCTCTCAGCGCTTGAGCGCAGGGGGAATTGCTCGGATTTACTCTAGGCTGCGTATTTTTATTATCTTTAGTATTTGCCTGAGCGAGGCGAACCCCAATCTCATGTCGCGAATTCGCGATAGTCGCCGAACCATCAGCCGATGAGAAAGCCGCAGCCGCAAGCGAGGGAATTCCCAAAACGCATATCGCGGTACTGGATAACAATAAATATTTGCGCATGTTGGTCTCCTTCAATCTCATCTTTTTACGTTTTCATATTCCTGCGTTTTCACAACGCCAACAACCTTAGTACTTGTACGTACCACTCAACGTGACCACGTTGCGCGAGAACCCCACCAACGGGATGCTCGAATCAAGATTGATATACTGATAATCTAACGTCAACCCTAAATTCGGACTGAATGTATAGCTATACTTAATTCCCGCAAGCCAGCTATTATCGTGCCTTGGATCAGTAAGACCTGTGACAAATGAGGTATTAATATAGCCGATTCGGCCGCCCACCGTCCAAACCCGCGACATGGCGTAGTCTGCCTGCAGCATCGCCGTTGTCATCCGAGTCGACGTCCCTGGGGGGGCTGACGCATCGGTAACCTGCGAGACACCGAGGGTTTCGTCGAGCGAAGCACGAATCGTCAAGAAACGGGTCGGCTCGTAGATCAGCCGGCCACCAAATACGGTTCCGCTGACGGACGTGCTGGCACTTCCCAGCACTACGGCCTGGTCGCTCCGCTGAGCCTGATAGCCAGCGAATATTTCACCGCGGTATAGACCCAATCGATCTGTGGCAAGCCCGCCAACCACCCGATATCCATTTGAATTGCTCGTCGTAACCGTATAACGCCGCCAATCCAACGTTGGTTCCACATAAGCGTAGAAAAGTGGGCTCACCCAGTAACCCGCGCGCCCCGTCACAGCATAAATCGAACCGTTAGGAGGAACTGTGGAAGTGCTCCCGGCCAGCCCAGTCGAATTGTCGTAGGCGATATGCGAGATCGAGCCGCGCAAAGACACAAAGCTCTCGTTGAACATTTTTACCACAGAAGCCGAACCGAGAAATTGGTTGTAAGGAAAGGGATTTACGATCGGGGATGTGGCAAATGGATTGTTCGTTGCCGCGTTATAACTGCCACCCCCCGCGGCGTTAAATGGATCTGTTTGGCGCGTGTAATCGCCTTGAAAACGAAAAACGAGATCTCTCATTGCTTCATATTTGTGGGCAAATCCCGCCCGCGCCGTGACCGTATCGGCCGCACTCGCACCCGCGTATAACTTGGCATCGGCGGTGCCATAGACCGTTAATTGATGAATTCCCTCATCACGGACCGCACGAACGGTTGGAACAATCCGTGTGCCGAAACGCGCTATCCGATTGGTAGAGGTCTGGAAAATGTTGTCATCAAATACGACACCAGCTGTTAGGCCAGGATAGAACATCCACCCTCCCACCGGGAGCCCGTTATAATCGCGGTTGGGTTTTTCTTTGCTAGTGCCCGGAGACAATGAAGCAAAGGAATCATCCGGCAATTCTTTGGCATAAGCACAATCAGCAAAGCCACCGATGAATGGCGCAGCTACGGCGATACTCAATCTAATACACCTGGCCTGTTTTTTTACCTTCCAAAACATTGAGCTCCACGCATCGATCTGCGCCCCGTCTATTGCGAAAAGCCCGTTCATCAAGGCTTTTTATCTCAGAGAGATCGTTTGATTCGCAGCCTTGGGTCGATTCTTTTTCTTAATGATCATAATAGGCCTTTTACTTGACCGCGCACCGGAAGAATATTACCTTTTGGTAAATTCATCAGGATTTTCATGTGTTATTAACAATTAGATCGACTATTTGCTACATAACTGCCCTGTTCAAACGGCGATGTAATTTCGATATTTCTGTTGACACAGAGTCGGAATTTTAGGTTTTAAAAATATCGCTCAGGAACCCGAACAAGATCTCCAGGTAATATCGGAACATTTGACGACATCGGATATTCCCGCATGCTGCTTTCACCGACGCGCTGGATGAGAACAGTTGATCGACTTGCCCGATATGTCGGCCCTCCGGCCAATGCTGTGGCGCTCAGCACATTGAGGCCGCTTTTGTAGGGATATTCGCCTGGCTTTTCGACTTCGCCCAAAATGTAAAATGGTCGAAAACTGGCAATGCTGACGGTCACTTTCGGATTTTTCAGATATTCGGTGCGAAATTTCCTTGCAAGTTCAGCCTCAAGTTCAGGTTGGGTCAGTCCTGCGGCTTTGACTGTCCCCGCCAAAGGCAAGGAAACAAGACCGCTGGGGTCAATTTCATAATCACCGCTGAGTTTATCTTCGCCGTATACCGTTACCCGGATTTTTTCCCCCGCCTGAAGTCGTGGCGCCGCGGTCGCGGCTGCGACATAGGTTTGCTGTTCTTCGGCGCTCACAGGCCCAAGGTTCGCCCCACCGCTGCAGCCAGAAACCTGAAGGGCGATGGCGAGCGCAAAGCCACAAATGATCGATTTTGCCAAACGGGAACTCATAATTGCAGCACCATCAACCACATCACGATACCTATGTCTTCCGGGCCGGCCGGATTTTTCGTCTCGTAATAAACTTATTTGCTTAATAGTCGTCAAGAATTAGGCAGCCGCGCAATTGTGCAATCAGGCAGGAACCGCCTTATGCGATACCTGATTAGCGATGGCCTGCACTGCACTTCAGACGAGTCGCGCGCAGAGTTGTCGGTTTGGATCTAGCCGTACGCGCAATGCCGCAAGCCTTCGCTCTGTGCGCCGAAGACTGGTAAACCCATACGGGCATTGGGCAATTAACGATTGAGGAAATTTCTGTTCAACCTCTGCGCCCATCTCTGATGGTCCGTCAGCAACAGCATTAAAGATTTTCCGAGCATGCAACTAATTGTGGCGAGACGCGTTAACTTTGAACTTTTGCCATTTAAGTTCTCTCCTGCTCCTTGATCCCTCTCGGTTTTCCGCCTGGTCTGAGCCAAACCAAATATGGCCACCTTAATGGCTGACGTTCAGCTTACCTGTTGTTGGACCCCAGGAGATCGTCTTAAGAGCACCTCGAAAAATTGTTTTTGCAGCTTATCGCCGGCATTTTTTGGTGAACGCCTGTGAATCGTAACGTGACAAAACAGAAACGGTCGTTGGAAAATTTGTGGTGCCAGATGGATGGTGCCAATTATTCGAGGTGCCTTTAACTATCCACAGCAACTTTCCCCTGACTGCTCGCTAAGTCATCTATACTAATGATATATTTCCTAATTCAATAAACCGTCTATCGCAGTTCAAATATAAAAACCGCGATGGCATTTTCGTCGGCTGGTGATGAGCAAAATTCATGTCGCTTCTAATGCATTCACGATCACCATCATCACGTGCG
Source organism: uncultured Hyphomicrobiales bacterium (assembly GCA_964575715.1). Lineage (GTDB taxonomy): Bacteria > Pseudomonadota > Alphaproteobacteria > Rhizobiales > Xanthobacteraceae > PNAI01. The sequence goes on along the minus strand of CAZNSG010000352.1, from coordinate 1,809 downwards.
TCGCTGAATATTCGCGTCTCACTTTTCGACGCAGGCTGGGCCTTTGCCGCTCCATTACTGGCGTTGTTATTTCGTGAGGCACCTATCTTGTCCTACGAAGGGATGTTGACGGCCGTTATCTATTGTCTTTTGGCCGCGGCATTTTCAATCGTTGCATTTTTAGCCTTCCGCCTGCGCGATCAGATGGCGCGGTATTTCTCGGTGCACGATGCCATCGACATCGTAAAAGCCGTGCTGTTCGCTGAATTCATGATCGTCATCGTACTTTTCACTTTTACGCGCCTGGAAGGCATTCCGCGGCCAACACCACTCATTCACGCACTGATCCTGACAGCTGGCCTTGTCGGCGCCAGAACGCTCGTCCGTTTGTTTCACAACGAAGCCCGCTTCATGAATGGCCGAGCACGAAATGTGAGCGAACATATCATTATGATCGGAGCAACGCGGCTATCGTCACTGTATATCAAAATGCTCGCAACCTATTTTCCCGGCCAACAACACGTTATCGGCGTGCTCGATATAAACCCACAAATGCTCGGTCGTACCATTGCTGGCGTTCGAGTCATGGGCTCACCACAGGACCTTCAGCCAGTCGTGGATGAATTTGCCGTGCATGGCATTCATACTACCCGGATCATTGTTGGCGGTGATGATGACCTTTTGTCTGACGGCGCGCTCGATGAAATCAGACGCGTCAGTGAAAAGCGCAAAATCCGATTGGATTTTGTGCCTCAGTTGATAGGGCTAAATGATTTGGCGGCCTCCCCGCCCGAGAATGCGCACCTTGTCAAGCAAAGCATCGCACCAAGCTTTGTATTGCCAGCTTACTTTCGGTTCAAACGTCTCATTGATTTGACTGCAGCGCTGGTGATGGTCGTCCTCTGTCTTCCGTTATTGATATTTGTCGCTGCGCTGGCGTTAGTGGATGTAGGGTTCCCAGTGCTGTTTTGGCAGCAGCGCATTGGTCAAGGCGGCCGCACATTTTTGATCTACAAGATTCGAACCCTGCGACCCCCGTTCGATGGACGTAGTCACCCGGTGCCAGAGTCGGAGCGGACATCATGGATCGGTGCTTTCCTGCGCCGAACGCGACTTGATGAACTGCCACAATTATTAAACGTGCTTGTTGGCGACATGTCCTTGATTGGGCCGCGCCCCCTATTGCCGGAAGACCAGCCAGAAAAATCGGCTGTGCGACTTATTGTTCGGCCCGGCATAACCGGATGGGCTCAGGTCAATGGCGGAAAGCTCTTAACGCCGAAGGAAAAGGGAGCATTGGACGATCAATATGTGCGCACTGCCTCGTTTTGGTTCGATTTGCGCATTGTAGTCTTGACGCTAAGGCATTTGATGCGAGGCCGTGATGTGCGATCCACGAGCGCATTGGCCGCAACTCATACTACCCCTACCAGCGGTGCCGACAAATTGCCGAGCCGTATCGTGGCCAGCGCTCCTGGCATTCAGCAATACGCCCGTTCCGGCACGGATCGCGGCGCCCGATTGGCGAGCGTCGAATAACTTATAAGTCCAGCCGGCGTCTCCTGAGGCGCCCCACTTCATGAAACGCCTCATTTTTCTCAATCGCTACTTCTTCCCCGATCATTCCGCTTCAAGCCAAATCTTAAGTGATTTGGCGTTTTATTTGGCCAAGATCGGGCGGGATGTGCATGTGTCAACGGCGGAGCAAAAATGTGCCTGAGGGCGGTGTGATTGTGTACCAGTCAGGTTAAGAGAAAAGGGCTGTGAAGCCCTGGTTTATTGTTGTGCTGGCGCGCGCATTGAGGCGCGCGTAGCGTAGCGAAGCGCGGC
>CAZNSG010000351.1:0-4108 GCA_964575715.1 uncultured Hyphomicrobiales bacterium | reverse complement strand
AACCCGGATCACTCGCGCCCGAAGATCGTTCGAATAGCCCAAGCCCATCGCCGGCCTCCTCGAATTGAGGAGATCACAGAATCTTATTCGCGGCCGCTTGGGAATCCCCTACGATTCATCCCAGGTGGAAAATGCTCTAATGTGCTCGTACAATGTGTAATGCAATAATTTTGGGGCTTCCGTACTTACGCCAGCCCCAACAAACAAGACGACTCTGCCGTCAATAAACTCATCAACCAATTCGGTGGGGGCGTGGAAAGCAATCTTACCTTTGCATATTTCGCACGAACACGACGGGCCGCTGGCTCCATCATCAAATTTCAATAATTTTCGCGGCTTCATTGCCAAATGAATTAGTCCCTAAACATCCAGCATCTCCTCCTTCGCGAACTCCGCCCGCTCCTGGATGAACTCAAACCGCGCCTCGGCCTTGCTGCCCATCAGACGTTCGACCGATTTGGCGGTGGCCTTGCGATCGTCGTCCTTGATCTGAACGCGCAGCAAAATTCGTTTGCGCGGGTCCATGGTGGTCTCTTTGAGCTGCGCCGCCATCATCTCGCCCAGACCCTTGAAGCGGCCGACCTCCACATGCGCGTTGGCGTGGAATTCTTTTTTCAGCAGCTCAACCTTGTGCTTGTCGTCGCGCGCATAGAGCGTCTTGCCGCCGTGCGTGAGGCGATAGAGCGGCGGCACCGCGAGATAAAGATGCCCGCGCTCAATCAGCGCCAGCATCTGCGTGTAGAAGAACGTGATCAGCAACGATGCAATATGCGCGCCGTCCACGTCGGCGTCCGTCATGATGATCACTTTCTCGTAGCGTAAATCCTGCGCGCGAAAATGCGCGCCGGTGCCGCAGCCGAGCGCCTGCACCAGATCGGCGATCTGCGCGTTTTGCGCCAGCTTGTCCTTGCCGGCCGATTGCACGTTCAAGATTTTTCCGCGCAGCGGCAGCACCGCCTGGCTGGCGCGGTCGCGCGCCTGCTTGGCCGACCCGCCGGCGGAATCGCCCTCGACGATGAAAATCTCCGAGCCTTCCGCCGCGTTATTGGTGCAGTCGGCGAGCTTGCCGGGCAGCCGCAGTTTGCGCACGGCGGACTTGCGCGAAATCTCCTTCTCCTGGCGGCGGCGGATGCGCTCGTCGGCGCGCTCGACCACGAATTCGAGCAGTTTGCTGGCCTGCGCCGGATTGCCGGCGAGCCAATGATCGAACGGATCCTTGATCGCCTGCTCGACGATGCGCTGTGCTTCCGCGGTGGCGAGCCGATCCTTAGTCTGGCCCTGGAATTCCGGCTCGCGGATGAACACCGAGACCATGCAGGCCGCGCCCGCCATCACATCGTCGCTGGTAACGGCCGCCGCTTGCTTGCCCTGGCCGGCGCGCTCGGCGTGATCCTTCAGTCCGCGCAACAGCGCGCTACGCAGACCCGACTCGTGCGTGCCGCCGTCCGGCGTCGGTATGGTGTTGCAATAGGAATTGAGGAAGCCGTCGGTATCCACGGTCCAGGCGATCGCCCATTGCACCGCGCCATGCGCGCCGGTCTTACCGGCGCTGCCGGTGAAAATGTCCGGATGCACGAGCGTTGCGCTCTCGATCGCGGCGGCGAGATAATCCTTCAAGCCCTCGGCGAAGTGGAACGTCGCCTTCTCCGGCACATCCTCGACCCCGCGCAACAATTCCTTGGCGCACGACCACCTGATCTCGACACCGGCGAACAGATAGGCCTTCGAGCGTGCCATCTTGAACACGCGCTCGGGCCTAAAATGCGCCTTGGCGCCGAAAATCTCCGGATCCTGGCGAAAGCGCACCTTGGTGCCGCGCCGGTTCGGCGCTTTGCCGGCATCTTGCAATTTTCCCTTCGGTATCCCGCGCTCGAACGCCATGCGGTAGAGCTTCTGCCCGCGCGCGACCTCGACCTCCATGCGCTCGGAGAGCGCATTGGCGACCGACACGCCGACGCCATGCAATCCGCCTGAGGTCTCGTAGACTTCGGAGTCAAATTTGCCGCCGGCGTGCAGCGTGCACATGATCACTTCCAGCGCCGACTTGTTCTTGAATTTCGGGTGCGGATCGACCGGAATGCCGCGGCCGTTGTCGGTGACCGACACAAAGCCGTCGGCCTCCATCTCCACCTCGATCCAGTCGGCGTGGCCGGCAAGCGCCTCGTCCATGGCGTTGTCGATCACCTCGGCGAACAGGTGATGCAGGCCCTTCTCGTCGGTGCCGCCGATGTACATGCCCGGCCGCCGGCGCACCGGCTCGAGTCCTTCGAGCACCTCGATGTGCTTGGCGGTATAGCCGGCCTCGGCCGAGCCGGCCGCTGCGCGCGCTGCGGACTTACCGCGCCCCTTTGCGCGGCGCTCAACGCTTCCCCTCGCGGCGTCGAACAGATCGCCGGTTGCGGGGGCTTTCGATTTTTTCGCGGTTTTGGCCATGATGAGTCCGGAAACTGCGGGCGCGAATCAATTGGACACGACTATGCCATATCGCTTTCTTCACCCTCCCCCTGAAAGGGGGAGGGTAGGGAGGGGGTCTAATGTCATGCGGACTTTTTTGCAGCGGTGGTCTGACCCCCACCCGGTTTGCTGCGCAAACCGACTTCCCCCTTCCAGGGGGAGGTAAAAAGATGATGCGCGCCTTATTCCTCGGAGTCAGCGCATTATCCGATATCCGGCATATTGGTGAAATAATGATCGATTTCTTCAGTGTGCAGAAAGCGATAGCCCAGCCGGACGAACAGCGCCTTCAGTTCCTCCAGCCGGTCCGAATAAAGCTCAATCTGTAGGTAACAGGCGTTTTCCTTGAGCGTGCGTTCCATGCCGGCGAGCGCTTGGAACTCGTAGCCTTCCACGTCCATCTTGATGACGATGTTCTTGCGCGCGATGTTGAACGCATCGTCAAAGCGCGTCTGCCTGATGCTGTGCGTAAATTCCTGCGGTGTCTGCTCCGGCACGGCGATCGTCGACTCGCCGCGGTTCCATTTCGCGCCTTCGTAAAGCGTCACCTCGCTGTTCTGATCGCCCAGCGCCAGCGCCACCGCTTCGACGCGGCCTGCGAGACCGTTGAGCGCGAGATTAGCCTGCAAGCGGGCGTAGTTGCCGGGATCGGGCTCAAACGCGATGATCCGGTCCGCCAGATTCTTCACCGCGAACATGATGCTGTAGAAACCGGCATTGGCGCCGACATCGAGAAAGCAGTCGATCTTCCGCCGCTGGCTGACTTCCGCCAGCTCCTCAAGCTGCGCCGGTTCCCACATGCCGTCGAATGCGATGCAAGCGTCGATGAAATCGGTGGGATCGACCAGAAAGCGCGCGCCCTGGGCGCGCGCCACATGCGGAACAACGCCAATCCGCTGCAAGGTTGCGGAATAGAGCCGTCGAAGAGTACGCTCGAATTTTCCGATCGGATGGCGAAAGCGATGGGGCGAGGGCATGTGCACGACTGTTGTCGATGATCCGCGTCACTAATCCATCCGGCGTACTGGCGCAACCGGCCAAGGCACGATACACGATGGCGCGTTACATCGCGCGTCGCGTTGATTGCATACTAAAGTGAAACGCAATGGATCTCGAAGTCTATGCCAAGCACGTGATCGATTTTGTGCGCACGCATCAGGTGTGGGCGGCGCCGGTGGTGTTCGCGCTGTGCTTTGCCGAGTCGCTCGCCTTCATCTCGCTGCTCATCCCGGCCTGGGCGGCGCTGGTCGGCATCGGCACGCTGATCGGCGCGAGCGACCTCAATTTCTGGCCGATCTGGGTCGCTGGCTCGATCGGCGCGGCGCTCGGCGACTGGCTATCCTACTGGATCGGCTTGAAGCTCGAGACGCGCGTCTACCACATGTGGCCGCTCTCGCGGCATCCCGAACTGATCCCGAAAGGCGAAGCGGTTGTGAAGCGGTGGGGCGCGCTCGCGATCTTCGTCGGCCGGTTCTCCGGGCCGTTGCGCGCCTCGGTGCCGATCGTCGCCGGCATTTTCGCCATGCCGTTTTGGCGCTTCCAATTCGCCAACTGGACCTCGGCCTTTCTCTGGGCGGCGGTGTTGCTCACTCTTGGCGATGTCATCTCCATCGCCGTCAAATGGGTGTGGGGCGCGGGCTGACTTAAGCCGGGA
>CAZNSG010000350.1:0-10359 GCA_964575715.1 uncultured Hyphomicrobiales bacterium | reverse complement strand
GATAGTGCCCGTCAAGCGTGCGCAGGCGGAAATCCTGCACCAGCCGGCCGCGACGCTGCTCAAGCACGCCATCTAGCGAGGCACGGAACCGATCGCGGTCAAGCGGGTGGAGCACATCGAGCCAGCGCGCGGCAGGGCCTTCAAGCGCACCGCGCTTGAGGCCAAGCAAGTGCTCGGTTTCGGGGCTGGTGAAAATGCGATCCGAGGTCACGTCCCAGTCCCAGATCATGTCGCCAGCGCCGGTGAGCGCGAGCGCGCGGCGTTCCACATCCGACACGATGCCGTGGGTGATGCCGCCGGCGAAGGCGTGCTGCATCACCGTAAAACCGATAAGCATGACGATGAGCACGAGGCCGCCGATCAGCGCCGGGCCGACAATGTCGTTGGTCACGACACCGGTGATGGTCAGGGCGGCGGCGATCGTCCAGGCCACCAGCAGGAACCAGGTTGGAATAAGCAGAACGGCGCGGTCGAAGCCGTGAGTTGACAGATAGACCACGAGCCCGAAACCAAGGAAGGCAACACCGGCGAGCGAGAGCCGCGCTATCCCTGAGGCGATAGACGGATCGAAAAGCGCCAGCCCGACCAGCGCGGCAAGCACCGTGAGCCAGCCGATCGTGATGTGCATGTAACGCACATGCCAACGGCCGAGATTGAGATAGGCAAACAGGAACACGAGCAAGGTTGCCGCCAGGATCGCCTCGCCGGAAGCGCGCCAGATGCGCTCGGCGCCTGACGACATGTCGAACACCTTGCCCCAAAAGCCGAAGTCGATGCCGATATAAACCAGAACCGACCAGCTGAGCGCGGCCGCGGCGGGAAACATCACACTGCCCTTGACCACGAACAGGATGGTGAGAAAGAGCGCGAGCAGGCCGGCAATACCGATGACAATGCCATGGAAGAGCGTGAGCGAATTGACTTTATCCTTGTAGGCGTCGGGCTCCCACAGATAGATCTGCGGCAGGTGACCGGTGCGCAGCTCCGCGATGTAGGTGATGACGTTGCCGGGATCGATGGTGACACGATAGACATCGGCGGTGGCGCTCTCCTGCAGCTCGGGACGCTCGCCGGAACTCGGGATGATGGTCACGACGCGCGACAGCCCAAGGTCGGGCCACAGGATGCCGGAGCCGACCAGGCGGTAATGCGGCACGACGATCAGGCGATCGATCTGCTCGTCGCTGGTATTGGCGAGCGCAAATACCGCCCAGTTGGTCGAACCCTCGCGCGCGGGCTGCTGCATGCGGCGCACGATGCCGTCGGGGCCGGGCGCCGCCGAGACCTGGATTTGGCCGGTCTCGGTCTTGACCAGTTCGACAACGCTGGTGAGGTCGATCGCGGGCGCGTCGCTGCCAATGCTCACGGCTTCGACCGCGCGGGCGGGTGGCTGGCCAAGCAAAACGGCAAGGGCAAGCGCCGCCAGGGCGGCGCGCAGGCAGGCCCGGTTGAGGCCGCCGTGTACTGTTCGCTCTCCCGCAGCCATACCTGAGCTAGCTTTAAGTCCCTAAGATTGTGCCGTTTTCACGGCTAGTGTCCCGAATCCGAAGTTCGCTTATATTTTCAGCACCCCCGTAGGCGAACTTCGGATTCGAAAGGACACTAGCAATGTATTATTCTAGTGTGGTTTTGGTTCAGAAGTTCCCTTGACGGACTCGCGGCGGGGATGAAGGGAACTTCTGAACCACCACACTAGTAGCAGTCGATCAGTAGCAGCCGGGCGGCCGCAAGGGCAAGGATTACAAGCCCTCAAGCGGTAAAGCGGTTCAGACGGTCAAGACGATCTTGCCGATATGCAGGCTCGTCTCCATGCGGGCATGGGCGGCCGCGGCATCCTTGAGCGCAAAGGTGGAATCGATGACCGGCTTGATGCGGCCCACGGCCACGAGCGGCCAGACCTTGTCCTCGATCGCGTGCGCGATCGCGGCCTTCTCGGCGACCGGACGGGCCCGCAGCGTCGAGCCGGTATGGGTCAGGCGCTTGAACATCAGACGGCGGAAATCGACGGTTGAGCGCGGCGAGCCGGCAAACGACACCTGTACGATGCGGCCATCGACGGCGGCGGCGTCATAATTGCGATCGATGTATTCGCCGCCGACGATGTCGATGATGACATCGGCGCCGTGGCCGCCGGTGGCGCTCTTGGTGAGCGCGACGAAGTCCTCGCTCTTGTAGTTGATGGCAACGTCGGCGCCGAGTTTTCGCGCGGCGTCGCATTTTTCCGCAGAACCCGCGGTGACGATGACCTTGGCGCCGAAGGCCTTGGCTAGCATGATTGCGGTGGTGCCGATGCCCGAAGTGCCGCCGTGGATGAGCGCCCATTCGCCGCTTTTGAGCGCCGCGCGCTCGAACATGTTGTGCCAGACGGTGAAGAATGTCTCGGGAATCGCTGCGGCTTCGACCATCGAAAGCGATGGCGGCACCGGCAGGGCGTGGGATTCATGCGCCGGGCAATATTGCGCATAACCGCCACCGACCACGAGCGCGCAGATTTTGTCGCCGATTTTCCAGCGCCCGGTATTGGGCCCGAGCGCCACCACTTCGCCCGCGATCTCAAGGCCGGGAATATCGGTCGCGCCCTTGGGCGGCGGATAATTGCCTTCGCGCTGGCGCACGTCGGGGCGATTGACGCCGGCGGCCGCCACTTTGACCAGTACCTCGCCCGGGCTAAGCGCGGGCAGCGGCCGCTCTTCCGGTCGGAGCATTTCCGGCCCGCCGGGGGCCTTGATCGCGATCACGGTCATGCGGGACGGCAGCGTTGGCATGGCGGCCTCTGAATGTGGGGGATTGGCGCGTCTGTTTAGGCGGCCAAAGCGGATGTGACAACCGCCTCGTCCGCCGCTAGTTTTGCGCATGCGGAGAGCGGCCATGGCAGCCATCGAGGACGACGACCGGCCAAAGAAGAAGATCAGCCACGAGATCGGGCAGGAGCTTGCGCTGCTCTCGGTCGAGGAATTGCGCGAGCGCATTGCGCTGCTCAAAGTCGAGATCGTCCGGCTTGAAGCGGCAATGGCGAAAAAGCACGCCTCACGTTCGGCGGCGGAGGGATTTTTTAAAGCGTGAATGTCCGGCGAATGCCGCTATGCCCGCCGCGGCACCCGCGTTAACCATTAATTAAGGTTTCGGGCGCATTACATTAACCGTCCAACTTCTGGACATTGAGTGGCTCCTGTCCACTCTGTTTGACGCCTCCCTGTTATCAACTTAGAGCCGTCGGCAACGACGGCTCTTTTTTTAACCCGATTTGAAGCCGGATTTAAGTGTTTAGACCGGCAACTATGATGCAAGGTTTGCCCGGCGGACGCTGGACAGATGCAGCCAGTCTGGTCATAGCTATGGATCGGTTGGGTGAGGCGTAACATTATGTCCGATCAGTCCACGGACGTTGCAGTACCCGTATCCTTCGGCCAACGGCTCGCAGGTTCGCAGGCGTTTTCCGCCCTGTTTCGCGATGGCATGGCGCTGGTGGAAGATACCGCGGCCTACCTCGATGGTCCGGGCCGCGTCGAATCCAAACAACTCCAGCGCAACGCCGCGCTCGTCTATGCCACCGAGAGCATGCGGCTCACCACGCGGCTGATGCAGATCGCGTCCTGGCTGCTGCTGCACCGCGCGGTGAAGGAAGGCGAGATCTCGCTCACCCAGGCCAATAAGGAAAAAATGAAGGTCAAGCTCAGCGTCGGCGATCCCGTCGACGAGCAGGCCTTGCAGATGTTGCCCAGCAAGCTGCGCGAGCTCATCGACCGCTCGCGGCAGATCAACGACAGCGTGCGCCGGCTCGATGCCAACATCTACACGACGCCGGTCACTCCGGAGCAGCCGCTTCTGAACAATCCGGTCGAACGCCAGCTCGGCATGCTCAAGGCCGCCTTCGAGCGGACCGGGCGGTAAGCCGAACGGCACGGCGGCGCCACAGGGACTTTGAAACAAAAACCCCCGCTCGCGCGGGGGTTTTTGTTTCAGAGCCGATGACCACAATCCCAATTCTTCTTTATGGTCATTATTCTTCCTTCTTGTCTTTAAGGAAGCCGGAGAATTTCTTCTGAAACCGCGACAGCCGGCCGCCGCGATCGAGCAGTGCATGGTGGCCACCGGTCCAGGCCGGATGCGATTTGGGATCGATGTCGAGGTGGAGCACGTCGCCCTTCTTGCCCCAGGTCGTGCGGGTGGTGAATTCGGTACCGTCGGTCATTTTCACCGTGACGGTGTGATATTCGGGATGGATGTCGGGCTTCATGGGTTGATTAGTCCCGCGCGTGGGCGCCGTTGGAATGGCAATGAATTTGCGCGGTTCTATACAGGAGGAAGCGGAGTCCGGCAAGCGTTTGTCGCAATTGCTTCGCGCCCGCCCGGAGGGCATTGTCCGTGCATGACGAGTGTCCAAAATCCGAAGTTTGCTTGAATTTACAGCACCCGCGTTAGCGAACTTCGGATTCGAAAGGACACTAGAAATGTACGATTCTAGTGTGGTTTTGGTTCAGAAGTTCCCTTGACGGACTTAAGAGGCGGGGATGAAGGGAACTTCTGAACCACCACACTAGTCCGTGCATGACAGAGTAGGCGGACGCCGAAAAGGCTTGGATATGAACGATAAGATCGATGGATTTAGCCGGGGCATCGAGGTCGCGGCACGGGCTGACCTGCCGACGGCGGGGCGCGATGCGTCGATCGGGCCGCTCAAACAGCTCATCCCGTACATCGCGCGCTATCGCGAGCGGGCCATCCTGGCCTTGATCACACTGCTGATCGCGGCGCTCACCACGCTGGCGGTGCCGATCGCGGTCCGCCGCATGATCGATTTCGGTTTCACCGAACGCGGCGCGGAACTGATCGACAGCTATTTCAGCGTGCTGATCGCGGTGGCGGCGATGCTGGCGATTGCGAGCGCGGCGCGTTTTTATCTCGTCACCACGCTTGGCGAGCGGATCGTGGCGGACCTGCGCGGTGAAGTATTTGCGCACCTGGCCACGCTCTCGCCCGCCTTTTTCGACCGCACGCAGACCGGCGAATTGCTCTCGCGGCTCACCGCCGATACCACACAGATCAAGTCCGCGGTCGGCGCCTCGGTCTCGATTGCGTTGCGCAATATTGTGCTGTTCATTGGCGCCGCCACCATGATGGTGATCACAAGTCCGCGGCTTTCCGGCTTCGTGCTACTCGTCATTCCGGTGATCGTGCTGCCGCTGGTTTCGCTCGGCCGCGTGGTACGCCGCCGCTCGCGCCTGGCGCAGGACGTGCTCGGAGACGCCTCGGGTTATGCCGCCGAGCAGATCGGAGCGGTCCGGATCATGCAGGCGTACACCGCCGAGCCGCTGGCAACCGCGCGCTTCGTCCATGCGGCCGGGCGAGCCTATCAGTCCGCGCGCGATTCCACGCTGGTGCGCGCGCTGCTCACCGCCGTTGTCATCTTTTTGGTATTTACCAGCGTCGTCGTGGTGCTGTGGGTCGGGGCGCAGGACGTGATCGGGAAGGACATGACGGCCGGCCGGCTCAGCCAGTTCGTGCTGTTCACCGTGTTCGCGGCCGGCGCGCTGGGCGAGCTCTCGCAGGTGTGGGGCGAGATCACGGCGGCTTCCGGCGCGGCCGAACGACTGTTCGAAATTTTGGCGGAGCGGCCGGCGATCCAGGCGCCGCCGCAGCCGGTGGCTTTGCCGACGCCTTCGCGGGGCGAGATCGCATTCGAAAAGGTGCGCTTTTTTTATCCGACGCGGGTTGAGACGCTCGCGCTGGACGGGGTTTCGTTGCACATCAAGCGGGGCGAGAAGGTCGCGATCGTCGGCCCCTCCGGAGCGGGCAAGAGCACAATATTTCATTTAATCCTGCGCTACTACGATCCGACCGGCGGTGCCGTGACCTTCGACGGCGTGCGGCTTACCGATGCGGATCCTGCGGCATTGCGCCGGCAGATCGCGCTGGTGCCGCAAGACCCCGTGATCTTCAGCGGCTCGCTGCGCGAGAACATCCGCTTCGGCCGGCCCGAGGCGAGCGATGCCGAGATCGAGAGCGCGGCCGAGGCTGCCGCCATCGCCGAGTTCATTCGCCGCCTGCCGCTAGGCTTCGACACGCTGGTCGGCGAGCGCGGCGTCATGCTCTCGGGCGGCGAGCGCCAGCGCATCGCCATCGCGCGCGCGGTGCTGCGCCAAGCCCCGCTGCTGCTGCTGGACGAGGCCACTTCCTCGCTCGACTCCGAAAGCGAGACGCAGGTCGTCGCCGCGCTTGAGCGCCTGACGCAAGACCGCACCACGCTGGTGATCGCGCACCGGCTTTCGACCGTGCAATCCTGCGACCGCATTCTGTTCATGGACCAAGGCCGCATTGTCGAAGAAGGCACGCACGCGCATCTGGTCGAGCAGGGCGGACTCTATGCGCGGCTCGCCAAGCTGCAATTTGAAGGGACGTGAGCGCGCTAGGCGCCTGCGGGAAGCTGAAAGTATCTGTGCTTCAGGTGGGCTAATGCAAGATCGTTCAGACTTGAATCACGTGTCCCGGATGCGGTGCAGCGTGAAGCGCAGCGGAAAGATGCACCGCTGATCCGGGACCGTTCCAGGTTCGGCGTTTGGAACGGTCCCGGGTCTGCAGCGCACCGCTACACTTCGTTTCGCGCTGCGCTGCGCCCGGGACACGTGTTTTCAGTTGAGCCGATTCTGCTTCAAGCGTTGCCTTAATCAACCTGTCCGATTGCCTGCTTCACGCGCGTCACCAGTTGGGGCGAGGCGGAGGTTATTTTCTCCACCAGCGCCTGGGTGCGCGCTCCGTTGCGCGGACTGATTTCGAGCTTGCGTTTGGCGGCATCGGCCAGGAAAGCCTCGTCCTTCATCAGCGCGTCAAAGGCCCGGCGCAAGGCGGCGACGCGCACGGCGGGAACGCCCGGGCCCACCGCCAGGGCGCGCGCAATCGGCGTGCCGGAGATGACGAATTCCGCCACGTCCTTCTTGGCGGGCGGCGCCAGCTCGACCAGCGTCGGCACGTCCTTGAGATAGGGCATGCGCTCCAAGGTGAACTGCACCAGCATTTTTACTTTGTTTTCGGTGAGCCATTGCGGCCGCGCCCCGATGATGCTCTCCCACGACGCGGTCCAGCCGTGGATTTCGCCGCGCTCCATGGCGAGGTTGCAGTCGTTGCCGCTTTTGTATCCGGTGACGATCTTGAAATCCGCCCCCAGCGCGTCTTTGAGCAGTGAGGCCCACTGGTAAGTCAAATGAGTCTTGCTAAAAGCGCCGACGACGGTCTGCTTGGTCTTGAGGTCGGCCACATTCTGCGCCGGGGCGGTGTGCCAAACCGTCAACGCCTGCACGATGGAATCGTAGGCGCCAAGCCAGTTGAATTTCGCCGACTGGAAACGCACGCCGGTGGGCTCCAGCATCTCGGAGAGCGCGATGGCGTGCGAGAGCAAGATCTTGCTGCCGTCCTGCGGCGCCACGCCGAAGATATGATTGGCGGCGATGACACCGCCGGCGCCCGGCATGTACTCGACGATGATCGTGGGGTTGCCGGGGATGTGGCGGGGGAGATGCTCGGCGATGGTGCGGCCGTACAGATCGTAGCTGGCGCCGGGGCCGGTTCCCATCACGATGGCGACGGTCTTGCCCTTGTAGAAATCGGCGACCTCATCGGCCGCGCAGGGCGTGGCGATCAGTGTCGCTGCAAGCAAGGTAACAGCGGTCGATCCGAGTGAGACGGCAATTCGGAATTTGGAGCTATATGTTCCTGCGGCACGCGCCATGTTCAACCTCCCTGGAGACGTCGCCAAGCTTTAGTTACGATCACCCGAGACCCATCCATCGGCAACTATAACATGCGGATTTGGGGATTGCTGCCCGCGTCTTTTCAGCGCGCTCGGAAATAGCGGAGGCAAACCAATACTCCCTCCTTATCTTGCTTTCCCTCTCCCCGTTTTTACGGGGAGAGGGTGGCGAGGGCGAAGCACGAGCCGGGTGAGGGGGCGTAGAATTTTACGCAATACATCGAAGACCCCTCACCCGGCTCGCGCTCGCCACCCTCTCCCGCAAGGGGAGAGGGAAAATGAGTTTGCCGTGCGCGCATCACGTCACTTCACGCTCTGATCTTTACCCCACACCCTTCCCCTTCAGCGCGCTTCCGATCTCATCCAAGATCGCCGGGTCGTCGATGGTCGCCGGCAAAACCCAAGGCTCGCCGTCGGCGATCTTCTTCATCGTGCCGCGCAGAATTTTGCCCGAACGCGTCTTGGGCAGCCGCGCCACCGCAATTGCGAGCTTAAATGCCGCGACGGGGCCGATCTTGTCGCGGATCAGCGCCACGCACTCGGCCTCGATCTCGGAAGGCTCGCGGTTGACGCCGCTCTTGAGTACGATGAAGCCGCAGGGTACTTCGCCTTTGAGCGCATCCTTGATGCCGAGCACGGCGCATTCGGCCACGTCCTGGTGCGAGGCAAGCACTTCCTCCATGCCGCCGGTGGAGAGCCTATGGCCGGCTACATTGATGATGTCGTCGGTGCGGCCCATCACATAGACGTAGCCTTCCTCGTCGATGAAGCCGGCGTCGGCGGTTTTGTAAAATCCGGGAAACTCAGTGAGGTAGCTTTCGCGCATGCGATCGTCGGCCTGCCAGAGCGTCGGCAGGCAGGCGGGCGGCAGCGGCAGCTTGATCACGATCGAGCCCATGTTGCCGCGCGCGACTTCGCGGCATTGCGCGTCGACCACGCGCAGGTCGTAGCCCGGCATCGCCATTGTGGGCGAGCCGCGCTTGACCGGGAGCTGGCCCAAGCCCACCGGATTGCCGGCGATGCACCAGCCGGTCTCGGTTTGCCACCAGTGGTCGATGACGGGCACCTTGAGCAGTTTCTCGGCCCACACGATGGTGTCGGGATCGGCGCGCTCGCCGGCCAGGAACAGCGTGCGGAATTTTTTTAGATTGTAGTTGGCGAACAGCTTGCCTTGCGGGTCCTCTTTCTTAATGGCGCGGAACGCGGTGGGCGCGGTGAACATGGCCACCGCTCCGTGTTCGGAAATCACCCGCCAGAACGCGCCGGCGTCGGGGGTGCCGACCGGCTTGCCCTCGTAGAGGATCGTGGTGCAGCCGTGCAAGAGCGGCGCATAGACGATGTAGCTGTGGCCGACCACCCAGCCGACATCGGAGGCCGACCACCACACCTCGCCGGGATCGATGCCGTAGAGATTCTGCATCGACCATTTGAGCGCGACCATATGGCCGCCGTTGTCGCGCACCACGCCCTTGGGCTTTCCTGTCGTGCCCGAAGTGTAGAGAATGTAGAGCGGGTCGGTGGCGGCGACCGGCACGCATTCGTACACCGACTTGGCCCAGATCAGCGCCTCGTCCCAGCGCGTCTTCCAATCGTGATCGCGTCCGGCGAGCAAGGACGCTTCGCACTGCGGCCGCTGCAGGATCATGCAGGCTTCGGGTTTGGCGCTTGCAAGCCGGATCGCTTCGTCGAGCAGCGGCTTGTACGGAATGACTCGGCCAACCTCGATGCCGCAGCTCGCGGAGAGTATGACCTTCGGTTTGGCATCGTCGATGCGGGTGGCGAGTTCGTTCGCGGCAAAGCCGCCGAACACCACCGAATGAATGGCGCCGATGCGCGCGCAGGCAAGCATGGCGACCACCGTCTCCGGCACCATCGGCATGTAGACGATGACGCGGTCGCCTTTCACAACGCCGAAATCCTTGCTCAGGATGCCGGCGAGCACCTGGGTCTTGGTCTGCAGCTCGACATAGCTGATGGTTTGCTTTGCGCCGGTGAGCGGCGAGTCGTAGACGATCGCGGGCTGGTCGGCGCGGCCGCTTAGCACGTGGCGGTCCACCGCATTCCAGCAGGTGTTGCAGACGCCGCCCGTGAACCAGCGGCCATAGACGCCGGCGTTCGGGTCGAAAACGGATTTGGGCTGCTCGATCCAGTCGATATCGGCGGCCGCCTCGCCCCAAAAGGTTTGCGGATCGCGCTGGGAGCGCGCATAGACCTCGCGATAGCGGCTTGAGCGGGCATCCATGAATCGTTTCCTCCGCGTCGTCACCCTGAGGTGCGAGGCGCGAAGCGCCGAGCCTCGAAGGGTGCGGCGCCGTCATCCTTCGAGGGCCGCCACGCAAGTCGTCTATAGCCGACTTGCGCATTTAAATGCCGATCTCGGGTAAACCCGAGATCGGTGGCAGCCACCTCAGGATGACGGCAACTACGCGAATTGTGCGCCGGTCCGCGCGATTTGCAAGCGGCGCCGTCTTCTCCCTCTCCCCGCTTGCGGCTGTCATATTCACACATCTCGTGCGACCACAGCGGAGGAACGCAAAAAGGTGAGTCTTTTCAGCGTCTGCATCCAACCCCGAACCTTGGCTGCTTCCACATCGAGGGTAAGCTAAGTCCTTGAT
>CAZNSG010000349.1:0-2265 GCA_964575715.1 uncultured Hyphomicrobiales bacterium | reverse complement strand
TCGCATCCCGCACATCGAGGTGTCGGTGAAATGCCTGTTCACCAATACGGTGCCGCTCGGGCCCTACCGCGGCGCTGGCCGGCCGGAGGCGAATTACGTGCTCGAACGGCTGGTGGACGAAGCCGCGCGCGTCACCGGCATCGACAAGATCCGGCTGCGCCGGCGCAATCTCATTCCGCCCTCGGCCATTCCCTACAAGACGCCGGTCGGCACCACCTACGACAGCGGAGAGTTCGAAGCGGTGTTCGACAAGGCGCTTGAGCTTTCCAACTACGACGGCTTTTCCAAGCGCCGGCGGGACTCCAAATCGCGCAAGAAGCTGCGCGGCATCGGCATCTCTTGTTTCCTCGAACATGCCGGCGGCACGCCGACGGAAAGCGCCTCGCTCACATTTCCCGGCGGTGAGAGCATGGTGGTGGGCTTAGGCGTGCAATCGACCGGCCAGGGCCATGCCACGGTCTACCCGCGGCTGGTGGCGCAACGGCTCGGCATCAAGCCGGAGCAGGTGCGGCATCGCCACGGCGATACCGACATGAACCTGCAAGGCTCGCCCTCGGTCGGTTCGCGCTCGACCATGACCGCGGGCGCGGCGGTGGTGCGCGGCATCGAGCTGCTGGTCGAGAAGGGCAAGAAGATCGCAGCCATGCTGCTCGAAGCATCCGAGGCCGATATCGAATACCAGGCCGGCATGTTCAAGGTGGTCGGCACCGATCGGCGGCTCTCGTTGTTCGAGGTCGCTTCGCGCTCGGCCGAGCTGGTCAAGCGCGGGCAGATCGCGGAGGGCCTCGATACCAAGGCGACGGTGGATACGCCGCAGACTTTCCCCAACGGCTGCCATATCGCCGAAGTGGAGATCGATCCCGACACCGGCGAGGTGACGGTCGCCGCTTACACCGCAGTCGACGACGGCGGCAACATCATCGACCACACGCTGGTCGAAGGCCAGGTGATCGGCTCGCTGGCGCAAGGTTTTGGGCAAGCGCTGTATGAAACCGCCAATTACGACGCCCAGGGCCAGCTCACCACCGGCTCGTTCATGGACTACGCCATGCCGCGCGCCCATCACATGCCCGCGGAAATAAAGTTGGCCGATCATGTAGTGCCGGCCACCACCAATCCGCTCGGCGTCAAGGGCGTGGGCGAGGCCGGCACCACCGGCTCGCTCGCCGCCATCATGAACGCCATCGCCGATGCGATCCCTAACGGCGCGGCGGACAAGCTCAACATGCCGGCGACAGCTGAGAAGGTGTGGCGCGCGTGCCAGGCGGCGGCGAGCCTTACCTCTCCCCGCTAGCGGGGAGAGCATAGGCGGCCATCGGCCGCCGTTCTTTTGTACCAAGTACGCCGATGCGAAGCATCGGCTATGCGAGCGCAGCGAGGTCGGGTGGGGGGCAATTCCGCCAGTCCGAACGTTTGGAAACGCCCCCTCACCCCGACCCTCTCCCCGCACGCGGGGAGAGGGAGATCACGCACCATCGCAACATCACGTCAGCTCTCACCCGCCGTCTTCTCCAGATCGACCAGGATTTTTCCTTCCCGCACGACAGCCTTGTAGGTGCGCAGCGCAATCGAGCACGGCGCCTGCACCGCCTCGCCGGTGCGCACGTTGAAGGCGCCGAAGTGCATGGTGCATTCGATGATCTCGTTTTCGAGAATGCCGTCGGAAAGGCTGGCCGCGCCATGCGTACATTCGTCATCGGTGACATAGAAGGCGCCGCCGATATTGTAGACCGCGAGCACATGGTTGCCGACGTCGAAACGCTTGACCGAGTTTTCGGGAATGTCCGCGGTGGGGCACAGGGTTGTGAGATTGTCCGGCATGACTGGATTTTTCTTCCCTCGCGCGCGCGCGGACCAATTTGCCGCAGTGAAGCTCCTGAAAAACATCGCCCGCATTTTTTGTCAAATAGCAAAGCACCGCTCCTGCTTTTTTACCCTCCCTGGAGGGGGAGGGTCGATGCCGAGCGTAAGCAAGGCGGCGGGGTGGGGGTCGGAGTCGTCGCGCATATATCTGGGTCCCCGCCTGCGCGTTCTTCCTTCCCCTCTCCCCTTGCGGGAGAGGGTGCCCGAGCGCAGCGAGGGCGGGTGAGGGGTCTTCTTCGCAACAATTTCTTTCGAAGCCAACCCCTCACCCGGCTCGTGCTCGCATTCGCATCGCAGTCAAGCTTGCGCAGACTGCGTAAACTTGTCTGCGGCACGAGCCACCCTCTCCCAACGCAAGTCGGGCTTGCCCGACTTGCGCAACATAAGGCAGAACCCGGGCAA
>CAZNSG010000348.1:0-35787 GCA_964575715.1 uncultured Hyphomicrobiales bacterium | reverse complement strand
AACTCCTGTCTGGGATGAGGTTGACGACACCTCGATCTTCAAGACAGGACGCCTCGTCCGCTATCGACGATCTCACCTCCGGTTACCGCGCTCGCGGTCGGGCTACCCGCGCAGCGGGCTATCGCGCAGCGATTTTGTGCTATGGGGTACTGCGGAAGTGCATCGACGTGCAGCCTCGGGCAACCGTGACCCTTAGCGGAACTCACAAATGACGGCGAGTGTTTGCTGCGGTTGATTGTCGCCTCCTGGGGCCGCTGCTATTATAACAATCCAAGAGCATCGCGGAGAAAGTTATGCTGTCCCAGGCCAAACCGCCATTCCGGGCGGAGCACATCGGCAGCCTGCTGCGCCCCAAGGCTTTGATGGACCTGCGCGCGAAATTCAGCCGTGACGAGATCAGTGGCGACACGCTGGCGGCCGCCGAAGACCAAGCCATTAAGGACGCGCTCGCGCTGCAGGAGCGCGTCGGCCTGAAGTTCGCCACCGACGGCGAATTCCGTCGTCGCTCCTATCACAGCTTCTTCTACCGCCAGCTCGGCGACATCAGCATCGACACCATTGGCGGCGAGGAAGCTAAAGGCGGCGAACCCGGCAAGCGCGCAACGCAGCCGGTTGCCATGATCAAGAGTCGGGTTCAATGGACCAAGCCGATTAACGTGCGGGATTTCGAGTTCATCCACGCCAACACCAAGCTCGTCCCCAAGATCACCATCCCCGGTCCCTGTGCGCTTCACTTTCGCGGCGGCGATGCCGCAGTGTTGGCCGGCGCGTACAAGGACGTCGATCAGTTCTGGGAGGACACGGTCAAGGCTTTCGGCAAGGAGTTGAAGGCGCTCGCCGACGCGGGCTGCCGCTATGTGCAGATCGACGAAACGGCGTTCGCCAAGTTCGGCGATCCCGAGGTGCAGGTATCGTTGATGGCGCGTGGCGACGATTGGAGCGCGCTGATCGACAAATATGTCGCCGTGACCAACCGCGTGCTGAAAAACGCGCCGGCCACGCTGCAGATCGGTATGCATTTATGCCGCGGCAACCGCGGCGGCCAGTGGCACGCCGAAGGCAGCTACGACTCCGTTGCCGAGCGGTTGTTCAACGCGCTCAACATTCAATTCTACTTCCTGGAATACGATTCGCCCCGCGCCGGCACGTTCACGCCGCTTCGTTTGGTACCGCGCCACAAGACCGTGGTGCTCGGTCTCGTCTCGACCAAGACGCCCGCGATGGAGAGCAAGGACGATTTGAAAAAGCGCGTCGAGGACGCCACCCGCTATCTCGATCTCGACAGTCTCGCGGTCAGCCCGCAATGCGGCTTCGCCAGCCTCGACACTGGCAACCCAATCACGCCGCAGGTGCAGGAGAAAAAGCTCCGGCTGGTGGTCGAATTGGCGCGCGACATCTGGGGCGAAGCCTGAGGCCTTATTATGCAACAAAGGAAGGCAACGAACATGCAGCGGACTTTGGCAACGCTCGTATTGGCGCTGGTGCTAGCCGTTCCATCCATGGCGGGCGCGCAGGACGAGCCCTATCCCACGCGTGCAGTGCGGCTTATCGCGGCCTCCGGACCCGGCGGCAATCCTGACGTGCTGGCGCGACTGCTCGCGGAGAAATTCACGACCACATTCGGCAAACCCTTCGTTGTCGAGAACGTGCCGGGCGCAGGCGGCATCGTTGCAGCCAACCTCGTCGCTAAATCCTCGCCCGACGGACATGTGCTGATGTTCGGCGATTCCGGCGCGCTTGCGATTAACCCGGCGCTGAACCCGAACCTCGGCTATGACCCGATCAAGGACTTCACGCCGGTCACCGCGCTGGTGAGCTTGCCGACGATCATGGTGGCAAACCTCTCCGTGCCGGCCAATGCGCTTGCAGAGTTCATCGCGCTCGCCAAGAAGCAACCCGGTAAGATGAGCTACGGCTCGGCCGGCGCGGGATCGATCCATCATCTGACCATGGCGATCTTAGCCGATCGTACCGGCATCGACCTGCTGCACGTGCCCTATCGCGGCGGCTCGGCAATGGTGAATGGGCTGCTCACCGGCGAGATCCAGGTCGGTTGGTCCGGCATTCCCAACGTCATGTCGCTGATTGAGGGAGGCAAACTGCGGGCTTACTGCATCAGCGTCCTGCAGCGTTCGCCATCGACGCCGGCGATTCCGACCTGCGACGAGCTCGGCCAGAAAGGCTTCGACGTCGCGACCGTGATGGGACTCCACGCGCCCAACGGCACGCCGGCGAAGGTGGTTGCGCGTCTGCAGGCGGAAGCGGCCGCGGCGATGCGCGAACCTGCTATGGCCGCACGAATGAAACAACTCGGCATGGTGATGGAGGAGAACGGCACCGCGAACTATGTGCAGTTCATGAAACACGACATGGATCGCTACGCGCAGGCGGTGAAGAAGCTGAACCTGCAGACAAGGTAAGACCGCGAGTGTAGTCCGGATGAGCCATAAGCGTGTTCACGCGCGTCTTCGACGCGCTATGGCGACATCCGGGGCTAACCTCGCCGCAGCCAACTCGGATTTTGCGG
Source organism: uncultured Hyphomicrobiales bacterium (assembly GCA_964575715.1). GTDB lineage: Bacteria > Pseudomonadota > Alphaproteobacteria > Rhizobiales > Xanthobacteraceae > PNAI01. Next base: position 33,260 of record CAZNSG010000348.1, on the reverse strand, counting down.
AGTTTACCTTCGGGCGCGCCTTTGGTGCGACCCGATGGCTCATCTGGGCTACGAGCTGAGCGTTTGCGGGCAAGCCCGCAGCTGGCATGATCGTCCGCTATCGCAAAGCCCCATCGCCGTGGTAGGGCGTGGCATGCAATGCCGCGCCAATAATCCACCATGAGCCAAGACGCAATCCTCATCGGCAAGGCCGAACTCTCGGCATTCGCCAGCGCGATCTTTGTCGCCGCCGGCGTTTCGCACGCGCATGCCGAGCAATGGGCCAAGATGCTGATCTGGGCCAATCTGCGCGGCGTCGACTCCCATGGCGTGATCCGCATTCCGCGCTATCTCGATCTCCTGCGTAGAAAATCCATCAACGCCACACCCAACATGCGGATCGAGCGCAAGGCCGGCGCCATCGCCGTGCTGGACGCCGATCGCGCGCCCGGCGCGGTGGCAATGACGCGCGCCATGTCTGAGGCCATCGCGCGCGCGCGCGAAGTGCATATCGGCTGGTGCGGCGCGCGCAACATCACCCATTCCGGCGCCATCGGCTATTTCGCGCTGCAAGCGGCGGCCGCCGGCATGGCCGGCATCGTCATGAGCGCGTCCGGCCCGATGATGGCCTATCCTGGCGCGCGCAGTGCGGCCGTCTCCTCCAATCCGCTCGCCATCGCGGTGCCGGCCAAGAACCGCCGGCCGTATCTGATCGACATGTCGACCGCGACGGTGGCGAACGGAAAAATTCTCGATGCCAAGGACAAGGGCGAGCCGGTTCCGCTCGGCTGGGGCCTCGATGCGCAAGGCCGCGACACCACCGATCCGCGCGCCATCGCGACACTGCTGCCCATGGGCGGAGCCAAGGGCGCGGGGCTCTCGTTTATGATCGAATGCCTGTGCAGCCTGGCGCTGTCCAACCCGCGCGTCGCGCCAGCGCTGGAATCGGGCGCGGGCACCGACGATCCGTTTCTCAACGGCACGGCAGTCGCCATCGATCTTGCAGCCTTTGGCGATTTTGACCTGTTCACGCGCGAGGCCGACCGGCTCGGCGACGCCATTGCCAAACTGCCGCGCGCGAACGGGGTAGAGCGCATCCTGCTGCCGGGTGAGCGCGGTGATTCCATCATGGCTGAGCGTGAAATTTCCGGTATTCCGGTTCCCCAAGGAACGTGGCAACGTCTGGTCGCGGCGGCACAGACCGTGGGCGTCTCGGCGCCGCGATAGAGTCTGTTTCAGAAATATTGAATCTGAAATTGCTCGCATACTTGCTTTACCTCCCCCCTTGTGGGGGAGGTCGACCGGCCGAAGGCCGGTCGGGAGGGGGGTCATTGAAAGCGAGCGCCATAGATCTACCCCCCCTCCCCGACCCTCCCCCACAAGGGGGGAGGGAGCGCGCTATCTTTGCGGGAACGGCTTCAAGCACGACGGATCAAACTCTGACAGGCGCGTAGCGGGAGAGCGAAATGGGATTCAACAAAGGACATCTGGAGTTTCACACCCTCGATACCAAGAACGGCTTTCATACCGTTCCCGGCTACCCTTGGGGGTTCACCGAAAAAATTCTTGCGGGTTCCCTCGACGAGAACAACAAGATCGGCAATCGCACGCGGCTGCTGCGCATCGAGCCCGGCGCGTTTTCCACCGTGCCGTTCGTGCACGAATATTGGGAAGAGGTGTACCTGATCGAAGGCGATCTGATCTGCGGCAGCGACGCCAAAGGGCAGGGCGGCGAGCAATTCAAGGGGCCGACCTATTGCGTGCGGCCGCCCGGCGTCCACCACGGCCCGTTCACCTCCAAGACCGGCTGCCTCTTACTTGAAACGCATTATTTCGTCCCTTAACCGTCATTCCGGGGCGCCCGCCATAGCCCGACCCGCCTTCGCGCTCCGCGCTTCGGCGTGCAAGAGGGCGAAGGCGTAGCGAACCCGGAATCCATAACCACTAACTGTGATTATGGATTCCGGGCTCGCGGGCTTACGCCCGCACCCCGGAATGGCAATTCAAATTATTGAGGGTTGTCGTAAACTCAGCTTAAGCCCAACAGCTTCGCGGCATTGTTGAAGGCGACGTCCGCGCGCAGGCCTTCGTCGAGCGGTACCGTGTCCATGAAATGGGCGGCCCCTTCCGAGTCGAAAGGATAATCGGACGAAAACATGACGCGGTCGCGCCCCAGAGCATCGAGCGAGCAGCGCACCGGCGCTAAGTCGTACATGCCCGATATCGTCACCCAGACATTTTCCTTTAAGTATTGCGACGGCGGCTTCGGCAAATTCCAGCCGTAGGGTTTTGAGCGGCTGTCGAAGCGCCAGAGCTGAAACGGCAACGTCTCGCCGAGATGCCCGAGCAATAACTTCGCCTTTGGGTAACGGTGAAAGACCCCGGCGCAGATGATGCGCAGGGCATGCGATCCAGTCTCAATGCCCCAACCCCACATCGGACGCGCCAGCACGTTGTAGCCGGCAATTGCGGGCAGCGGCGCCACCGGATCGGCCGGATGCAGATAGATCGGCGCGCCCAGCGCCGCCGCCCGTTCCCAGAACGGATCGTAAGCGCGATCGTCGAGATATTTCCCGTGGGTGTGGCCGTTGATCATGGCGCCGCAGAACTTCAGCTCGCGCATGCAGCGCTCAAGTTCATCGGCGGCGGCTTTGGCGTCCTGCATGGCGAGATGGGCAAACCCGGAATAGCGGTCCGGGCGATTTTGCACTTCGCGGGCGAGGAAATCGTTCGAGGCGCGCGCTTTGCGTATCGCGGTCGCGGTATCGTGCTCGACCTGAACTCCGGGCCCGGCGATCGCCAGCACCGCGCGCGCGATGCCGGCCTTGTCCATGGCCGCAAGCCGTAGCTCGCCGAAATCGGTGAGGCAGCCGAACAATTGTGCGACCTTGGGCGGGGCGACATCGACCATGGTCGGCCGCCAGTAGTCCACCGTGGCGGGGTCCAGGAAATGCTCTTCCAGCGCGATTTTCGCAACCATGTGGCCTCTTGGAATGTCGGTGCGGATGTTTTTAGATCGCCGTGCTGTAGCGTATTTTCGCCGCCCTGCATATCGTGCTAGAGAATGAAACTAATACGAGCGGCCTCAAATTCTGACCTATCGCCGTCATCCTGAGGTGCTCGGCCGAAGGCCGAGCCTCGAAGGATGAACGGCCACCAATCTCGGGTTTACCCGAGATTGGCATTTCAAGTGCGCAAGTCGGGTAAACCCGACTTGCGATGCCGTCGCCCTTCGAGGCTCGCCGCGTTGCGGCTCGCACCTCAGGGTGACGGAGTTGAGTCAGTATTTCCTGCCGTTGGTATAACAGCGTTTGAGGGGGTTCTGAACGTGCCGAAAAAAATTCGTGGCGTAATGTTCGAGGAGAACTTCAACAACAGCATGGGGCTGGAATTCTACAACCTCTCCCATCGTTTCGGTTACCAGTCCCCGAACTGGCCCTATTTCGAAGACGTTAAGATCGAACGCATCCATTACATGGCTAAGTCGGGCGTGCTCTCGCAGCGCATCACCACCAGCATGCACAACACCACCCATATCGACGCGCCGGCACACGTCATTCAGGGCACGCCATTCATCGACGAGGTGCCGCTGCCGCACTTTTTCGGCTCCGGCATCGTGGTATCGATCCCGAAAAAGAAATGGCAGCCAATCACCTACGACGATCTGGAAAAGGCGGCAGGCAAGATCGTGCGCCCGCGCGACGTTGTGCTGGTCAACACCGGCTGGCATCACAAGTACGAGGATAGCGAAGAATATTTCTGCTACGCGCCCGGTTTCGTGTCGTCGGCGGGCGAATGGTTTGTCGAGAAGAAGGTCAAAGTCATCGGCCACGACACCCAGGCCAACGACCATCCGCTCGCGACCGCCATCGGCCCGCAGCGCAACGGCCCGCTGCATCCGCATCTCGCCGACGAATACAAGAAATGGTCGGGCGGGCGCGACTGGAAGGACGATTTTCCGGAATGGGAGCCGGTCCATCGTATTCTGTTCAAGAACGGTATCTTGGGCATCGAGAACGGCGGCGGCGATCTCGACAAGGTCACCGGGCGGCGCTGCACGTTTGCCTATTTCCCATGGAACTGGGACCGTGGCGACGGCTGCATCGTGCGCCTGGTCGCCATGATCGATCCGAAAGGCCAATATCGCATTGAACGCGGGGAGAAATTCTGATGCTGGTCAAGCGCTTTGCCGATGCCAAGCCCTATGAGGCGCCCAATCATCGCGCCTGCACGACGCTGCGCCTGTTCGGCGCCGAGGCCGGCGGCTCACAGGGCCTCATCGCCGGGGTAACGCACTTCCTGCCGGGCGGCGGCGCCGGCCCGGATGCCTCGCCGCCGGAAAAGATTTATTACGTGCTGGCCGGCGAATTGACCGTGATCGTCGACGGCAAGGAGACCGTGCTGCGCCCGACCGACACGTGCTATATCGGCCCCAATGAGCGGCGCGAGATTATCAATCGCGGCAACGCGGTCGCAACGATTTTTGTCGCGGTCGCCGCGCCGCCGAAATAAGCGAACGCCATTTAAGCTCGTCCCGGTCTTGTTTCGGAGGGAATGCAGATGACAAACCGCAGATTGTGGCCGGCGCTGTGCGCGGCGCTGTTTTTGTTGCTCGGGCAAGGCATGGCGCTGGCGGCCGAGTGCGCGACCTGCGATCGCAATTATGCCGCTTGCCGTTCGCCCATTCAAGCGCGCTATGTTATTTGCATGAACGCAGACAATTCAAGATGCGGCAGCAAGTGCACGAACGATTGCAGGAACGATAAGGAAATCCAGAAGTGCACCGTCGCCTGCGTCAAAAACTGCCAGGGCGGATCGTCCTGCCAAGAGACATTTACGAGCGCGAACGCGCAGTGCCTCAATACTTATCGCGCATGCAAGAAAGATTGCACCATTCCGCGCTAGCTCAATTGCATTGATCTCGTCAGGTTGCAGTCACTACAGGTGTCGAAAATGTCCGATGACTTCCTAAAAAATCCGGCTTCGCTGTTCGACGTCAAAGGCAAGACCGCGATCGTAACCGGCGCGACCGGCGCATTCGGCGCGCTCGCCGCCAAGGTGCTCGCGGGCGCCGGCGCCAACCTCGTGATCGCCGCGAGCAAGGCCGATGAGCTCAAGAAAGTCGCCGCCGAATGCGAAAAGCTCGGCGGCAAGGCCGAGATCGTCGCCAAGCGCCCAAGCTCGGAAGCCAATTGCGACGCGATCGTCAAGGCGGCAGTCGATCGCTTCGGCCGCGTCGATATTCTCGTTGTCGCCTCGGGCCAGAACAAAGTCTCCAAGATCGTCGATCAGAAGCCGGAGGATTTTCTCGACGTCATGGACGCCAATGTCACCCAATCGTGGCTGATGGCACGCGCGGCCGGCCGGCAGATGCTCAAGCAAGGCCATGGCGGCAAGGTGATTTTGATGTCGTCGGCGCGCGGGCTGTTGGGTCATCCCGCCGGCTATAGCGCCTATTGCGCCTCGAAATCGGCGGTGGATGGCATCACCAAGGCGCTCGGCTGCGAGTGGGGCGAGACCGGCATCACGGTCAACGCGCTCGGGCCCACGGTATTCCGCTCTCCGCTCACCGCCTGGATGTATGAGGATACCGAGCGCGCAATCGCCGTGCGCAAGGGATTCCTGAGCCGCGTGCCCAAGGGCCGGCTGGGTGAGCCCGCCGATCTCGCGGGGCCGCTTCTGTTCCTCGCCTCGCGCGCGTCCGACTTCTACACCGGCCACATCCTCTACGCCGACGGCGGCTATACGGCGGGGTGATGTCCGTGTCCCGGGCGCAGCGCTATCTTTCCTTACCCTCCCCTGGGAGGGGACGGTCGGCGCGCGAAGCGCGCCGGGGAGGGGTCAAATTTCCGACGCGAATAGACCCCCACCAGCCGCGCCTTCGCTCGCTGTTCGCGAGCTTCGGCGGGCGACCTCCCCCTTTCAGGGGGAGGTAGTTTCGGAGTTGCGACGTGAGCAAAGCCAAAATCGCCGTTGTCGGTGCCGGGCTGATGGGGCACGGCATCGCGCAGGTGTTCGCGTCCGCCGGCCATGACGTGACAATCACGGATTCCACCGCGGCGAGCTTGAATTCGGCCAGAACCCGGATAGCGGCGAATTTGCGCGATCTCGGCGACGATGAGCGGGCGGTCGAACGCGTTCGGCCGATGTCCGACCTTGCAGACGCGGTGCATGATACGGATTTCGTGGTCGAGGCGGTGTTAGAGGATTTGCCGCTCAAGCAGAAATTGTTCTGCGAGATCGAGAGGCATGTGCGGGGCGACACAATTCTCGCCAGCAACACGTCCGTCATCCCGATCACCAAGATTATGGAGGGCTTGCGCGAGCGCTCCCGCGCGCTCGGCACCCATTGGTGGAACCCGCCATATCTCGTGCCGCTGGTCGAGGTGATCGGAACGCAATGGACCTCACAGAGGGCCATCGACTGGACGATGCAATTGCATGCCGACGCGGGGAAAAAACCCGCGCATGTGAAGAGGGACGTGCCGGGTTTCATCGGCAATCGCTTGCAGCATGCGCTCTGGCGCGAGGCAATCGCGCTGGTCGAGCAGGGCATTTGCGATGCCGAGACGGTCGACGCCGTGATCAAGGCGGCGTTTGGGCGCCGGCTCGCGGTGCTCGGGCCGCTGGAGAATGCCGATCTGGTCGGCACTGATTTGACGCTCGCGATTCACCAGACCGTGCTGCCCGCGATCGACAGCCGGCCCGGCCCTTCGCCTTATCTCGAAGCGCTGGTGGCCAAGGGCAAACTTGGCTTCAAGAGCGGCGAAGGATTCCGCATATGGACGCCGGAGCAGCAGGCCGCACTGCGGTCGAAAGTCTTGCAACATCTTAAAAATTCGCGCGACGCCTGAAGATTTTTGGGATGGGATACCAACGGCCTTAAATGTTGATCCGTCATGCCCGCGCTTGTCGCGGGCATCCACGACTTGCTTCTTTATGAATATCAAAGACGTGGATGGCCGGGACAATCCCGGCCATGACGATGGGGAGAGTCATCCTTAAAGCCCGTTGGTATGAATGGATGTCGCGTTACTGCGGCTGGATATTCGATTCCTTGATGACCTTGCCCCACAGTGCAGTTTCTTCGGCGAAGAATTTTGCGGTATCCGCCGGGCTGGTGGCGCCCACTTCCAGCGAGAGATCGCGCAGGCGGTTGCCGACGTCCTTGCTTTGCAGAATTTCGACCGCATCGCGATTGAGCCTGGCCACGAGCGCAGCCGGCGTGCCGGGCGGCGCTACCAGTCCGAACCAGGTGATCGAACGAAATCCGGACAGGCCTGATTCCGCCACCGTCGGGATGTCCGGCACCGCCGCGGCGCGCGTCAGCCCTGCGACAGCAAGGATTTTCACCTTGTCGGCGCGGAAAAGCGGCACCGAGGTCGTCAGCGTGTCGAAGAAAAGATCGACGTGGCCAGCAACCACGTCGTTGAGTGCGAGCACGGCGCCGCGGTAGGGGACATGCACCATCTTGATTCCGGCCAGCACCTCGAGTTGGCTTGCCGATAGATGCGCGGTGGAGCCGGGGCCTTGCGAGGCATAGGTGAGCTTGCCGGGATTTGCCTTGGCGAAAGCGATCAAATCTTTCACCGATGATGCGGGAAGCTCCTTGCGCGCAACCAAAACGTTGGAAATCCTGGCGAGCAGCGTGATCGGCACGAATTGCGTTGGGTTATAGGCCAGCTCGCGATAGAGCAGCTGATGCAGCGTGATCGGCCCGGGCGGCGCCACCAGCAACGTGTGGCCGTCGGGCGCCGCGCGCGCCACGCGCTCAGCGCCAATGTTCATTCCGCCGCCGGCGATGTTCTCGACCACCGCGGGCTTGCCCCATTTGCGCGCGAACTGGTCGGCCATCAGGCGCGCCAGCGTGTCGGTGGTCGAACCCGCCGCCGCCGGAACCACAAGCTTGACCAGTTGCGAGGGATAGCTGTCCTGCGCGCGGCTCGCCGTCGTCGCAAGCGAAACGATGGCGGCAATGAGAAGGGCTCGCGATGGAACGCCGAGAACTTTCATGATTGTCTCCTCCCTGTAAGCGCGATTGCTGCGCATGTTTCTTCGCGTGGGTTTGCTGGCAGTCATCCTAATGCCGGGCGCAGGTCGCAAGCAAATAGTTCCGCGGCGGGGGCTGAAAGGGGGACGATGTTCGCTCAGCAATCCAATGACATTGGCGCAGATTTGTCATATCAACTAAAAATGCGCATTGGCTGAGCGCCGCGCCGCAAACATGCCCGGATCGCTCGCGTCACGGTCGGCCAGAAGCGCATACACGGGGGAGTAGATCATGAATTACCAGCCGAAGCCGGTTCTCGATCAGCGCGGGGAGCCGCATGTGCGCCGCTTCGACGAGCAGCGCTGGCTCATCGACAACACCATCCGCGCCAATGGCATCGACTGGGATCAGCCGCGCTCGCTTTATCTGCATGCGCCGTGCGGCATCGAGGCCAATGCCGATTTCACCGGCATCCGTGAACGCGTCAAGAAAATGGCCGACATCGGGCCGGCGTTCGAGGCGGTGGCGCGCCGCCGCGAGGCCAAGGCCAAGGCTGCCGAGGAGGCGGGCCACAAGATCACCGCGCGCGAAAATTATTTCATGGCGGCGGTGCACTGGGGCGCGGCGCAATGGCCCTACGATCAGAACAACGCGACCAACATCGCCTACAACAACAAGAAGCGCGAGTGCTACACCAAATACGCCGCGCACGCCGATCATCATGTGGAGGCGGTGTGGATTCCGTTTGAAGGGAAAATGATTCCGGCCTGGTTTCATTTGCCGCCCGGCTACACCGGCGGCCGCATTCCGGTGGTGATCGCCGTCCCGGGCATGGACAGTTTCAAGGAAATCCAGGTCGCGCTCTACGGCGATCGATTCCTAAATCGCGGCGCTGCCGTGCTCGCGGTCGACGGTCCCGGCCAATACGAAGCGCCCATGCTCGGCGTCTATTACAGCACCGAGCGCTGGGCCGCGGTCGGCAAACCGATCGTGGATTGGCTGGTGGCGCGGCCGGAGATCGATGCGGAGCGCATCGGCTTGTCAGGTACGAGCTTCGGCACGTTCTTCGGCACGATCCTGATCGCGCACGAGCCGCGCGTGCGCGCCTGCGCGGTGACCTCGGTGTGTCACGAACCGGCCGGAGAGACATTGTTCCAGCAGGCTTCGCCCACTTTCAAGAAGCGCTTTATGTACATGTCGGGCATCATCGACGAGGCGGAGTTCGACAGGTTCCGCAAGACCATCACCTGGGAAGGTCACACTGAAAAAATCCGCGTGCCGTACCTATGCGTCGCCGGCGAGTTCGATGAATTGAGCCCGATCGAACATTCGGAGCGGCTGGTCAAATCGGTCAAAGGGCCAAAGCAGATGGTGGTCTATCAGGAATCGCGCCATTCGGTCGGCAACGTACCCGCCGCCAATCTCGGGCCGTTCCCTGGCACTCTGGTGGCCGATTGGCTGATCGACCGGCTCGCCGGAAAACCGTTTGCGAGCGAGCACTGGTTTGTGCGCTCCAACGGCCAGATCGACAAGACGCCGCTTTGAGTCGTGCAGCTTGGGTTTACTTATACCAACGGCGGCAATGTTTGACCCGTCATCCTGAGGTGGCCGCGAAGCGGCCCTCGAAGGATGAACGGCCCGGGCCGTCGCCCTTCGAGGCTCGCTTCGCTCGCACCTCAGGGTGACGGAGCTGAGTCAGTGATTGCTGCCACTGGTATTACCTCCCCCTGAAAGGGGGAGGTCGCCCGCCGAAGCTCGCGAAGCGAGCGAAGGCGTGGCGGGTGGGGGTCGTCTCTTTGCTGTCTCCCTTGTTCAAGATGCGACCTCCTCCCTGACCCTCCCCCTTTCAGGCTAAGGTGTGCACACATCTTCATCGTGTACCGGCGAGCCAATGGACGAATTCACTCTACCTCATGCTGAGGAGCGCCCACGCAAGTCGGCTATAGCCGACTTGCGTGGGCGCGTCTCGAAGCATGGCCACAAGCTCCGAGCGTGCGGCCATCCTTCGAGACGGGCGCTTCGCGCCCTCCTCAGGATGAGGTCGGAGCAAGTCCAATGGTATGCGAGGGGATGACAGATACTTGTTCAGTAACCGGCTCGAAAAGATGTGTGCATGCCCTAGCCTTTCAGGGGGAGGGAATCGCGTCGCGCTATTCGTCTTCCTGCATCTTGCGGCCGGCGCGGCGGCACCAGTTTTCCCACGCGCGGTTGATACCGTAGGGCCCGGTGCGCTTGATCACCGCGTCCACCTCGCCGGGATAGAGATACTTGATCTTGCCCATGGGCATGGCCTGCATCTGGAGTTTGGCGTTGAGTTCGAGATAGATCGCGACGAACACCGCGTGCCGGATGGAATTGCCCGCGATCACCGCGCCGTGGCCGCGCATGAGTGCGGTGCGGCCCTTGCCCACGCGCTTGGCCAGATCGCGGCCCATGGCCATGCTGTCCACCAAGAGCGAAGTATCGCCGAACTTGTTGTGCGAATCCCACAGCGGCACCTGCTGCCCGATGGAAGCGCACATGTGCAGCAGCGGCCGCAGCTTGGTGCCGGTGATGCCAAACGGGATCGTGCTCGGGCTGTGATTGTGCACCACCGAGTGCACATCCGGCCGCGCTTCGTAAAGCGCGCCATGGATGAAGCGCTCCAGATACGGTTTGCGACCGCGCGCATCGACCGCCTCGCCGGCAAGCGTGAACTCCATGATGTCGTCGGCCTCGATGCGTTCCGGCGCGCGCGCGCGTGAGAGCAGATAGCGGTCGGGGCGAGCGGGATGGCGCACGCTCACGTGGCCAAACGAATCGACGATGCCTTCGTTCGCCAGGATGCGGTTCGCGGTAACGAGCTCTTCGACGATCGCGTCGAGTTTTGCCATTTGGAGTTTCCTTGCAGGAGGGGAATCAAATCGGTTGATGTCCGGTGGCGATGGCCGCGAGTTTTTCCGGCTCCGCCGGTAAATTATTGCCGCGCCACACGATATGCAGATCGGGCCGCAGCAATATCAGATCGTAGCCATAAATTTCGCGTGCGTGCGGGCTGCGCACGTCGAGCACAGCAAACGGCGCGCCGAATGTCTGGAATGCGCGCACGAGCGGCGCGGCATCGTCTTGCGCGCCGCCAAGGCGCAGCAGCGTATAGCCCTGCCCGATGCGATCCTGCATCGCGCTGCCGTCGTCGAGCCAGACATGGGGCAGCCGCGCGCCCGGCCAGGTCGTCGGCACGTAGTTCATAAAATCATGTTTTGGGCCTTCGCCCGGCTCCGGCCAGATCACCGGCGAGCCGGCATAGCGGTAGCCCAGCTCCGCTCCGATCATCTCGTTGGTCTTGCGCTGCTCGACTTCGGCGATGCGCGCGAGATTGGCGCGCGTCTCGGCGCCGGCCGGGGTGTGGTCGCGGATATTCGGCTTATAAGCGGCTCGCCAGGTGCGCCGTCCGCGCGAGGCATAGGTGGACGCCGCCACATTGCGCTCGCCGATCTGGCGGCGCTCGATCTCGTAGGATTGCAGCAGACCCGGCCCGCCCCAGCCCGCCAATGTGGCCGCGAGCTTCCAGCCGAGATCGATGGCGTCGCCCGCGCCGGTGTTCATGCCGAGCCCGCCGGTGGGAATGACCAGATGCACCGCATCGCCCGCCAGAAACACGCGGCCTTCGCCATAGCGCTCGGCCAACAGCAAGTGCTGCGTCCATGGCCCGGCGTAGAGCATCTCGTATTTCACCGGCATGGCGCAGACGGTTTCAAACATCGCCGGCATTTGTTCGTCTTTTTCGACGGAGCAATTGATCGTGAAATGACGCGTGTCGTCCTGAACGATGAGTTGCGTCGAGGTGGCGTCGGCGACGTGATAGTGCCGGCCTTTGCCGATCGGGATACGCTCATACAAATCGTCGCAACGATAAAGCGCTTGACGCATCTGCAAGATATTGCCTTCGCCCGCGAGCTTGATGCCAAGCTGTCTGCGCACAACGCTCGACCCGCCGTCGCACCCGACCAGATATTTCGCACGCACCGTTGCGCTCGAACCGTCATCGCGCTTGACTTGCGCGCTGACCGATTCCGAGTCTTGCGTATACGCAAGCAATTCGCAGCCGTAGCGCACGCGCACGCTCGGCAGCGTCTCCGCCACCGCTTTGAGCAGCGGCTCAAGGGTGTATTGCGAAATCAGCTGATAGGGTTCGAGCGGCATGGAGCCGTCGCGGCAGGCGACGATCTGCCGCTTTGCTTCCGCCACCGAAGGGTAGGGCAGGTGCAAGAGCGGCGGATCCACCAATGACGTGACGATGAACACGTCCATGGAGCAGTGCGCCGGCAGGCCGGCCGCCCGGATGCGTTCGGAGAGCCCCATGCGGCGGAAGATTTCCATGGTGCGCGCGTTGCACCGCTCCATCTTGGGCAGGCGCTGCGGCGCGCTCTTCTGCTCGATCAGCATGGCGCGCACGCCGCGCTGGCCGAGATCGACGGCAAGGGTAAGCCCCACCGGGCCGCCGCCGACGATGAGAACATCCGTGTCCATGGGAGGGGTGGTGGGCATGTGAGCGAAGCTAGATACTTGTAAAATTTGCGTCCCGCCAGCCCATCTGTTGACCGGCAGGGCCGACTGCTATGAGATGGGCGGGCGAAATAGGAGGAGGCTTGCCATGCCGAAACTGACACCAAAGCTCACTTGGGACCATGTCCATTTGCGCAGCCCGAACCCGGAGGCGACCGCGCAATGGTTCGAGCGCATGCTGGGCGGGGAGGTGATTCGCTCCATGCAGCAGGGCGCCCCGCGCATTGACGTCAAACTCGGCGGCGCCAACATCTTCATCGCGCCGGTGACGGCGGGCGACGGCGTCAACGCGCCGCCCGCCACGCCCTATCAGGGTCTCGATCATTTCGGGCTGACCTGCACCGGCATCGACGCCATCGCGGCGGAGCTCAAGGCCCAGGGCGTGCAGTTCACCAAGGAGCCGACCACGGTGCGGCCGGGCGTGCGCATCTGCTTCATCCGCGGGCCGGAAGGCATTTCGATCGAGCTGCTGGACCGCACGGTGTAATACCAACGGCCGCAGATAATGACTCATTCTCACCGTCACCCTGAGGTGCTCGGCCGAAGGCCGAGCCTCGAAGGGCGACGGCCGAGGTGTTGCAGCGTCGGGGCCGTTCATCCTTCGAGGGCCGCTTCGCGGCCACCTCAGGATGACGGGTCAACAATACGGCCGTTGGTCTAAGACCCACGCCTACGCGCGAATTCCAGGCTCATTGCAGCGGCCGCTCGCCGGTCGGTGTCGGTACGTCGAAGGCTTTAAGCATGGTCGCCACCATGCCGTAGAAGCCGGCAACCGATATGGCCTCGATGGTCAGTGCAAGCCCGAACTGCTTGAGCAGGCGATCGTAGGCCGGCGCGCTCAACTCCTTGGAGTCGAGAAGCTCGCTCACCGCCTCATAGATTACCCGCTCGTCAGCCTGCTTGAATTCGGGCTTGCGCCGCTCGCGGATGGCCGCGACCACGTCCGGCGCAAGGCCGGCGGCGACCGCATTGGGTTCATGCGCGAACCAGGCATAGTGCGCCGACCAGTGCCGCACCACCATGAGCACGATCAGCTCGAACAGGCGCTTCTCCAGCTTGCCGTTCTCGCGCAGCGCGAGCGCGAGCTGATTTGCAGTGTGCGCGATATTCGGCGTTCGCAGCCAGATCGCGAATGGCCCGCTCACGCGCTTGCGTGTGCGGCCTAGCTCGGCATGCAGGGCTTTCTGTTCGGCGGAAAGGTCATCGAATGCAAGCGGATCAAGACGGGCCACGGGGCTCCTCCGTTATGTACTACACGTTGACCGGCGCCAGCGTCGGCCGGCCACGGATGAGGTCGGCGGCCTTCTCGGCGATCATCATCACCGGCGCATTGATGTTGCCGCTGATCAGATCCGGCATGACGGAGGCATCCACCACCCGCAAGCCTTCCACGCCGCGCACGCGCAGCTCGGGATCGACTACCGACGCCGCGTCGGAGGCGCTGCCCATTTTGCATGTGCCGAGCGGATGATGAAGCGTGATCGCGGTATGGCGGATATGCGCGTCGATCTCGGCATCCGACTTGGCGGCGGAACCCGGCACAATCTCGCTCGCAATGAACGGCGCCAGGTTGGGCTTGGCCATGATCTCGCGGAACAGCCGGAAGCCCGCGCGCAGCGTCCGCCATTCACGCTCGGTCGACATGAAATTCTGCCGAATGCGAATGGGCGCCGCGGGATCGCTCGATGCGAGGCTTAAGCGCCCGCGGCTTTCCGGATGCAGCATGATGATGCGTCCGCCAAAGCCGTCGGCGAACGACGGCTTGAACGGTTCTAGATAAGGCTCGGCGGAAAGCGGCGCCGCCGCCAGCAGCAGCTGGATGTCCGGCAGGGTCGAATCCGGCATGCAGCGCACGAAGGAAGCAACGCCACCAGGCAGGTCGGTGGCGATGCCGGTGCCGAGGAAATAAGTCTTGGCCAGTTCGACCAGGATGCGATCGAGCCGCATGGCGCGGTGGATGGGGCCGGGCTCCTTGCGGCCATACGCCACCTGCACCACCACATGGTCCTGCAAGTTTTTGCCGACGCCTTTGAGCGGCACCTGGGTCTTGATGCCGTGGCTTTTGAGTTCCTCGGGATCGCCGATCCCGGAGAGCATGAGCAGCTGCGGCGAATTGATCACGCCGCCCGCGAGCAAGACCTCGCGGCCGGCGCGCGCGAATTTGGTTTCGCCACTCTGGCGGTATTCGACGCCGGCCGCGCGCGCGCCCGCAAGCAGGACGCGCGTCGCCAGCGCGTTGACCTCGACCTTCAGATTCTTGCGTGCCATCGCCGGCCGCAAATATGCCGCCGCCGCGCTGCAGCGGCGCCCATTGCGGATGGTGTTCTGGTTGCGGCCGATGCCTTCCTGCTGCGCGCCGTTGAGATCGTCGGTCCAAGGCAGGCCGCTCGCCTGCGCTGCCGCTACATAGGCGTCAACCAGCGAATCTTCGAAGGTCGAAAACTTGGTGCTCAGCGGCCCGTCGCCGCCGCGAAAGGTGCTTGCGCCGCCTTCCCAGGATTCCTGCTTGCGGAAATAGGGCAGCACATGCGCATAGGACCAGCCCGGCAGGCCGGCCGCCGCCCAGCGTTCATAGTCGTGACGATTGCCGCGCGAATAGGTCATGGCGTTGATCGAGGACGAGCCGCCGATCACCTTGCCGCGCGCGCATTCGATCCGCCGCCCGGCCATGTTGGGTTCCGGCTCGGTGAAATACATCCAGTCGTACATGCGATTGAGCAATATGCGGCCCCAGCCGAGCGGGATGTGAATCCAGGGATCCCAGTCCCAGCCGCCGGCTTCGAGGATGAGCACTTTGACGTCTTTATCCTCGGTCAAGCGGTGCGCCAGCACGCAGCCGGCCGAGCCGGCACCGATAATCACATAGTCGTAGGTCTGATCGGCCATTTTGGGCAATCGAAACGCGCGCGTTGGTGTGGATTGATGGTCTCAGCGGTATGAAGCTAGCTGTTGACCGCATAGCGGCGCAAGGCGACCATGCGTGGCGAGAACCCCGCGCATCGTGGAGGAGATTTTCATGGCCAAATCAGTCCGCCGCGCGGCGAACGAGAACAAGGCGAAGGGACCGGCCAATCGCAGCGTGCTCGAAGACCTCGCGGCGGCCAGCCGCATCCTGGTCGATCAGGGCGTGTTCGATGCCGCCGGCCATGTCTCCATGCGCCATCCGGACAATCGTGAGCATTTTCTGATGTCGCGCTCGCTGGCGCCGCAACTGGTAACCGCCGACGACATTATGGAATTTGATCGCGATTGCGTGGCGATAGACCCTAAAGGCCGCAACGGTTTTATCGAGCGCTTTCTGCATGGCGAGATTTACAAGCGGCGTCCGGACGTCATCGCGATGGCACACAGCCATTCGGCGTCGGTGATTCCATTCGGGCTCACCCATACGCCGATGCGCGCCATGTATCACAACGCCGCCTTTCTGGCCGCTGGCGTGCCAGTGTTCGACATAAGGGAGAAATTCGGCGTCTCCGATATCGTGATCAGCACGCAAGCCAAAGGCGCAGCGCTGGCCGAGGCGCTGGCCGACAAATCCGTGGCGCTGCTGCGCGCACACGGCATGGTGGCGGTGGGGCCTAACCTGCCAGTTGCGGTATTCCGCGCGATTTTCACCGAAGTGAGCGCGCGCATCCAGCATCAGGCGGCCGCGCTCGGAGGACCGGTCGCCGCGCTCGATCCAGAGGAAGGCCGGCTTGCGGACATTGTCAATATCAACACGGTTGGCCGCTCGTGGGATTTGTGGAAGAAGCGGGTGATGAAGTAACCTCGCTGGTCATTCCGGGACGGCGGACCGATCTCGGGTTTACCCGAGATCGGCACTCTTTGATGCGCAAGTCGGCTAAAGCCGACTTGGATGGCGCCGGACCCGGAATCCAGAGGCGATCTCCGTATTTGCGTCTGGATTCCGGGTTCGCGGGCCAAAGCCCGCGCCCCGGAATGACTGCCGAGATTGAGGGGCGAGCGAGCAGAGTTTGTGGCAAGGTAGGAAATGACAATGTTGCAGCCGCCGCCGTCGCAACAGGCACTCAAGCAGGAGCTGGTGGACGCCATCCGCATGCTCGAGCGCGCGGAATATATCGATCACAACGGCCATTGCAGCGCGCGCCGCGACGCCAATTCGTTCTACATCAATTCCGGCGCTTCGGTGCGCGGCACGCTCAACGTCGAGGACATTGTCGCCATTGATCTGGAGGGCAGATCGGTCGACGGCTCCAACGTCAAACCGCCGCTGGAGTTTCCCATTCATGCCGAGGTCTACCGGGCGCGGCCAAAAGTGAACGCCGTGTTCCACACCCATCCGCAATGGTCGACCTACCTCACCATGACCGGGGTGCAGCAGAAGGTCGTCTACGCGCAGGCTGCGCTGCTCGGCGAGATGCCGGTGATGGATTCGCCCATGTCGGTGAATACCAAGGAGATGGGCGCAAAGATGGTCGCCATCATGGGCGGCAATTCGGTGGTGCTGCTCAAGGCGCACGGCGTGGTCGCCGCGGGCGAGACCATCTTGGAGTGCTTCGCCTACGCGGCTTATGTGGAGGAAAACGCCCGGCGGCAATACATGGCGATGCAGATCGGCGAGCCCTATGTGTTTAGCGAAGCCGAGCAGGATGCCTGCCGGATGAAGCTGCGCACACCAAGCCTGTTTAAGAAAACCTGGGACCACTATCACTCGAAGATCAAGTGAGCCTGCTTTACCTCTCCCCGCGTGCGGGGAGAGGTCGACTGCCGGAGCTTGGCGACGGCAGTCGGGTGAGGGGCGCTTCGGCGAGTCTGAACACTTGGAAATACCCCCTCACCCGGCTCGACCTTCGGTCCTCGCCACCCTCTCCAACCGAAGTCGGATTTATCCGACTTCGGCCGCTTAATAAGTGGCCGAACTCGGGTAAACCCGAGTTCGGGTGCAAGCGGGGAGAGGGAAAGAAATATTGCGAGCGGTCAGGCCTGCCAAGTTTGCGGAATCGTCGCTTCGATCAACGCGCGCAATTCCGGCGTGACCTCGGGCTCGATCCCGAACCAGGCTTTCCACGCCGGCCGGCCCTGATGCAGCAGCATGCCGAGCCCGTTGATGGTGCGGTGGCCGCGCGCGCGCGCCGCCGCGAGCAGCGGCGTTTCGCGCGGGATGTATACGATGTCGGCGACCAGCGCGATCTGCGGCAGTTTTGCAAGATTGAGGTCGAGCGGCGGATTGCCGACCATGCCTTGGCTGGTGGTATTGACCAGTATGGCCGCGCCGGTAAGTGAAATGTGACGCTCCTGCCAGGGCAACACCGTGGTGGGTCCGCCGATTTCCGCGGCAAGCTTTTGCGCGTGCCCGAACGTGCGGTTGACCAGCCGGATTTCGCGCGCGCCGCGCTCGGCCAGCCCATAGACCACGGCGCGTGCGCCGCCGCCCGCGCCGACCACGACCGCGGGGCCGGCATCGGCGCGCCAGCCGGGATGTTCCTGCAGAATATTATGGATGAAACCGTAGCAATCGTTGTTGTGGCCTGCGAGCGAGCCGTCCGGCCGCACAACCACGCAGGAGATCGCGCCGATCTTGCGCGCGACCGCATCGACCTCGTCCACGATTGCCATCGCCGCCTGCTTGTGCGGGATGGTCAGGTTGCAGCCGGAGAAGCACAGGCTCGGCAAGGCGCGCAGCGCCGCGCGCAATCCCTCCGGCTTGATCGCGAGCGGCACATACGTTCCGGCGAGACCGTATTTCTCGAACCAGTAATTGTGCAGTTTCGGCGAGCGTGAATGCATCACCGGCCAGCCCATGACGCCGGCGAGCAGGAAGCGTTCGGGGGCGGCCATCAAAATGCTCTCTCTCGATACAGCCGATGATTTACGCGCTATTCTATCATCACATCAACGGGACGCGTTGGCATGCAATTGAAAATCTTGAGCGGCGGCGCAGCGCAGGGGCTGGTGCACGCACTCACGCCGCAATTTGAGGCGAAGACGGGCTGCAAGGTCGAAGGAACCTTTGGAGCGGTCGGCGCCATGCGGGACAAGCTGCTCGCCGGCGCGCCGGCCGACCTGCTGATCCTGACCGCGGCGCTGGTTGCGGATTTAACGCGCGCGGGCCATGTCGCCGCTGGCTCCGCCGCCGATATCGGGACCGTGCCGACGGCGGTCGCGGTGCGCTCAGGCGATCCCGCCCCGCCGATCGGCGACGCGGCCGTGTTGCGCGAAGCGTTGCGCGCAGCCGACGGCATCTATTTTCCCGATCCGAAACTGGCGACCGCCGGCATTCATTTCGCCAAGGTGATCGAGGCGCTAGGGCTCAGTGAGGAACTGCAAAACCGCCTGCGAACATACCCGAATGGGGCCGCTGCCATGGGCGCGCTGGCGGCGGTCAAGGGCGGCCGGCCGATCGGCTGCACGCAGGTGACCGAAATTCTCAATACGCCGGGTCTAATGCTGATCGGTCCGCTGCCCAAGGGGTATGCGCTTGCGACTGTCTATACGACCGGCATTTGCACGAAAGCGCACGAGCCCGATCTTGCGCGGCAGTTTGCGGCGCTGATGACGGGCGCGCCCGCGCGCGAATTGCGCGAACGCCTCGGATTTGGCCGCTGACTTTTCATAGCAACTCTCTCAATTCGTCATTCCGGCCGAGCCGCGATCCAAGTCGGCCTTGGCCGACTTGGAATCTTCTGAAATCCGATCTCGGGTAAACCCGAGATCGGTGGCGAGAGCCGGAATCCAAAACCACCAGCCGTGATTATGGATTCCGGGCTCGCCACGCCTTCGCCCTTCGGGCTACGGCGGGCGCCCCGGAATGACAAGTCAGGATTTATGTGAATTGGTATCAAGCCGCGTCGCGATCCTTGGTTTTTCCAAGCAGCCCGGCTTCCACCAGCGCGCTTCTGATCTGCTTGATTTCCGCCGCCTCCAGCTTGACCAGCGGCGGCCGCACCACTGCTTTCGGCAACCGGCCGAGCAGCACCAGCGCTTCCTTCATGCGGTTGTGCATGTCGGCCCAGGGCTGCGCATAGAACACGCTCGCCAACGGATAGATGCGGTCGTTGAGGCGGCGCGCAGCCGCGAGATCGTTGCCCTGCACGGCGCGGAACAGCGCCGCCTGCAAATCGGCAATGACGCTGCCGCTGCCCGAGAGCAAGCCCTTGCAGCCGAGCACCAGCGAGCTCAGCAGCCACGAGCTTTGGGTCGAGAGCACATTCACCGGCCGGGCCAGGCTTTGGAGCGTGCGCACATGCCATTCGTGCTGCGGCACCGTGCCGGCCCAATCCTTGATGGCGCGGATGGAGGGGATTTCCTCGACCATGCGCAGCAGCGTCTCGTTTGGATAGCCCTGGCCGGTGGCGAGTGGATATTGGAACGCGACGATCGGCAGGTCGCTTGCCTCCGCCACGCGCCGAAAATGCTCGATCGCCATGGCCGGCGATTGGCCGAGCGTGAACGGCGCCGGCGGAAACACCAGCAGCGCCGAGGCGCCGCGCTCGGTCGCCATCTTGGCGATGCGCGCCGCCTCCAAGCTGCCGTCGGCCCACACGCCATTGATGACCGGCAGCCGGGCGCCGATCTCGTCCTGGGCGATGTCGAGCACGCGTTGCTGCTCGTCGAACGTGCAAGAAGCAACTTCGGTGGAATGGGCATTGATGGTGATGGCCGAAATGCCTTCGGTCGCTGCCACATCGCGCAGGTGCTTGCGCAAGCTCGCTTCATCAATGGAAAAATCGGCATGGAACGGCAGGATGACCGCGGGGATCACACCGTGGGGAATATAGGCCTTGTGGCGCGGCATATATGATCTCCTCGAAGTCCAGCCGTCATCGCAGAGCGTCAGACGGTGGTAGTTACCGTTTGTCGGCGATCGCCTTCAAGAGCGGAGCGAGGCGGGTCATGTCGCCCCGAATATATTCGTCAAATTTTTCCGGCCCAATTCCGCGGAAATCGATCCCCTGTATGCGAATTTTTGCCAGAAGTTCAGAGTCCTTGCTGACCTCCGTTATAGCTTGGTGCAGGGCGTTGACGACCGGCCGCGGCGTCTTGCTCGGCGCCAGGATGCCGTACCATGTTGCGTAGTGGTAGTCGACGCCCTGCGCTTGCGCGGTTGGTATCGTGAGCGGATTAGCGACCGGCTCTTTGGCCGCGACCGCGAGTGCGCGCAGCTTGCCGTCCTGCAGGAGAGGCAGCACAAAAGCCATCGGGACAAACGAGGCCTGGATTCGTCCGCCCAGAAGGTCTGCAATAATTTGTGCGCTGACCGTGTAAGGAATATGGACCAAATCGGTTCCTGTTCGCAGCGCGAAATATGCACCGGCCAGGTGAGTTGAAGTGCCAATGCCGGCGGAACCGTAATTGATCGTGCCCGGCTTGGACTTCGCAAGGTCGATGAACTCCTTCAGGTTCGCTGGTCCGAGCGATGGCGCGACGACGACAATGCCCGGGGCTTCGCCGACCAGCGTTACGCCGGAAAAATCGCCGACCGGATCAAACGGCAGGTTCTTGTTGATGGTTCCAAGAATGGCGTGGCCCGAATTGGCAAACAGCAGCGTGTATCCGTCCGCGGGCGAATTCGCCACGGCTTGCGCGGCAATCATGCCACCGGCGCCTGGGCGGTTCGCGACGACGACCTGCTGCCCGAATCGGGTAGCCAATTTGTCGGCATACAGTCGCGCCAGGATATCGATGGTCGTACCGGCCGTGATCGGAACGACGATCGTAATCACCCGCGACGGATACTGATCCTGGGCGCGTGTCGCGTCACAAAGACAGGCCAGCGCGGCGAGTGCAATCACAGCGATCTTTGAAAACGTCATGAGCGATATCTCCTACGGTTTTCGTTTCAGCAGGTCCTTGCCTTGAACCGGCATGGTCAGCTCTTAGAGTAGGGCAATCGCACGGATCGGCGACGCCTCGGCTCCAATGAGTTTGAGCGG
Source organism: uncultured Hyphomicrobiales bacterium (assembly GCA_964575715.1). Lineage (GTDB taxonomy): Bacteria > Pseudomonadota > Alphaproteobacteria > Rhizobiales > Xanthobacteraceae > PNAI01. The sequence continues at coordinate 11,852 of CAZNSG010000348.1, read as the reverse complement.
AAGGCCGATGAGAGTAAATCTGCTCTTGTCGATCTTGTCGAGATTCTTGAGATACGGCATGGTGATTACTCCGTGCTCGCTCAACGTCCGCGAGTTGTGAAACACCCGTGGCGCGCCGGGCTCGTCATTGCCGTGATAGAAATCGTAACCGACGATCACCACGCCTTTACCGATGCACCACTTCGTGGCTCCGATCGTCAGATAGGGTGATTCCTTCATCCACTTCTCGGACCCGCCGTCATACAAGTTGTTCAGGTCCGTCCGCAGCAGCAGGCGATCTCCCTTCTGGATGCGGTTGCCGACTGTTTTTTCCAGATCTTTTTCCGTAATCGCCATTCCTGGATATTTATCGCGGAGGTCTGCGATGATGGCATCCCCGATAAACAAATCCAGCGGCAATTGGTGGATTTGTGTCCCACCGCGCACATTGTGCTCGGGCGCATCGACATGGCTTCCCGCATGCAGGCGCATGTGAACGCCTCGCACGATCTGCCCCGCGCCACCGGGTGCATCGTGTTCCTTGATGACTTCCATCTCGAACTGCATGTCCTTCTTGAAACCTGCGGGCGTACGCATCGCAAAATTCTTGGAGTCAAGTTCAAGACTGATATCGACAATGGTTTGATATTGCAGCGGCATCACGGATTCCTGGATTGCGGTTTATACGATTGGCAATTGCAGCAAGCCATCGTCGTGCCTCGGTTGACCCAATGCGGATTTGCTTGTTACGGCGCGGCGTACTGATCTCGCGATCAGCCTCTGCGCACCAGTCTGTCTCATTGCACTCGGCGTGTTTCCCCGGTTGAAAATCGAGAATTCCATATACTATCGATATTTGATAAAAAACCCAGCCGCCAGCAGTGTGGCGCGCGCAATGCTGTCGCGCGGAAATGCGTTGGACGTGCTGGCATATCGGCATCGGCTTCGATGATATTTTCGTCGCGCGTGATTCACACGCGCACCGAAGTCATGATGCCCTTCGGAAAAATATCTTCCGGCTTGGCGTGGCGCCGCGCAATGCCTTGCTCAAAAGTATAGCGCAGAAATTGCTCAAAGGTCGCACGATTTTCTTCGATGCCATAGGGAAACGGATCGCCGCCGAACATGTCGGCCATCTTGCGCGCGTAGGCCGGCAGGGAGGGCAGCGGATAGCGCGACACCGCCGGGTCGAGCAGCCGCTCGACGCTGCGGCGCTTGGATTCGAGGAATGCGTTGTAGAGATTGCGCGCCAGCCACGGATGCGCGTCGAGCAGGCGTTTTTGCACCGCGATGATATGCATGATCGGCCACACCCTGGTCTTGGCGAAATACTTTTCCTCCATGTCCCAGAAATCCGGAAACAGCCGGACCACGTCCTTGTGGCCCTGCCGGAAGCAGTCGGGCGGGCGCGCGATCAATGCGCAGTCGATCTCGCCTGAAGCCAGCATCTGGCTCAAGGATTTGTCGGCGATGCGCGTGAGCTTGACACCCTTGGGCAGATTGATCTCGACCTTCTCGATCCGACCGGCTTCGTTGGCGCCGGCCTGGTACCAATGGATGTCGGACAATTTGACGCCGTGCTCGTCGTTGAGCCAGCCGCGCATGTAGACCGCCGCGGTGTGCGCCCATTCCGGCGAGCCGACGGTCTTGCCTTTGAGGTCGTTGGGCGTTTTGATCTTGCTGTGCTTGTTGACGTAGAAGGAGGAAAAGCGAAACAGCCGCGAGCAGATCACCGGCAGCCCGATGATGTCGGCATCCTTGCGCGTTACTTGTGCCAGAAATTTTGCGAACGACAATTCGGCCAGGTCCCATTCGCGATTGAATGTGAAACGCGCGAAGATCTCGTGGTGGCCAAGCATCGACCAAATAGGCTCGATACCCTCGGCGTGCACGTTGCCGAGCCGGAAGTCGCGGAAATGATCGTAATCGGTGGTGGCGATCGAAAGCTTGATTTTTGCCATCAGCCCCTCTAGCAGCCGGTGCACATGCAACATGCGCGCGACCATAGCGCGGGCCGATGCAAAGAGAAGGCGTATTCTTGGAAAACCCTATCGGAAGAGCCGGTCCAGGAACTCAATCCGCGGACCGCGGTACGACGGGCCAGGATTAGGCACGGCCGCCGGCGGGCGGATGCTGTCGCGCGGACCGCCCGGTCCTCTGCGATCGAATCCGCGATCAAAGAAGTTAAATAGCGCGGTAAACGGGTTTTCACCGGAGAAACCGTTGTGACCGCCATAACGCGAGTTCAGGTGCTGTGGAGCTTCCGCGATCCGGCCGTATTGATCGGCGCGGTAATACTCGATGAAGGCGTTTGAACTGCGCTCGTTCAGACGTTCGCCGCTGCCGAGATCGATCGGCCTCGCGATCAATTGCTTCTGTGCCTCGGGCGAGGGGCCGCGCAACGCCGTCTGCGGCGCATAATTCGCCCATGCCGCCTGCATGATCGGTAGGAAGATGGGAATTGCCACATTCGCGCCGGTACGGCCGCCGCCAAGCGTGCGGCGCTGGCGCATGTCGGCGTTGTCGTAGCCGACCCACACCGCGATGGTGACGTTGTTGCTAAAGCCGACGAACCAGGCGTCGTTCTCTTCATCGGTGGTACCGGTCTTGCCGCCGACAAAGGGCGACAGTTTGTTCATGGAAAATGCCGTGCCGCGCGCCAGCACGCCCTGCAGCATGGTTTTCAGCTGAAAGAGCGCGGGGCGGTCGGCCAAGGTCAACTGCGTGAGCGGTTGCGGCGCGCGACGATAAATGACGAGTCCATCCCGCTCGATGGATTCGATGGCGTAAGGCGTGGGACGCCCGCCCTCATTGGCGACCGCGGCATAAAATACCGCCAGATCGATCGGCCGCACCGGCTGCGAGCCGAGCACGAACGGGTAGTAGCGCTCGCACTGCGTATAGATCTTGGCCTCGACCGCGAGCGCGCAGATCTTGTCGAGACTTTCCGCCGGATCTTCGGCAATTCCGCCGTCGAGCAAGCGTGCCGTCACTAGGTTTTTCGAGTTCTCCAGTGCGCGGCGCAATGTCATCGTACCGGCCGAGCCACCGTCATAATTCTTCGGCGACCAATAATCCTTTTCCTGTGCGCCGGCTTCGCCGCCAATCGGCGGATACGTGATCGGCTCGTCATCGACCAGCGTATCGGGTTGCAGGCCGGCGGTCAGTGCCGTGAGATAGGTAACCGGTTTTAATGCCGAACCGGGTTGCCGGCGCGCTTGCGAGGCGCGATTGAGCTGGCTCAAGGGATAGGAGAAGCCGCCGGCCATCGCCAAGATGCGTCCGGTGGCGTTGTCGATCACCACGGCGGCGCCTTGCACCTGCGGCCGCGCGCGCAGTTCGGCGCGGGCGGAATCCTTGCCCTTCGCCTCGACCACGTTCACGTAGACGACGTCGTGCAGCCGCAGCTCACGGCGCATGGCGACCTTGATGGCGAGCGGCAGGATCGTTCCGTTCGCGAGGCCGACCCGAAGCGGGCCGCTGCCCTCGTTGCTCACGATCGGCGGGCTGTTCTTGGTGTTCTTCGTGTTCTTGCTGCCTTTGGGGGGCGGCGGTGCCGGCCGGCTGCTTCTGCCTTCGATCATGATGGCGGGCGTCCAATGCACGTCGTAGAGCGGAAGGCGCGCGAATTCGAGCGCGCGTTGCCAGGCCGGCTTGGCAGGTCCGGAAGCGGGACGCGCTTCGAGGCGGCGAACGGCGGCGGCCAGATTGATTTCGGCGCCGTAAAAGATGGCGCGCCCGGCGGTCATTTCGTAGCGGGCGAGCCCGTCCTGCAGCGCGGTTTCCGCCGCCAGCTGCAGATCGGGGCGGATGGTGGAGCGCACCGAATAGGTAGCGGCGGTCAGATTGTCGATGCCGGCGAGCGCCTTGGCTTCGCGGCTGACCTGATCGACGTAATGGTAGCCGCTGTCGCGCCGCCCTCGATTGGCGGGAGTGACGCTGGCCGTCTTGCCCAGCGCCTCCTTCAACTGCGCCGCGCTGATCGTTCCATCTTCCTGCATGCGGGTGAGCACATAGGAGATGCGTTCGCGCGCACGTTCCGGATTCTTGTCGGGACTGTAGGCATTCGGGCCCTTGGTCAATCCGGCGAGTAGCGCGCCTTCGGCAAACGAGAGTTCTTTGACCGGCTTTCCGAAGTAGCTGCGCGCCGCCATCTCGACGCCCCAGGAACTGCGGCCGAGGAAGATGGTGTTGAGATAGAGCTCCAAAATATCGGCCTTGGAAAGCGTGCTCTCCATGCGCGAGGCCACGATCATCTCGCGGATCTTGCGTTCATAGGAAAGGGTATCGCCGACGAGGAGATTCTTTGCCAATTGCTGCGTGATGGTCGATCCGCCTTGCGGCCGGCCAGATCCGAACGCGCCGATGAAGGCACGGATCACGCTGCGCTCGTCGATGCCCTTGTGCTGGTAGAAGCGCTTGTCCTCGGCCGCGATGAAAGCCGCTTGCACGGCCATTGGTATGTCGCTCAGCGGCACCCAAACGCGCCGGCTATCGGGCTCATGGAGCTCCGCGTAATTCTGGCCCTTGGCATCGAGCACGAAGGTCGTGGCGGGCAGCCGCATGCCCTTGAGCTTGGTGTGATCGGGAAGATCGGCCGTGGTCTTGTTGTAGAACTCGATCACCTGGCGCGCATCGAACGGAGAGTTCGCCACCTGCTCATTCTTGCAAAATTGCTTGTACGCCACAAACAGATCGTCGAACTTGATGCCGCGAAACGCCTTGATGTCGCCCGTAACTGCGCGCGGATCGCTCATCGCAGTTGAAATCAGAATGTCGATGTCGAGATTCTCGATGTCGAAGGCCTTGCGCATGTGCGCGCAGCCGTTGCGCAGGAGCTGTACGACTTCGACCTGGTCTTGTGCGGGGTCAAATTGAATCTTCACCGCCTCGGGGCGGGTAGTGAGCTGGCTTAACGTCAGCGCAGTCGCGAAGATCTTGATGAGAATTGCATCCATCGGGCTTGGGCTACTTTAAACACGGAACTTGGTACAGAATTTGGGCCGACAGCTGAGCGATACAAAGCGGTTATTAAACGGATAGTGCCTCGAAGTTCTTGCCATTCACTATATATGCTGAACGGTATCTCCGCATATATGCTTTACCGCACAATATCGCGATATCGCGCCGTTCGACGGTAGTCGGCGGCCTATAATTTCGTCATTGCGGGCTTCTGGCAGGTGTGCCGGTAATGCCTCATTTTTCTTGAAAACATACATTTTTCAATGTGTTAAGCGATAGTTTCATCCAACCAATCGAACCGAGGCGAGTTTGGGCGGCATGAAAGGTACGCCACGCCGTCGATCATTCGGGGAATTTTAACGGCAATGCATCGCAGCCGGCTCAAACCAGTTCCAGAACGCAGCGCGATCTAGCAAGAATCACTTGAGATTGATTGCATAATACCAGCTCTCACAATTGGTCATTCCGGCCGAGCCGCGATCCAAGTCGGCCTTGGCCGACTTGGAATCTTCTGAAATCCGATCTCGGGTAAACCCGAGATCGGTGGCCCTGGAATGATGAGTCGAAATTTAAGCGGAATGGCATTATCCGATCGTTTCTTGATAGAGCCAGTCGACCACTTCGCGCAATGCCGACTGGCGGCTGCGGCCGTCCATGCGGGCATTGTCGTAGATCTTCAGTTGCTCATCCGCACTCGAACCGCGTTTGAGAATTTTCCTCGCGTGGGTAATCTCGTCGACGCAACAGAGCGCCTGGGCATCGTCCGCGATTCGTTCGAGCAGATCTTCAAGCACGTTGACGATCGGCTCCGCCTGCATCGATCGCTGATCGACGAAACTTACCGCCGTGCCATAGCGTTGCGCGCGCCATTTGTTCTCGACCGCGATCGCCTGTCCGATCGGACTCAAATCGGCATTGATATCCGTCTGCTCCACCAGATGGCGCATCAGGCAGCGGAAGATCGCGGCAATGCAAATGGCGTCATCGACGCGCGTGCAGGCGTCGGTGATGCGCAACTCCAATGTGGGATGGCGCAACGACGGCCGGATCGCCCACCAGATGTAACTGGCATCCTTGATGACGTCGGCGGAGACCAGCGTATCGACATAATTCTGATATTCCTCCAGCGTCTTGAACAACGGCGGAAATCCGGTGCGCGGCAGTTCGTCATAGGCGGCAAGCCGATAGCCGTGCAGACCGGTACGATGGCCCTGCCAGAATGGCGACGACGTGCTGAGCGCCAAGAGCAGCGGCAGGAAGGGGATCGCGCGATACATGATCGCGACCCGCAGGGCCGGGTCCGGCACCTCGACGTGAACATGCATGCCGCAGAGCATGTCGCGGAGGCCAACCATCTGCAAATCCGCCATCAACTCGTTATAGCGTTTTTTTGGCGTATGTTTCTGCTCGTGCCAAAGCGCCAGCGGATGCGTCCCGCAGGCGACGATGCCAAGCCCATGCCCGGCGGCGCGTTTGGCGATAACGCTTCTGAATTTCTGCAATTGCTCGCGTGCTTGCGGCATGGTCTCGCATGGCGAGGTCGCAACCTCGATCTGCGATTGCAGCATTTCGTTGGTGACGCAATCGCCTAATTCCTTCTTGCAGGCGCGAAAGAATCGTTTCGACATGACGTGCCGCACATTGCGCGTGCGCATGTCGGTGACGAAATATTCCTCCTCGATGCCAAATCGGTAAAGCCCCATGGTCGATTGCCCCTGGCTTGAGAATGAGCGCCTTCGTGACAAAAATTCTTGTCATATTCATACCCAACAAGTGGAAATTCGATTTCTCGACGTCTGACCGTGTCGTTTGCGCGTGCTTGATGCAGTGCGGAAAGATCGGGAGGCCACCGCACCATTGCGATCATAGCTGGGCCGAATAGCGGCACCATTGTGGGCGTGGATAACTCGGCCGCCGCTGCAGTCGCAGTCAGTTGCCGCAACCGAAACGCCGGTCTCGGCCGCTCGATCGAATGGCGGCTGTGCGCAAAGGCCATTGCGCTCTTGGCGCTCTTTTTCCTAATGTGCCGGCCGAGTGGAGGGAATCATGAGTGCCAACCACGGACTGAACGAACGCCTGCAAACACCGATTTCGAGTGCTGAACTCGAACGCCGGTGGAAGGCCGTGCGCGCCGCGATGGCGCGGGAAAAGGTCGATGTTCTGTTAATGCAGAACAACAACGATCACATGGGCGGCTACGTCAAATATTTCACCGACATGCCGGCGACCAACGGTTATCCCAACACGGTGATCTTTCCGCGCGATGACGAGATGACGGTGGTGGCCCAGGGCCCGTTCGGCGGCAGCGAGGTGACTGCGCAGGGCGACCAGCCGTGGCCCATCGGAGGCCGGGAAGTAAAGGGGCAAGGTGTGCAGACGTGGCGTGGCGTCAAGAGCATCATGACCACGCCGAGCTATGCCTCGGCGCATTACACCAAGGACTACGATCCGGAGCTCGCCTGCAAGGCGCTCGAACCCTACGGCAAGGGAACGATCGGGCTCGTTGGCACCTATCAGATGTCCTACGCGATGGTGGACTACGTCAAACGGCGCCTTTCCGGCGCGCGCTTTGTCGATGCGAGCGAATTGGTCGATCGCATCAAGGCGATCAAGAGCGCCGAGGAGATGGAGCTCATCCGCCGCGCGGCGCTCATGCAGGACGGAGCGATGCAGGCGGCGCTCGCGGCGGTCAAGCCGGGCATGCGGGATACCGAAGTGGCGGCGGCCGCACAATACTACAGCCAGGTGCACGGCAGCGAAAACGGAATCTATCTTTGTGCCTCGTCCCCGCTCGGCAAGCCGAACAAGTTCAGCAATCGCCATCTGCAGAACCGCGTGATCCAGAACGGGGATCAAATCGCGCTGCTGGTCGAGGATTCCGGTCCCGGCGGCATGTACACCGAGCTTGGCCGCTCCTGCGTGATCGGCAAGGTGCCGCAGCAGATGAAGGACGAACTCGCCTTCTGCATCGAGTCGCGCAAAGTTACGCTCGACCTGCTCAAGCCCGGCACGCCCTGCAAGGAGGTGTGGGAGACGTTCAATGCGTTCATGCGCAAGAACGGCCGGCCGGAAGAGGCGCGGCTCTATTGTCACGGCCAGGGCTACGACCTGGTGGAGCGGCCGCTTGTGCGCCACGATGAGCCGTGGACGATCGAGAAGGACATGAACATCGTCGTGCACCCGACTTACCTGCACGGCGGCTACCTGAACTTGCTGTGCGATAATTATTTGATCGGCGGCAATGGTCCCGGGCCGCGCCTGCACCAATTCCCGGAGATCATCGTGGAAGTGGGCTAATGGGATCAGTCATCGGTGGAGCGATCTCAGCGGGTGGCGCGCCGGCTGATGCGGGTTGTTCGCGATCAGCGGCGGGTGTGCGATTAGCGGGGGGCGTATTGCGTTCAAGCCGCGCCGCGATCCGCTCTTGCAATTCCGCGTGTCGCCTTTTCCCCAATATGGCGCGATACTCGTGAACCATATCGAGTGCGTGTTTGAAAAACTTTTGCCCTTCCGGATTCTTTTGCGCCTTGGCGTAGGCAATTCCGGCCCATTCGAGGTATTCAATGTGCTCGCCCAGCAAATCATCCCATGGCATTTTCGAGGCATTCGGCAAATAGCCCTTCTCAACGATTTCGGCAGCTTCGATGAATCCGGCGGCTGCGCTCTCATGGTTGCCGCTCCATTGCCGGAACGTTGCGTCGATGGCGGCTAGAAACGCCTCCTCGCGCACCTTATTTAGCTGCGCCTGATTGCGAAACCTTGCCGCGCTTGCGATTTCAGTGGTGGCCGCAATGACCACCAGCATCTGTTCACGTACCGCCAAGAGGCGAATGCGATCGTTGTTTTGCACCGCCAAGCGGAACAGATTTTCGGCGCGCAGGAAGCGGGTCAAGTTCAGGGTCGCGCGGCGATCGACGTTTTTTGGATCGCGTTTGTTGACGGCTGCGTGTATCTCCTCCGCCCGGGCAAAGTTGGCGACGGCCTCCGCATAGCGATTTTGTTTGCGTTTGATCCTGCCGATATTGCTGTTGACCGTTCCGAAGTTTCTGGCCCATCGCAGGTTGTCCCAAACGCTATCCTTGAGGCCATCGAGGCGGTCGTGCGCCTCGCTAAACAATTGCAACGCCGTTTCGATATTTCCCAGGCGTTCCTCGACTTCACCGCGTTTGTTAGTGAGCCATGCCAGATCGTGTTCCAGCGCCGGTCCCTGCTGTCCGAGCTGAACCAAGCGCTCGCGCAGTGCCCGGGACGACTCAAAGGCCTCCAGCGCTTCCTGCGGCATGCTAAATCGGAACAAAAGAACGTCGCCAAGCGATTCATGAAGCTCAGCGAGCGAGCGCATCCACCGCCAGGAAATTTTGGGATCAACTTCGCGCTTCAACAGCTCGGTAAGATCCGCGATGCCCCGCTCGTAACGCAGTTTTGCCGCTGCGTTATTGCCGCTCGCCCAATCGCTCGCGCCGATCAAGCGCTCCGCCTGCGCCCGCAGGTGGCGCGCTTCCAGATTGCCGGCTTTGGCGAGCGGATCGAGACTCGCGAATGCAACCTGTGCATCCGCACGCATGCGGTCGATCTGTCCGCGATCCAAATCGATTTCGGCCAGAATCAGGAACGTCCGCGCGCGTTGCTGAACAATGTGGGGATCGCCCGATCCGGCGGTAAAATTGTTGACGGCTTTGCGCGCCTTTTCCAATAGTGCTTCGACGGTGTCGAGTTGCGCGATCGGCTGGATAGTTTCTGATGTCACCTCGACCAGCTCGGAAATTGTTGAATTGGCGTCGTTGAGCGCCCGATACAACAGGTACCATTTGTAAGACGCTGCGGCGGCAATAAGCGCGAACAGCACGGCGGTGATAACGGCAATCGCGGTCGCGCGTTTGGTTGGCCGTGCGAGCTTGCTGGAATCCGCAACGATCGCGTCGCCGGGTGACGAGCCAAGCTGCTGAGCTTTATGCGCATCCCCCATGTCGAGTCTCGATGCTCTCCGTGCTGGCGGCTACGAATTTACACCAGAATGGTCGATCGATGATGTTATTTTCATGCCGCAGGCGGCGTGGACTTGGCCGATGGTTACCATGCAGGGTCGCGCAATTCTCATGTTTTAACGTTTTAACGCGCGCGCAGCGCCGGGATGAGACAGGCGCCGCCCAGGGCGGCCATCGCCGCCATTACGGCGTAGCCGTGATCGCCGAACGTGGTGTAGAGCAGCCCCGAGACGCCGGTGGCGGCTGCGCTTGCGATCGCCAATAGGGTGGAAAGATCACCCTGGGCGGCCGCCGCCCGCCGATCGCCGGCGGCGCGGGCGATGTATTGAATCGCGCCCAGATGGGTCGCGCCGAACGAGAGCCCGTGCAGGCACTGTATGAGCGCAAGTAGCGAGAGCGGCGGGTCGTATGCCATGGCGACCCAGCGGATCACGGCAGCCGTGGCGCCCATCGCCACCAGTGTTGCCGGCCCGAGGCGCAGCCGTCCGGAAATTGCAAACAGTGCGATTTCGACCGCCACGCCGAGCGCCCACAACATGCCGATGGTCGTGCTGCCGATGCCCTTGGCGGTCCAGTCCACCGCGGAGAAACCGTAATACAAGGCATGGCTCGCCTGGATCAGGCCCGCGGCCGCGGCGATGGCGAGGAATTTGGGTGATTGCCAGAGATGTCCGGGCGCGCGGCCGGCTTCGATCGCGGGTGTTGGCTCAATCGGTCGAAGCCAGAGTGCCGCCGCGCCCTGCAGTGCAAACGCCGCGGCGATCAGCCAAATGAGGTGGTCCGCAGCGATGACCACAAGCAACAGACCGGAGCCCAGATTCGCGGCAATGAAGGCGGCCGAGCCCCACATGCGCACCGGTCCATAGGCGCGCTTGCGCGCATTAAGACCTTTGAGCGCATAGGCGTCGGCGAGCGACATGATCGGTCCGGAGACCAGCGCAGCAAAAGCTACAGCGAACAGGATCGTGGCAAAGCCATAGGCAAGTCCCACGATGGTAAATCCGGCGGCGGCGGCGAAGGAAGCGGCGATCAGCCCGCCGCGCAGGTTTCCGGTGCGATCGACCGCGCGACTGAGTACCGGGATCGCGATGATACGCACCAGGATCGGCGCCGCCAGTATGTAACCGATCTGCTCGAGGTCGAGCCCGCGGGCCTTGAGCCAAAGCGGGAAGAACGGCATTTGGGTTCCGAGGATGGCGAATTGGCAGGCGTAGAAAATTGCCAGCCGCAGACTAAAATCATCAATGGGACGTGACGGTGTCATCGGCCGGCCGGATTACGTCGATTGGAAGTGGATGGCATTTATTTCTCCAGCTTGCCGCCACGTTGAACCAAACGCTCGGGCGTGTCACATTGATATTGACGCGGAGGTTCGCCATGCGCGCTATTTTAGCAAGTGCTATTGCAGTGATGATGAGACACTATGGCTTGAGGAACGGCTAAGTCACGCCTGTCCGCAATGCGTACAGCCAATTCCCTGATCGGCAGTCCCATCGAGCGCATTGAAGACTTGCGCTTTCTGCGAGGCCGTGGCGAATTCGTCGACGATGTCGCGCGCGAAGGCACGTTGCACGCCGCGATTCTACGAAGCTCGATCGCGCATGGGCGCATCCGCGCCATCGATGGCAGTGCCGCGATGGCGCGACCCGGCGTGCGTGCCGTCATCACGGCTGCCGGAATCGTCGAAGATATCGGAAATGTGCCGACGATCACCTTGCGTCAAGAGCTGCTCCCCGAATTCACCCGCTACCAGCAGCCGGTTATTGCCCGCGAAAAAGTGCGTTACGTCGGCGAGCCGCTGGCCGTCGTGCTGGCCGAGAGTGCGGCCGCAGCCGAGGACGCGCTTGAAGCCATCGTCGCCGATCCCGAGAGCCTTCCGGTGGTCGCCGACCGCGATGCCGCCCGGCGCCACGATGTCCTGCTGTT
>CAZNSG010000347.1:0-12691 GCA_964575715.1 uncultured Hyphomicrobiales bacterium | reverse complement strand
CTAGTGTTCTGACTCATTCATTTGCATCCCGCGGCGAGATTAGCCAGGGCCATTGTGGCGCGGCGGTGTTTGCGGATGATGGGTTTGGCCTTTGCGGTCCATATGAAGGGTTTCGGGTGGGCATTGCGATGATTGATCCATTCGAGGATAGCAGTCTCGAGTTGGGCAATGCTGTGGAATGTGCCTCGTCGTATGCGCTGGCGAGTGATCTCGGCGAACAGGCGCTCGACGAGATTGAGCCAGGAAGAGGATGTCGGGGTGAAGTGCAGCTTGAAACGCGGATGGCGCTTGAGCCAGCGTTGCACGTCCGGTGTCTTGTGGGTGGCGTAGTTGTCGAGGATCAAGTGGAGGTCGAGATAAGGCAGCGTCTCCCGGTCGATCCTCTTCAGGAATGTCAGGAACTCCTTGGCGCGATGGCGCGGCAGGCATTCCCCGATGACCTTGCCGGTCGCCACGTCGAGCGCGGCGAACAGCGTCGTGGTGCCGTGACGCTTATAGTCGTGCGTCATGGTGCCGGCACGGCCCTTCTTGATGGGCAAGCCCGGTTGCGTGCGATCGAGCGCCTGAATCTGGCTCTTCTCGTCGACCGCAAGCACCAGGGCTTTCTCGGGCGGATCGAGATAGAGGCCGACGATGTCCTCCACCTTCTTGCTGAAGTCTGGATCGTTGGAGGCCTTGAAGGTGCGAACCAGGTGCGGCTTGAGCCCGTGCGCGTTCCAGATGCGCTGCACGCTCGTATGGCTGATGCCCATCTCCTCAGCCATCATGCGCACGCTCCAGTGCGTGGCGTTGGCGGGGTGTTCCTTGACTGTCTTCTCGATGATCTTGAGCTTGATGGCGTTTGCGATTGGTTTCTTGCCGGGAGGCTTGGAACGTCCCTTGATAAGCCCAGCGATACCAGCCTCGACGAAGTAGTCCTGCCAGCGCCAAACGGTCGTCTTCGATACCCCGACCGCGCGCATGATCGCCATCACGCCGGCACCGTCAGCCGTCATGAGCACGATCTTCGTACGTTTGACGATCTTCTGCGGTTCGTTGCCGTCCCCCAGTATCCTCTCAAGCTCGGCGCGATCCCTCGCACGGAGAAGGAATTCTGCTTGCTTCCTCATCATGCCGGGACAGAATCATATTCGCGAAATCTCGGGATTCAAATGTTTGTGACAGAACACTAGCTTCTTTGTTTGAGCATGATCCCTCGGGTCAAGCCCGAGGACATGCTTTTCCGACCTTCCTTCGCCCGCCGAAGCGGGCTTCGCGAAGGCGGGAAACCGGTTCCCACTTTTCGGGTTCATGCTCTAAGCGCGATTAAGAATCCGGTAAGGTCTCCAAACAAACATGGTGAACGCTTTGTTAAGGCTCGATTGCTATCGTTACCGGCGAATGTCACTCTATTTGAGTTGGCACTGCCATGATTGTTCGTCAGTTTCTGCACTGGGTGCGCACTGCGCCTGCCAGCGAACGGGCCGATGCAACGAGCGCGCTGGCGCGCGCCTATCTCTATTCCGATTTGTCGCGCGATGATCTTGCCGCCGCCGAAGGCGCGATGCTCATGCTGCTGGATGATCCCTCGCCATTGGTGCGCCGTGCGCTCGCCGAAACGCTGGCGGTGAGCGAGCGGGCGCCGCCGGCGATCATGCACTCGCTCGCCGCAGACCAGCCGGAAGTGGCCGCGCTGGTGCTGGCGCGCTCGCCGCTTTTTCTCGATGCCGATCTCGTCGATACGACCGCGCGCGGAGTGCCAAGTCTGCAGGTCGCCATCGCCAAGCGCCCGCATCTGCCCTGCCCGGTATCGGCGGCCATCGCTGAGATCGGTTGCGCGGAGGCCTGCCTCGAGCTCCTGGAAAATCGCGGCGCCGAGATCGTGCAGTTTTCGTTCGACCGCATCGTGGAGCGCCACGGGCATCTCTCCGCCATTCGCAACATTCTGCTCGAGCGCAGCGATCTTCCGGCCTCAACGCGGCAGGCGCTGGTCGCGAAGTTGTCCGCAACGCTCGCCGACTTCGTCACAGCGCGCGACTGGCTCGCCGAAGAGCGGGCGCACAGCATCGCGAAGGACGCCTGCGAGAAGGCGACGGTCACGCTTGTCGCAATCTCGCCAAACAGCGAAGTCCGTCCATTCATCCGCCACCTGCGGGCAAGCGGTCAGCTCACCGCGGGGCTGCTGCTGCGCGCGCTGCTTTGCGGCAATCTCACGCTGTTCGAAGAAGCGCTGGTGGAGCTCTCGGAATTGCCGCCGGCGCGCGTCGCCACCATCGTGCACGATAAGAGGGGCGGCGGGTTCCGGGCGCTTTACGACAAAGCCGGGCTGCCGGCTTCGGTCTATCCGGCATTCCGCGAGGCGATCGCGGCCATGCGCGAGGAGAGCTTTCAAGGCGATGTGAAAGGCGCGAGCGGGCTCAAGCGCCGCATTGTCGAGCGTGTGCTCACACGCTGCGAGGCTGAGGAGCTGGGCGACGTTCAGTCGCTGCTCACGCTGCTTCGCCGCTTTGCCGCCGAAGCGGCGCGCGAGGAGGCGCGAGCCTTTTGTAATGAACTCGTGGCGGATAGTGAGGACGTAACAATGGAAGAGAGCCCGCGGGTCGCGGCCTGATTTATTTCATTGCTATCAGCGCGCGTCACGGGGAACCAGCGACGGACTTGCAATTGCCTGAAGGTATTCCGGACGGTGGCGGTTTTCCTGCACAAGAAATTCTTCGGTCACGAGCCGCAGCTGATTGGTGAGAATGGTCGCCATTTTGGTGACGTCGGCGCGGTCATGCTCGCGCACGATGGCGCGTATTGCGTCGATATGCTGGCTGATGAGTGCAAGCGGAATTCTTTTGGTATCCGGCGAGTGATCGAGCAACCGGCATAGACTGTCGGCAACAGGAGTGACTTCGGGATAGCCAAGGGTCTTTGCGCTGCCTTTAATATCATCGGCTGCGCGAAACAAGGTGTCGCGATTTTTTGCCGTGAGGCCGTTCGCGTTGATTTCGTGCCGGGCGGCATTGAGACGCGTACATTCCTCGCTCATCCAATTGTCGAATGCGCCCGCGATTTGCGAAAGTGCCTGTTCGGCGCACGCGATTGGGTCCGGGTCGCCCGCTTTCGCCGGCACCACGGCCTGGCGCAGCGTCTGGTGGTCCGGAGTGATCAACTCATGGTCAGCGTAGGTGACGGAATGAAGGTTTGGCGGCTTTGCCGGAGTCATCACGATTTTTCCTTGAATTGCGGGGTCAGGTGCGCGCCTTGGCCTTGTCGAGCTGGGAATTATTGTCGGTTGCGGGCACATTGCCGGCTTTGCGCCGCTCGGGCCCATTGTATTTTGCATTGACGTTGCGCCTGCGGTCGGGACCGAAATAGGTTTTCGTTTTGATGAAGGGGCGAGGGTTGAGAATGATGTGGAGTATGCGGTTGTAAAGCGCCTTGGCCGAAATCGGCTTGGCCAGGAACTCGGTCACGCCGGCATCGCGGGCTTTCGTTACACGCGTTCTCCCGGCATTCGCCGTCAGCATGATGATTGGGGTGCAGGGATTGGCATTGCCGCCGGGCTGGCGAACCATCTGCGTGAACTCGATGCCGTTGAGGATGGGCATGTCCCAGTCGGTGATCACGATGTCCGGCCGGTTCGCGCTGAAGATCTCGAGGCCTTCGGTGCCATCCGCGGCTTCCCACACCTCGCGTGTGCCAAAGCCACGCAGCAGCGTGGACACGATTTTGCGCATGTAGGCGTTGTCGTCGATGACGAGAAAGCGCAGGCGATTGAAATCGATGCGGACCATGGTTTCCCGGACGGCAGCCCACTTTAACCCGCACCCTAGAATCTCGCCGTTAATGAACGGTTTAGGATGTTTTAGCGCGCCAGACCGTCATTTGCGGCGCGGTGGGCAGCCAGGCTTGACGCGCGATGGGCAGCCGACAACTTCGTTAGCGCGGCTTGCAAGCCGGCGCCGACTTGATCAATGTTTGGCCGGTCGCGACCGTGGCCACTGTAACTTGAGGCTTGGTAACTTGAGGCTTGGCAACTTGAGGCTTGGGAATCATGAAACGCAGTCTGAACCGTATCCTCACCACCCATGTCGGCAGCCTGATCCGGCCGCCGGAGCTGCTGGAATTCTATAGCGCCAAGCAGGCCGGTGCGCCCTACGACAAAAGTGCGTTCGAAAGGTGCCTCAAGGATTCGGTTGCGGCCGTGGTCAAGCAGCAGGCCGATGTCGGCATCGACGTCATCAGCGACGGCGAGTTCGGAAAATCCATCAGCTGGTCGCAATATGTGTTTGAGCGCCTTGCCGGCTTCGAGCGGCGCCCGATCGTGGGGGCCAATCCGTTCGCGCGCGGCGCCGACCGTACGCGATTTCCCGAGTTCTACGCCGAGCTCGACGCGCGCGACAAAATCGAGACCACGACGGACTCGGTCGCGGTCGCGCCCATCCGCTACAGCGGCCAGGTATTGCTGCAAACGGACATCGACAACTTCAAGGCCGCGCTCAGGAAAGTTAAGGTCGAGGAAGGATTCCTGCCGGTGGCGGCGCCGGCTTCCGTGATCCCGGACCGCAAGAACGAATATTACAAGAGCGATGACGATCTGCTGGCGGGGATCGGCAAGGCCATGCGCACCGAATACAAGACGATCGTCGATGCCGGGCTCTTGGTGCAGCTCGACGATGCGCGCACCGCGGTGACCTACGACCGCATGGTGCCGCCCGCGAGTATGCAGAGCTATCTGAAATGGGTTGCGCGCCATGTGGAAATTCTCAACGCAGCGATCAAGGGCCTGCCGCGCGAGAAAATCCGCTACCACGTGTGCTGGGGAAGCTGGCCGGGGCCGCACGTCTCCGACATTCCGCTCAAGACTATCGTCAATCTTATTCTGAAACTCAAAGTCGGCGCGTTCGTGATCGAGGGCGCCAATCCGCGCCATGAGCACGAGTGGCGGGTGTGGGAGAGCGTCAAGCTGCCGCAGGACACGGTGCTCATCCCCGGCGTGATCAGCCATGCCACCAACATTGTCGAGCATCCGGAACTGGTGGCGGAGCGCATCGTGCGGCTGGCCAGACTGGTGGGGCGCGAAAATGTCATCGCCTCGACGGATTGCGGCTTTGCGCAGGGTCCGTTCCATCGCCGCGTGCACCCGAGCATCATGTGGGCGAAGCTGGCCGCGCTGGTCGAGGGGGCGCGCATTGCGAGTAGGGAGCTTTGGGGCAAGAAGGCCGCCGCAAAGCAGGCCGCGGCGAAAGGGCGCGCGAAGCCGGTCGCGCGCCGCAAGCGCGCGGCGTGACGCGCGATCCAATACTTTTACCCGTCATTCCGGGGCGCTGGCTTAAGCCCGCGAGCCCGGAATCCATATTCACGGTGGGTGGTTATGGATTCTGGCTCTCGCCGCTAGCGCGGCTCGACCGGAATGACGAATTGAGAGAGTTAGCGCGTATTCCGTTCCAGTTGATCCACACCCTCATCCGCTCATTCCCGCGCATAGCCGTCAAAGACGGCGTCGCTTCGCTCGCCTATGCCCGGGAATCCAGAGTCCGCTCTCTCTGAGCTCGCAGTCTCTTGCGCCTGGGTCCCCGCTTTCGCGGGGACGAGCGGACACCAAATACCGACTCCACCTGATCGAAACCTGCCCTAATACCCGAACTGCTCGCGCAAGATGCGTTCGTCCAGGCTGTGGCCGGGATCGAACAGCATCTTGAGCGCGATCTTGTGATCCATGCGGATGTCGACCGTGCGCACCGAGCGCACCTCGTCGTGGTCGGCCACCGCCGCCACCGGACGCTTGTCGGGATCGATCACCTCGACCCTGACACGCGCGGTATTGGGCAGCAGCGCGCCACGCCAGCGGCGCGGGCGGAACGGGCTGATCGGCGTGAGCGCGAGCAGCGGCGCGTTGATCGGGATGATCGGTCCTTGCGCGGAGAGATTATAGGCGGTCGAGCCCGCCGGCGTTGCGACCAAGACGCCGTCGGCGGCCAGCTCGGCCAAGCGCTCCTTGCCGTCGATCAGGATGCGCAGCCGTGCCGCCTGGTAGCTCTGGCGGTAGAGCGACACTTCGTTGATGGCGTGATGCTCGTGGCTGCGGCCGGCGGCGTCGCGCGCGCGCATGACCAGCGGATGAATTGTCGCGGTTTCGGCCGCGTTGATCCGCTCGGGCAGATTTTTCTCGTGGAAATCATTCATCAGGAAGCCGACGGTGCCGCGGTGCATGCCATAGATCGGCTTGCCGGACTGCATAAACTTGTGCAGGGTTTGCAGCATCAGGCCGTCGCCGCCGAGCGCGACCACGACGTCGGACTTGGCGGGGGCGAAACTGCCGTAGCGCTTGACCAGCCGGGCGCACGCCTTTTGCGCCTCGGGATTGGAGCTCGCAACAAAGGCGATGCGCTCGTAGCGGGATGTGGCTCGGCTCATCATGTGGCGCTCGCCGTTTGCTCGCGGAACTTAAGCGCGCACGACTCACCATCGGGGTGAAGGATCATGGAACGCGCGGTGTTCGTTTACACAACCTACCCATCGATTGTCGAGGCTGAACAGGCCGGCCGCGCGATCGTGGAGCGGCGGCTGGGAGCTTGCGTTAACATCTTGCCGGGGATGATTTCGTACTTTTGGTGGGAGGGGAAGGTCGAGCGCGGGGAGGAAGCAGTCATGATCGTCAAGACGCGCGCGGCGCTCGCGCAGGATGTCGGGCGGGCGATCAAGGACATGCACTCCTACACGACGCCGGCGATCCTGGTGCTTCCGCTCGAGAGCGTCGAGCAGACTTACCTCGGCTGGCTGATGGCGGAGACCGCGGGCGCCATGAAGGACTGACACCAGCGCGCATAAATTCCGACTCGTCATTCCGGGGCGCGGGCGTAAGCCCGCGAGCCCGGAATCCATAATCACGGTCGGTGGTTATGGATTCCGGCTCTCGCCGCTAATGCGGCTCGGCCGGAATGACAAATTGAGAAAGTTGGCATAAAGGGCGCAAGCGTCCGTTAGCTACGGCGATGCAGCAAAAATCAGTACAGCCGCGTGCCTTCGATCACGCCCTTGAGCTCGGCGTATTCACGGCAGCCAGTGCCGCAAATCGACTGCACCTTGGCGAGGTGTTCGCGTGCTTTGAGCAGATTGCCCTGCTCGGCATGCCACATGCCGTAATAGGACCAGGTGCGGGCATGATTTGAATCGGAAGCGAGCGCCTTCTCGTACCAATGCTTGGCGTCGTCGTAGCGGCCGAGCTTGCGGCTGGAATAGCCGATTAGATTAGCCACGTCCGGGTGCTCGTCGTGGCCGAGCGATTTTAACTTGGCGATGCCGGCAGCGTAGGCGTGCCGGCGATAGATCAGGGTATGAGCAACTTTGTACCCCTTGAGGAACAAATCGCTCGACCCCTTCGGTTGTGGCTGCGTGGTGTTTTCTGGCTTCGGCTTTTCCTGCGGCTTGGTAGTGGCGGCGGGCTGAGGCGCCGGTTTCGGCTTGGTGTTGGTTTGTGGCGCAGGCAGCGGGGGATCGGATGTTTCGACGGCACCTGTAGGGGGTGCGGCTACCGCAAAGCTTAAGAGTCCGATCGCAAGCGCTGCGGTCATCCGATAGCCCATGATTCTTCTCCGATTGTGCGCAGCGGTCACCCGCCCGCGTGAATTTCATCATTACTAACAAATCCACCGGCGTGGAACAACATTAGACAACAAAGATTTCGGCCCGCGCGGTTCAACTCGGCGTGAGTGCTTCACAGTTCGATAACTATTTCGCTCATGAAATCATCGTTTTGTGTCGCCATTGCGGCCGGCAGATGAACCGGCGCTAACAGCCGACTTCAGGGCGAGTTCAGCGCGGCTCATCCATGCTGGTGTCACGATCGATCGGCGCTTGTTCAAGCAGAACTTGGCCGGTCCAAGTGTCACACCAGTCGCGTTCGGAATCGAGGCCGAAGCGCAAAATAGGGAAGAAAAATCATGTTGAGGAAAATCACCGTTGCGTTGCTCGCGTCCACGTTGCTCGCGGGGCCAGTGGTTGCGCAAAGCGCGGTCACCACGTTGAAGGTCCCGGCGACGCAAGCCGTAAAAACTCCGGCCGCAACACCGGCGGTCAACGCCGCGGCCAAACCGGCCGATATGAAGGACGTCAAGGCGGCCAAGGTCGGAAAGGTCAAGAAGCACAAAGTGAAGAAGGTCAAGACTGCCAAGCCCGCACCGCAGGTCATGCAGGCGCCGAAGGCCAAGGATGCGTTTGCGACCACGAAGCCGGCGACACCCGCACCGCATAACTAAGGCCTCATGCAGTGTCGTTCGTCGCGAGGCCGGCCGTAAGGCCGGCCTCAGGCGTTTTAGCATAAGATTCAAAAAACTTGACTCCGGAATATGGGTGTAGTGAACTTAAACATTGCACTGGTTCCTCGGCGTGAGCCGGGGAGGCAAGAGGGAACACGGTTATTGCCGGTTGGCAATGAAACCGTGGCTGCCCCCGCAACTGTAAGCGGCGAGTCCGCGTCCATCTAAGCCACTGGGAAACTGGGAAGGCTAGGACGCCAAGACACTGACCCGCGAGCCAGGAGACCTGCCAGCGCAGTCACCCAACCGGTGGGCGGGGAGCACCACACGGAGCGGCTGTTCGCAGCGGTGACATCGTGCCCGTTGCGAAGGCCGTGGTTTTTCCCACGACTTTCAGAAGTGAGCGTAAACGTCTTGCGGCGTACTGCGTTCATTCGTCCTTCGCAGCGGGATGGTTCACCCCATGCGCGCGTGTTCACGCGCGCAAGCGAAGGAGCGCGTCCCTATGGGTACGACAACACGTGTATGTCTTTGCGCTGCGCTAGCGGCGATCGGTCTGGTTTCAGCGAGTGCCCAGGCGGAGGAAAACCGCAGGCTCCTGCCCACCATCAACGTCACGTCGAGCCGGCTCGATCAAGGCATTGTCGGCGCCTCAACTACCGTCATCACCGCCGAGGAGATCGCGCGTTCTCCTGGTGAGTCGCTGCAGTCGATCATCGCGCGCGTGCCGGGCGCGCAAACCTGGAGCACGTTCGGGGCGGTGAACGGCGCCGGCACGACCATCGACCTGCGCGGATTTGGCGCGACAGCGGCGTCCAATACGCTGGTGCTGATCAACGGCCGGCGGCTCACCGATGTGGATCTCGCAGGCGTGGATTTTTCCGCCATCCCGCGCGCGAGCATCGAGCGGATCGAGATCACGCGCGGCAATTCCGGCGCGGTGCTCTATGGCGATGGCGCGGTCGGTGGCACCATCAACATCGTCACCAAATCGGGCGCCAATCTGCCGCCCTCGGCGCGAATTGAAGGCGGATTTGGATCGTTCAAGCAGCGCGAAGGCAGTATGTCCGCCAATGGCGCGGCGGGGCCGTTCGCCGCCTCGATCTTCGGCAATGCCATCGATTCCGACGGCTATCGCGTGAACAACGCGCTGCGCCAGCGCAATGCGGCCGGAGACTTCCGCTATACCGGCGATCGCGGCAGCGCATATGCCAATATCTCCGTCGACGACCAGAAGCTCGGGCTGCCGGGCGCGCGGCGCGTCACCTTGACAGCGAGCGAGCTGGAGAGCGACCGCGCCGGCGCCACCACGCCAACGGCGTTCGCCAACAAGCAGGGGATCAATGCCACCGTCGGCGTCACGCGCCTGGTGGGGAATTGGCTCGAAGTCATCGTCGATGGCGGGGTGCGGAACAAGAAGCAGCAGGCCTTCTCGTCACTATCGGGCTTTGACAGTTCCGATGATCGCGAGTTGACGACCGTCTCCTTCACGCCGCGCTTCATCGGCCGACACGATCTGTTCGGACTGCCCTCGAAGGTGATCGCAGGCTTGGATTTTTACGATGCGACACTGCGCTCGAACCGCAGCACGCTGCTGAGCGATGCGCCCATTCATCGCTACGATCTGAGCCAGCGCTCGATCGCGGCCTATGGGCAGCAAACGCTCGGCATCACGGCCATGACCGATGTGGCGTGGGGGGCGCGCGTGCAGCAGACCTCGCTCTCGGCCCGCGACCGGTTCGACGTCACGGCGCCGGGCGCTTCCATCTTTGACTCTCAAGCCACGCCGCTGAACAGCAACGAAGTGCAGCATGCCCTGCATCTTGGGGCGGAGCATCGCTTCAACAGCCATTTTGCGGTGTTCGGCCGCCTCGCGCGCAGCTTCCGCACGCCGAACGTAGACGAGCGGATTGGCGTATTTGCGTTTCCGGTTGATTTTCGATTGCGCACGCAGACGTCGCGCGACATCGAAGGCGGCATCCGCTTGCGCCTGGGTGCGCTCGAAGTTCAGTCAAGCGTCTATGACATGCGGCTTAACGACGAAATTCATTTCATTCCGTTTCCTCCGATTGGCGCCAACATCAATCTCGATCCGACGCGGCGCTACGGCAACGAGACCAGCGCGGCATGGCGGGTGAATGAGGGGCTGACGCTCAAAGGGGCTGTTACCTATACGCGCGCAATGTTCCGGGAGGGGCCGTTCACCGGCAATGATGTGCCGCTGGTCTCGCGCTGGACGGCGAACGCCGGCGTGTCGTGGGATGTCTGGCGCAAGTATCTGGTGCTCGATGGGGCGGTGCGTTACAACGGCGCGCGCCGCATGGACAACGATCAGGCGAATTTCCAGCCGATGATACCGGCCTTCACGACGGTCGACCTGCGTATCGGCGGCGAAGTTAAAAATATGTTCTGGTCGGTCGCGGCACAGAATCTGTTCAACGTGAAATATTTCGACTATGCGGTGGCGAGTTCAAGCACGTTCGGCACCTACAACGCCTATCCGCAACCGGGTGCGGCCTATATGGCGCGGCTGGGTGCGAAGCTGCCATAGTGAGCCATTGCGGCCGGCGGGCGCGCTTGCGAGCGGCGCGTGAAAAAGTCCGACGATTATAACGGCTGCCACATCACCGGCACCACGTCGTAGCCCGATCCGGCCTTGACGATGTGACCCGTAGCTGGGAATGGGAAGTGATAGCCCGCGACCAGCATCTTGTCGGCAACCGCGCGGTCGAGCAGACGGCGGCGGTTGGCGACCGCCTGGTTGCCGTCCATGTCGAAGATGCCCTGCCATTCGGGATGGCGCGCGAACAGCCAGGGATGGTTGGTGGTGTCGCCGAGCACCAGCATCGATTGATTGCCGGAGGCAATGGCGAAAGCGGTATGGCCGGGCGTGTGGCCGAAGGCGGCGATCGAGGTGATGCCGGATGCCACCATGTTGCCCGGGGTAAAGCGTTTCACATCGCGCGCGATGTCGGCGAAGACGCGGCGTGCGTTGAGAAACATCGGGCGCAGGCTGTCCGGCGTTGCGCGCATCCTAGCGTCGTCCATCCAGAACGCCCATTCCGGCTCTGGAACAAGGATCTCGGCGTTGGGAAAAACCTTGCGGCCGTCCTTGTCCTTGATGCCGTTGATGTGGTCGGGATGGAAATGCGAGATCAAGATTGTGTCGATGGCGTTGGGCTCGATGCCGGCGGCGGCGAGGCTGCCGGCCAGATAACCGGTGGTGGGAGCGAGCTGACCGGCGGTGCCGGCATCGATGAGGATGAGCTTGGTGCCGGTGTTGACCACAAGCGGCGTGAACGAGGTGGGCACGATGCCGGGCTGCAGAAATGCGTCTGTCAGAGCCTTGTCCACCTGGGCGGGGCTGGCGTTGCGCACGAAGGCCGCATCGATCTTGCGAAACCAGGTGCCGTCGTAGAGCGCGGTCAGCTCGAAGCTGCCGATCTTGTAGCGATAGACGCCTGGGGCTTGCTTGCCGGCGAGGGGGGCGGCGGCCACAGCAGGGCGCTGCGCGAGTGCGGCGCCTGCGAGCGCGGCGCTGGCGAGAAATATGCGTCGGCTGAATTCGTTCATGATGCCCTCAGCGCATGGGATTAAAAACGCTATGCCCGGCGCGGGATGCGGCCCGTCGGCGGCGGCGTGGTCTCTTGCGGGTCTGCAATGGGTGGCGCGCGTTTGATGTTGAGCCTGCGCATCTCGTCCTCGCCGAAATCGTCGTCGGTCTTAAAACCCGCGGCGCGGATGCCGGCAATCGCGCACAGATCGTCGATCTCGTTGGTATCGCCGGTCACGCCAATGGCGCCGATCACTTCGCCCTCGGCATCGCGGATCAACTGGCCGCCGCCTTCGAGGAACATCGGGCCATCGGCGAGTGCATTGAAGGATTCCATGAACAGCGGCTTGTCCTTGGCCTTCTGCAGCACCAGGCGCGATTGGCGCCCGAGCGCGAGCGATGCATAGGCCTTGCCGTAGGAGACCTCAAAGCGCAGCAGCGATGCGCCGTCCTGCTTGAGGGCGGCCTTGACGCGGCCGCCGGCGTCGAGCAGCACGGCGGTGAGGGGATAGGCGTTGCGTCTTGCCGCCTCGGCGAAGGTTTTGTTGATGATGGCGAGGGCCTCATCGAGCTTGATCGCGCGCATTTAAAGTCTCCTTGCGAAGGGCGAATTGAATATCACAAATAGAGCCTTATCGGTTCCGATGGAATCATATCCTGGCTCCAATTATTTTGTTTGAGCATGATCTTTTCCGACCTTGCTTCGCCCGCCGAAGCGGGCTTCGCGAAGGCGGGAGCGGGCTTCCAGCCTTCGCAGCCGAAGCGGCTGCTTCGGCGGAGTAGGCTCGCGAAGGCGGGAAACCGGTTCCCACCCGCGGAACTCGGGCTTGCCCGAGTTCCGAAGCATAGTACGCCGGAAGTCGGGTAAACCCGACTTCCGGTATCATAGGCGAGCGAAGCGACGCCGTCCTTC
>CAZNSG010000346.1:0-18430 GCA_964575715.1 uncultured Hyphomicrobiales bacterium | reverse complement strand
GCATCCACGGCAACTCAACTTGCGTGATGAACTACGACGGCGCGACCGGCTGGCTTTTGGGCGAAGCCAATCGCGGCCTGTATGCCATGTTCACCATGATGAACGAGGCGCGGCTCGGCGTCGGCGTGCAGGGCCTGGCGCTCTCCGAAGTCGCCTATCAGAATGCGGTCACTTACGCCAAAGAGCGCCTGCAGGGCCGCGCGCTCAGCGGGCCTAAGAACAAGGACAAGCCGGCCGATCCGATCATCGTGCATCCCGACGTGCGCCGCACGCTGATGACCATCCGCGCCTTCAACGAAGCCGCGCGCGCGCTGGTGCTATGGACCGCGCTCAACGCCGATCTCGCCCACCGCGCGCAGGACGAAAAGACGCGCAACGTCGCCGACGACCACATGGGCCTGCTCACGCCGGTGATCAAAGGCGTGCTCACCGACACCGGCTTTGCCAACACGGTGCTGGCGCAGCAGATGTTTGGCGGCCATGGCTATATCGCCGAGCACGGCATGGAGCAGTTCGTGCGCGATGCGCGCATCGCCATGCTGTACGAAGGCGCCAACGGCATTCAGGCGCTCGATCTGGTCGGCCGCAAGCTGCCCAAGGATGGCGGCCGCGCGCTACAGGCGTTCTTCGCCGAGGTGCAGGGCTTCATCAAGGAACACGGCGCCGACGCCAACATGAAAGTGTACGTCGAACCGCTGGGCAAGGCGCTCGGCCACCTGGAGGCGGCCACCATGTGGTTCATGCAGAACGCCATGGCCAAGCCGGATCACGCCGGCGCCGGCTCGTACGACTACATGCATCTGTTCGGCCTGGTCGCGCTCGGCTATATGTGGTGCCGCATGGCGGCGGTCGCGCGCGAAAAACTTAAAGACGGCGCCAACGGCTCGAGCGAACGCATGAACGCAAAACTCGTTACAGGCCGCTTCTTCATGGAGCGCATGCTGCCCGAAACCGGCGCGCATCTCACCCGCATCCAGGCCGGCGCTGCGAGCACGATGGAATTGCCGGAGGAGGCGTTTTAAAGGTGCTGCGTCAGCTCGGGCTCGCCGTTAGATCGTCGCGCCAGCGGCCCGGTGTAACACCCGTCACCCGTTTGAACGCACGGTTGAACGCGGCTTCGGACTCATAGCCGACCTCCGCGGCGATGCCGGCGAGGCTATCACCGCTGTTTCGTATGCGCTCGGCGGCGAGCTGCATCCGCCAATTGGTCACATACTCGATTGGCGCCTGCCCCATGATGGCGTTAAAGCGCTCGGCCAGCACCGTTCGCGATGTGCCGGCCGCGCGCGCAAGCTCGTCCACCGTCCAGCGGCGCGCAGGATCGCCATGCACGAATTGTAGTGCGCGGCCGACGATCGGATCGTTGAGCGCCGCAAACCAGCCTTTCGCACTGGCCGGAAGCCGCGCCGCATAACGGCGCAACACTTCGACAAACAACATCTCCATCAGCCGGCCGAGCATGAGTTCGGTCCCCGGCGCGGCCGCGTCCGTCAGCGCCAGTATTTCCCTCACCGCGGATGTGAGCAGAGCGCTGACTTTGTCATCGCCGGTTCGATCGACCAGCAATGGCGGTAACGTGCGAAAAACCGGCGCAAACAGGAACTCCGACGACTCGATAAACCCGCACACCATGCGAGTCTCCTCGCCGCCGCCGCCATGACTGATGTTCCACATCCCCTTGATGGGGCCGGGACGAACCAAATCATTCGCCATCGCCATTTCCGCAGATTCACCGTTCCAGAATTTATGCGCGTCCGCGAACGGCATCAGCAAGATGTCGCCGGCCGACACCGTCTTTCGTTCACCGGTGGCGATCTCGATGGTGCAGGAGCCCGCGGAAATCAGATGAAAGATGCTGATGTGGCGCAGATGCGCCATTGGCGTGCGTTCGTCGTATTGCTTGGGACTGGTCACCCCGAACGGAGCCGTGAAGCAGGCGTTGAGAAACACCGATCCGGTCAGGCGCACCGCCCGTAACATTTCGGCGAGCACGTCGTGATCGCCGTGCGCGACTTCCGGCGTGCCTGCAAATGAACGCGGCGTCCCGATCATTGAGAGATTTCGCCTCCGCTCTTATCCATTTCCCATCGACACGCCGGGTTCTGCCTGGCGCGAAGAAAGCATAGCCGAAGGCAAGCGTCATCTTCAAATCCAACCAGGAAGGAAATCGACAATGAACATTCAAGTACCGATCCCCGCCACGCCCGACTACGCCGCCATCAAGAGCCGCCAGCAGGTCGCCTGGGGCTCCGGCGACTACGCCGTGATCGGCACCACGTTGCAGATCGTCGGCGAAATGCTCTGCGAGGCCGTCGATCTACGCAGCAACCAGCGCGTTCTCGATGTCGCCGCCGGCAACGGCAATGCGACGCTCGCCGCGGCCCGCCGCTTCGCCGACGTCGTATCGACGGACTATGTCGGCTCGTTGCTTGAGCGTGGCCGCGAGCGTGCCAAGACCGACCGCCTGCCGGTCACGTTCCAAGAAGCCGACGCGGAAGCGCTCCCCTTTGCGGACGCCAGCTTCGACGTCGTCCTCTCAACCTTCGGCGTCATGTTTACGCCCAATCAGCAGCAGGCCGCGAACGAACTTCTTCGCGTCTGCCGCCCGGGCGGAAAGATCGGAATGGCCAATTGGACGCCGGAGAGTTTCATCGGCCAGCTGTTCAAAACCATTGGCAAATACGTTCCGCCGGCACCCGGCATGAAGTCGCCCGCGCTTTGGGGCAACAAGGCGCATCTCGACACGTTGTTCGGTTCTAACGTGACCATCGCGGCGACGAGCAAGAACTTTGTCTTTCGCTATAAGTCGCCAAAAGCTTGGGTCGATATTTTCCGCGATTACTACGGCCCGGTTGTGAAGGCATTCGCCGCGATCGATCCGAAGGCGCGCGAGGCGCTTGCGGCCGATCTCTACGTTCTGCTCGGCAAACTCAACGTCGCCAAAGACGGCACACTGGTCGTGCCGAGCGAGTATCTCGAGGCGGTCGTCACGAAGCGGTAAAATTTCATTCGGTCTGGTGAATCCGTTGCCCGCGACCGGGCAATTAACCCCAACGAGGAGCACAGCCATGCGCCACAAATCGCTTAATCTCTTGATCGCCACCTTTCTGACCAGCACCGTGGTCCCTGCCACGGCCGACGTGATCACCGACTGGAATGAGAAGGCGGTCGCAATTGTTACGCCGCGAACGACGCCGCCGGTGGGCGAGCGCGTCATGGCGATCATGCACGTTGCGATGTTCGACGCGGTGAATTCAATCGAACCGCGCTATCAGCCGTACCTGGCTCGGCTTCCGGCGACGCCGGACACATCGAAGGAAGCAGCGGCAGCCGTGGCTGCGGGAACCGTCCTTGTCGCGCTGCAACCCGATGCCGCCGGCGATGTCAAGACCGCCATGGCGAGCTATCTGGCCGCGATCCCCGACAGCCCCGCGAAGGCAAACGGAGCGCGGCTCGGTGAGGCAGTCGCGGCAAAAGTACTGGCGGCGCGGGTGGACGATGGCGCCGATGCGCCTGATGCCTACCGGCCGAAGGCGAAGCCAGGTGTGTACGTGCCGACGCCGATCACCTTGGTGTCGCAATGGTCTGGCGTGAAGCCTTTTGCCTTGACCAAGGCGTCGCAGTTCCGCCCGGGGCCGCCGATATCCCTGACGAGCAAGCGTTGGGCCGAGGATTACAACGAACTGAAGGAGTATGGCGGAAAGACCAGCGTCAAACGTTCGCCGCGGCAGACCGAGGACGGCAAGTTCTGGTTCACCGCCGGGCCGCAAAGCTATCACCCCGTCGCGCGCCAGCTTGTCGCGCTTAGGACGATGAGCGTGGTCGACAGCGCCCGCTACATGGCGTTCGTGGCGATTGCCGCGAACGACGCCTACATCGCCGTGTTCGATGCCAAGTATCACTACGATTTTTGGCGGCCTATCACAGCGATCCGCAATGGCGACATTGACGGCAATCCGGCGACGGCCCGAGATACCACATGGCAACCACTGGGCAACACGCCGATGCACCCGGAATATCCGTGCGCCCATTGCATCAGCAGCACAGCAGTGGCGACGGTGATGGAGGCAATCGTCGGTGGCGCCGACGTGCCCGAATTGACCGCGACCAGCCCGACCGCGCCCGGTACGCGACACAGCTGGACCAATCTGCGGCGCTTCGCCGATGAAGTTTCCGAAGCTCGCATCTGGGCAGGTTTTCACTACCGGTTCTCGATCCGCGTCGGCCAGGATATGGGCCGCAAGATCGGCGACTATGTGGTGAAGAACGTCATGCAACCGGTCACGGTTGCGAAGCGCTGACAAACGCAAATCTTGCGACCGGAAAGCCACGCCAACTGAGTTCGTCCGTTCCGGGTCATTAGAGCGGGATGAGTTGAAGTCGATTCGAAGCGGCGCCACAAGTTCGGTCACCTCCCCTTGAAAAGGGGAGGTCGGCGACCCCCGACTTGATCGGGGGGAGCCGGGTGGGGATCAAAATCGTGCGCCCTTTGATCCCCTCCCCAACCCTCCCCTTTTCAAGGGGAGGGAGCGCACCGTCACTGCGGCAACTGCTTCGACCTAAACTCACGCCGCTTTAAGGCAAGGAATAGAACAATGAACATTCAAGTAGCCCCCCCTGCCACCATTGATCTCGCAACGATCAAGGGACGCCAGCAGATCGCCAGGGACTCCGGCGACTACGCCAAGCATTACGATGCGCTTCTGGCCAAACACTATTCCTGGATGGCGGGTCCGCTTGCCGAGAAGGTGTCGGCCGAAAAAGCGCGACTGGTGGAACTCGGCATCGGTGCGACGGGGGCCAGCCGGCTCGCGGTCGATTTGGGCTGCGGACCCGGTTATCACGCTTTCGCGCTCGCCGAGTTGGGATTTCAACGGGTATTGGCTCTCGATACCAGCGAGGATCTTCTCGGCGAGCTGAGGGCGAATATCTGCGGCCGTCCCATCGAGCCGGTTCGAATGGACATTCTCCGCCTGGGAGAACTGGTCGAAGTCAATTCTGTCGATTGCGTCACATGCATGGGCGACACGCTGACACATCTTGCTTCTCGCGAAGACGTAACGGGTCTATTTTACACAATACGCAGGGCGCTCGCGCCAGCGGGCGCATTTGTCCTGAGCTTTCGTGACCTAACGCAGCCGCGGAGCGGGCCGGATCGATTCCTGATGTCTCGCGCTGATCGCGATCGCATCCTTAGTTGCTTCCTTGAGTACGTGGACGATGATTTTGTGTGCGTGCATGACATCCTGCATCAGCGAGATGGGGATCAATGGGCCATGCGCGTCAGCGCTTATCTGAAGCTACGGCTCTCCTCCGATTGGGTTGCGCAACAGCTGCGTGGCTGTGGGTTAGACGTCGTCGCGGCGCAGCCTGACGCTGGCGGCTGGACCATCCTCAGGGCGAAGTGCCGCGAGGATACGGCTTGAAATTCAACGTCGCCAAAGACAGCCTGCTGTTCGTCCCCAGCGAATATCTTGAAGTGGTCATCACCGAAAGGAGCTGATCCCAGATGTATCGGTGGCGCGCGAGAAGCTGAAAACTGGCGCCAACGGCTCGGCCGAGCGCATGAACGCAAAACTCGTTACAGGCCGCTTCTTCATGGAGTGCATGCTGCCCGAAACCGGCGCGCATCTCACCCGCATCCAGGCAGGCGCTGCGAGCACGATGGAATTGCCGGAGGAGGCGTTCTAAAGCCTTATCCGAGTTGGCGGACACATAGATGGCACTAGCATTACCGACCTTCCTTCGCCCGCCGAAGCGGGCTTCGCGAAGGCGGGAAACCGGTTCCCGCCCTGAATCATAGGCGAGCAAAGCGACGCCGTCCTTCGGACGGCTATGTCCGGGGCAGGTTTTTTCGGGATCATGCTCGGGCGAGAGCGTGCCACACGGATTTTTAAGTTTGCACGCATCGAAACGAAGTTCGTTTGTTGAGCGCAAGCGGAAATCCGGAATCATTGTTTGAAACAACGCGAATGACCCCGAAGCGATCGGATGGCCGAAAAGCTCAGCCGCGCAAAATACCGAAAATAAGAAGCGGTCCCAACCGATCGGCTTGCGCGGCGCCCTGATACCGGTGCAAGCTGGATCGGGGCATCCGGGTCGTTCGCACGCTTTATCGGGTCTTGCAAGGCGTAAGCTTCCCGTGCTCGCACTTTTGTCGTCCACACGCGGGTAGTCTGCGCACATGATCGCTATCCATCAAACCGCGCAAATCGAACCTGGGGCGATGATTGGACAGGATGTGTCGATCGGGCCCTATTGCGTTATTGGCCCCCATGTCGTGATCGAGAATGGCTGCCGGCTCGTGGCGCACGTCCATATCGCAGGCCATACAAAGATTGGCCCGCGTAGCGTTATTTATCCCTTTTCCTCGCTCGGCATGCCGGGACAATCGAAGAAATACCGTGGCGGTCCAACCCGGCTCGTGGTGGGTGCCGACTGCGATATCCGCGAGAGCGTCACCATGAATCTCGGCACCGAGGATGGCGGCGGGATAACCGAGATTGGTGAACGCGGATTTTTTATGGCCTACAGCCATGTCGGGCATGACTGTCGTGTCGGAAATGACGTGATTTTCGCCAATTGCGCCACGCTGGGAGGACATTGTGTCGTTGGTGACTTCGTGTTCATCGGCGGGTTGTCGGCGGCACACCAGTTCACGCGCATCGGCGCCCACGCAATGATTGGCGGCGCGACTGGAGTGCGCGGCGATGTGATTCCATTTGGCCTTGCCATAGGCCAAATTGCCAGACTCAGAGGCGTGAATGTGGTCGGCATGCGGCGGCAAAAATTTTCGAATGAAACGATTCGCGCGGTTCGTGCCGCATATCAGCTCCTGTTTTTCGGCCAAGGTAACTTGACGCAACGTCTGGCGGCGGTTGAATCGGGAATTGACGGCCATGATGCCGTGGCCCAAATCGTCGCATTCGTTCATGATGCACGAGACCGTCCACTCTGCCAGCCGAGCAGGCGTGTCACGATGACTGATGCCGAGTAATTGGGCCGCATATTTGCGATTGACGGGTATCGTCCGATACCAACGGCGCTAATGTTTGACCCGTCATCCTGAGGTGCGAGCGAAGCGAGCCACCGCAAGTCGGCCTTGGCCGACTTGCGCATCCAAATTCCAATCTCGGGTAAACCCGAGATTGGTGGATGAACGGTCCGAAAGCGGCAACGCAGGGGCTGTCGCCCACCTATGTCGGGTTTACCCGACATAGGATTTCTAAAAGCGCAAGTCGGGCATGCCCGACTTGCGGTGGCTCGGCCTTCCGGCCGAGCGCCTCAGGGTGACGGTCATTGCTTAGGGCCGTTGGTATGATACCAGCGGCAGCAATCACTGACTCATCTCCGTCACCCTGAGGCGCGAGCGAAGCGAGCCTCGAAGGGCGACGGCCCGGGCCGCTCATCCTTCGAGGGCCGCTTCGCGGCCACCTCAGGATGACGGTCATTGCTTAGGGCCGTTGGTATGTGAAGACATTTCACGGACAGCATCAAGTCAGCGCGATTGATTCGAAGCGGACATGCCATAAATCCTTCGTTCAATCGCTTGATCAGCGCGAGCGACGTGCTTCGCCGGCGCGCCTACTGCGCCCTGATGTTGGCGGCCTTGATGATCGGCCACCACTTCTCGATCTCGCCTTTAAGGAACGCGGCCAGCCCCTCCGGCGTTTGCTGCGCGCGCGAAGCCACATCGAGTCCGAGTTCGGTGAACTTGGCGCGCACGGCCGGATCGGCGAGCACCGCCACCATCGCGCCGTTGAGCTTGGCGATCACATCCTTCGGCGTGCCCTTGGGCGCGAAAAACCCGAACCAACCCGACATATAGAGTCCGGGCACGCCGCCCTCGTCCGAGGTCGGGATGTCGGGCATCGACGGGGAGCGCGCGGCGAGAGGCTCGCGATTGCCTTGATCGTCCCGGCTTGCACTTGCGGCAGCGCGACGGCGGCCTGCACCACCAGCAGATCGACCTGTCCAGAGAGCAGATCGATCATGGCCGGACCGGCGCCGCGGTAGGGAATGTAATTCACCTTCGTGCCGGTTGCCTGCTGAAGCAAAATGCCGGTCACCTGCGCGGCCGGTTCGGTGATTTGGAACCACGCAGTTCAGGACTATGATAGTGTTGGTAAATATGTGAAGCCGTCGAGCCAGCGTCGAGCCAGCGTCCATGTCGAACACTCACACCCAGCCGAAAACAGCCTTTGTCTTTGCCGGCGGCGGCAGTCTTGGCGCCATTCAGGTCGGCATGCTGCACGCGCTCGCGGCGCATGGCATCGCCGCCGACATGGTGTTTGGCTCCAGCGTCGGTGCGCTCAATGGCGCCTATTATGCCGGGGCTCCCACGATCGATGGGGTCCGTCAGCTGGAGACGATCTGGCGCGGACTGCGCCGGCGCGACGTGTTTCCGGTGACCTGGCGGACTCTGCTCGGGTTCGCGCTGCGGCGGGATTTTCTCATTGCATCTGACGGCCTGCAGCGGCTCATCGACACGCATCTGCCCTATCGCAATCTGGAAGAGGCGAAGATTCCAATCCACATCGTCGCCACCGACATTCTGTCCGCCGAAACCGTGGTGATTTCGAAAGGCCCGGCCGCACAAGCCATCCGCGCCAGCGCCGCGATTCCGGCTGCCTTTGCACCCGTGCAGGTCGATCGTCGGTATCTTGCCGATGGCGCAATCTCGAGCAATACCCCGGTCAAGGTGGCGGTCGCGCATGGCGCGCAGCGCCTCATCATTCTGCCGACCGGATATATCTGTGCGCGCCAAACGCCGCCCATGGGCGCGGTTGCAAACGCGCTGCATGCGCTGACTTTGCTGATCGCGCGACAATTGATCAATGAGCTCGACGGTCTCGACCCCCGCATAGACTATTTTGTCGTGCCCCCGCTGTGTCCGCTGAACGGGTCGCCTTATGACTTCTCACAGACGGCGCAGTTCATTGCGCGCGCGCAGGAGAGCACCGGCGCCTGGCTCGCCGGCGGCGGCCTTGAACGGCCAAGAATCCACACGCAGCTTGGCCTGCATAAGCACACTCATTAAGTCTTCAAGTCTTCAAGTCTTCCGTTCAATCACTTGATCAGCGCGCGCGGCAGTGGGTCGGCTGCTAGAGCATTATCCGCAGCAGTGGGGCCCGGTTCGGCGAAGAAAATGCGCCAAAACCTAATATCTGGAGCGGTTTTCGATTTTACTTGATCGGAAACCGCTCTAGCCTACTGCGCCCTGATGTTGGCGGCCTTGATGATCGGCCACCACTTCTCGATCTCGGCCTTGTGGAACGCGGCCAGCCCCTCCGGCGTCTGCTGCTCGCGCGTGGCCACATCGAGTCCGAGCTCGGTGAACTTGGCGCGCACGGCCGGATCGGCGAGCACCGCCACCATCGCGCCGTTGAGCTTGGCGATCACATCCTTCGGCGTGCCCTTGGGCGCGAAGAAGCCGAACCATCCCGACATATAGAGTCCGGGCGCGCCGCTCTCGTCCGAGGTCGGGATGTCGGGCATCGACGGGGAGCGCTTCGGCGACAGATTGACGATCGACTTGATCGTTCCACCCCGCACCTGCGGCAGCGCGACCGCGGCCTGCACCACCAGCAGGTCGACCTGTCCAGAGATCAGGTCGGTCATGGCCGGTCCCGCGCCGCGGTAGGGAATGTAATTCACCTTCGTGCCGGTTTGTTTCTCAAGCAGAATTCCGGTCACCTGCGCGGCCGCGTTCTGGTTGACGAACTTGGCCTCGCCAGGATTCGCCTTCATCCAGGCGACGAGTTCCCTCAGATTGTTCGCCGGCAAGGCCTTCTTGCCGACCATGAGCTGCGGATTGATGGAGATGAGCCCGATCGGCTCGAAATCCTTCTGCAGATCGTAGGTCAGATTATAGATGATGCTGCCGACATGGGTATCCCATTGGCCGATGTCGATGGTGTAGCCGTCGGGTTCGGCGCGCGCGAGGCGTCCGACAGCAATGCTGCCGCCCGCGCCACCGATATTTTCGATGATGACGGACTGCCCGAGCAAGGGCCGCATGCGCTCGGCCATGATGCGCGCGATCGTGTCCGTCGACCCACCCGGCGGGAACGGTGCGATGAGCGTGATCGAATGCGACGGGTAGGTCTGCGCCGCCGCGGCATGGATGCCGGCCACGGTAAGAATGAGTGCGATGGCAAACTGCAGGTTTTTCATTTTAGGCCCTCCCGGTTGGCGCTCGATCAATAAGACTACCACAAATTCGAGCCCGTAACATCGCGGGCAATGGCCAATTGTATGGGTTTGCCGCTTGCAAGGGTGCGGCTAAATCACGGTCGTCGGCTGCGAAGCGCCAATCGCGTCAACGGCAGACGAGCACCGGTATCTTGGTATGCGTGAGCACCTTGGTCGTCACGCTGCCGAGCACCAGCCCCGATATTCCGCCCCTGCCGTGCGAGGCTATAACGATGAGATCGCAGCCCTTGCTCTTGGCCGTCTTGATGATGGCTTCGTAGGGCTGATCGTGCACCATCTGCACGGTTTCGCATTTTACGCCTGCGGCTTTGGCCGCTTGCGCCACGCCGTCCAACACTTTCGTTGCGTGCTCCTTGATTCTCTTGGTGTATGCGGCGAATTCCTTCGGCATTAAATCCATCTTCGACTCGTGCACGTCGTACACATTGAAAGTATGCTCGACGACGAGCGCAGTCACTTTGGCGCCGACGGCTTTTGCCAGATACAATCCATGCGTAACGGCTTTCTGCGCGAGCTCCGAGCCGTCGGTCGGGATCAGAATATGCCGATACATGTATTCCTCCTGGTTGCCTTATGGCTTGAAGACCCTACGCCAACATTTATCGCAGAATGGTTCAAGTCCAACAAAGATACCGCACCATGACGGCGGGCGCGGGGCCGTAAGGATTGCGCCCTGAGCATCGATGCCTTGGACAGGCGGCGATTTGATCAAGATTGCTCGTTATGCTGGTTCACAGCCCTCGCCCTGCCAAGCGGCGCGTCTTATGTTGTGTACCAAACGATTCGCATGTGGAGTGTCGTGCGGCATTGAGATACGTCAAGAATCAACGCGACTGATCCATGAACCCGCTCAACCTCCCGCGCCCGGCCTGGATGACCGAGGATGTCGTTCTGCTCGAGGAGCAGGCGCGCCGATTTATCGCCGCCGAGTTCGTGCCGCAGCTCGACCGCTGGCACGACGCGCACAGCTACCCGCGCGAAGTCTGGACCAAGGCCGGGCAGGCGGGGCTGCTCTGCGCGTCGATGCCGGAGGAATATGGCGGCTCGGGCGGCAGCTTCGCGCACGAGGCGGTGATCAACCGAGAGTTCAGTTTGGCCGGCTTCGATACGTTCGGTGCGCCGCTGCATTCGGGGATCGTGGCGCCCTATATTCTTCACTACGGCACCGAGGAGCAGAAGAAGCGCTGGCTGCCTAGGCTTGCAACCGGCGAACTGGTCGGCGCCATCGCCATGAGCGAGCCCGGCACCGGCTCCGATCTGCAGGGCGTGCGCGCGACCGCGGTGAAAAAGGGCAACCGCTATCTGCTCAACGGCTCAAAGACCTTCATCACCAACGGCCAGCACGCCAATCTCGTCATCGTTGTTGTGAAAACGGATCCCAAGGAGCGCGCCAAGGGCATCTCGCTCATGGTGGTGGAAACCGATGACGCGCCCGGCTTCCGCCGCGGCCGCAAACTGAAGAAACTCGGCATGGATTCCGCCGACACGTCCGAGTTGTTCTTCGAAGACGTCTCGCTGCCGGCCGAAAGCCTGCTCGGCACCGAAGCCGGGCAGGGCTTCGCGCAACTGATGAACGAGCTGCCGCAGGAGCGGTTGATCGTCGCGGTGCACGCGGTCGCCATGATGGAGCGCGCGCTTGCGCTCACGATCGATTACGTCAAGCAGCGCCAGGCCTTCGGCAAGAAAATCATCGAGTTCCAGAACACCCAGTTCGAGCTTGCCGATTGCAAGACCGAAGCCACAGTCGCCAAAGTCTTCGTCGATCACTGCATCGAGCGGCATGTGGCCGGCGGCCTCGATACCACGACCGCCTCGATGGCCAAGACCTGGACCACCGATTTGGTGGGAAAAGTCGTCGACCGCTGCCTGCAATTGTTCGGCGGTTATGGCTATATGGACGAATATCCGATCTCGCGTATCTACCGCGACGCGCGCGTGCTGCGCATCTATGCGGGAACCAACGAGATCATGAAGCTTGTGATCGCGAGGAGTTTGTGAGCTTGCGTTGCTACTTTCTTCCCTCTCCATCCGAACTCGGGTTTACCCGAGTTCGGTCAATTTCGATGGCCGAAGTCGGATATATCCGACTTCGGCTGGGAGAGGGTGCCCGAGTGAGCGAAGCGAGCGAGGGCGGGTGAGGGGTTACGGTTCCAATGAGCGAGCATAACCCCTCACCCGGCTCGCGCTACGCGCTCGCCACTCTCTCCCACAAGGGGAGAAGGTAAGGAGGAAAAATGACCGACGCGTTCATCTACGATCATGTGCGCACGCCGCGCGGCCGCGGCAAGGCGGACGGCGCGTTGCACGAGGTCACCGCGCTCAACCTCGCGGCGCAAGCGCTTGGCGCCATCAAAGATCGCAACGAACTCGATCCGGCGCTGGTGGACGATGTGGTGCTCGGCTGCGTCGATCCGGTGGGCGAGGCCGGCGGCGACATTGCGCGCGTGGCGGCGATCATGGCGGGCTACGGCGAGAGCGTTCCCGGCGTGCAGATCAATCGCTTCTGCGCCTCCGGTCTCGACGCGGTCAATTTCGCGGCCGCCCAGGTCATGGCCGGCCAGCATGAGATGACCATCGGGGGCGGCGTGGAATCCATGAGCCGCATCGGCATCGGCG
Organism: uncultured Hyphomicrobiales bacterium; assembly: GCA_964575715.1. Lineage (GTDB taxonomy): Bacteria > Pseudomonadota > Alphaproteobacteria > Rhizobiales > Xanthobacteraceae > PNAI01. Next base: position 5,599 of record CAZNSG010000346.1, on the reverse strand, counting down.
CCTCCGGCGGCGCCTGGCCGGTCGATCCGTCGATCGCGGTCAAAGCCTATTTTCTGCCGCAGGGCATCTCCGCCGATCTGATCGCCACCAAATATGGATTTTCCCGCGACGATGTGGACGCCTATGCGGTCGAGAGCCAGCAGCGCGCGGCGAAAGCCTGGGAGGCCGGGCGTTTCAAGAAATCGGTGATACCGGTCAAGGACGTCAACGGCATCGCTCTGCTCGGCAAGGACGAACACATGCGGCCGGCGACCACCATGCAGTCGCTCGGCGCGTTGCAGCCTTCGTTTGCGCAGATGGGCGAGATGGCCGGCTTCGACGCGGTGGCGGTGCAGCGCTATCCGGAGATCGAGGCGCTCAATCATGTCCATACGCCGGGAAATTCCTCCGGCATCGTCGATGGCGCCGCCGCCGTATTGATCGGCAGCAAGAAGGCCGGCCGCGATGCGGGCTTAAAGCCGCGCGCGCGCATCCGCGCCTTTGCCAATATCGGCTCCGAGCCCGCCATCATGCTGACCGGGCCGATACCGGTGACCGAGAAATTGCTGAAAAAAGCCGGCATGAGCAAGAAGGACATCGATCTGTTCGAGATCAACGAGGCGTTTGCATCCGTGGTGCTGCGCTACATGCAGGCGTTCAAGCTCGATTCTGCCAAAGTGAACGTCAACGGCGGCGCCATCGCCATGGGCCATCCGCTCGGCGCCACCGGCGCCATGATCCTCGGCACGCTGCTTGACGAGCTGGAGCGGCGCGATCTCTCCACCGGCTTGGTTACACTCTGCATCGGCGCCGGCATGGGTACCGCGACCATCATCGAGCGAGTGTAGCGGGATATCTCGGATGTCGCAGCGAAGCGATCCTCTCTCCGTCCTCATCCTGAGGAGCGCCCGAAGGGCGCGTCTCGAAGGATGGGGCGGCTCACCGATCTCGGGTTTACTCGAGATCGGTAATATACAGTGCGCAAGTCGGCTATAGCCGACTTGCGATGCTTCGAGACGCCACGCCTTCGCCCTTCGGGCTACGGCGGGCTCCTCAGCATGAGGCCACGAGAGAATCGAGGAAACAACAGAGGATTTGGAATGCCTAAGATCGACATCGCCAGTCTCAAACTCGATAACGCCACCAATTATCCCGCGCCGTTCCGGCAGGCGGTGCTGGGCCGTTGGCGCAAGCGGCTCGGCAATGCCGCCGGTCTCGATCAGTTCGAAGTGAATCTGACCACGCTCAAGCCCGGCGCTTGGTCGTCGCAGCGCCATTGGCACGCGAACGAAGATGAACTGGTCTATGTGCTCGAAGGCGAACTGGTGCTGTGCGAAAACGACGGTGAAACCGTGCTCAGTCCGGGCGATGCTGCCGGCTGGAAAGCCAACACGTCGAACGGCCATTGTCTGATCAATCGCTCCCCGCGCGACGCCATTTATCTCGAAATCGGCACGCGTGCAGCGCGTGAAAAAGTGGAATACCCCGACATCGACATGCGGTTGGAGCGCGATGAGAACGGCGCGCGCTATATGCACAAGTCGGGCGAGATGTATCCAAAGGCATGACGACGGAGAGAACGATGACCTTCACCAACTTCAAGCTCGACATCGACACCGACGGCATCGCGCTGGTGAGCTGGGACATGCCCGGCCGCTCGATGAACGTGATCGACACGACCGTCATGAGCGAACTCGCCGCGATCGTGGAAAAAGTCGCAGCCGATGCGGCCATCAAGGGCGCGGTCGTCACCTCGGCCAAGGACACGTTCTGCGCCGGTGCCGATCTGACCATGCTGGAGGCGCTCGCGCGCCTGTTCGCCGAACTCGAAAAGAACCAAGGCGCGGAAGCCGCGGTCACCAAGGTGTTCGAGGAGAGCCGAAAGCTCTCGCAGATATACCGGCGGCTGGAAACCAGCGGCAAGCCGTGGGTCGCCGCCATCAACGGCACCGCGCTCGGCGGCGGCTTTGAGCTTTGCCTCGCCTGCCATTACCGCGTCGCCGCCGAAAATGAGCGTACCCGCGTCGGTCTGCCGGAGATTAAGGTGGGATTGTTCCCGGGCGCCGGCGGTACGCAGCGCGTCGCGCGTATGCTCTCGCCCGCGGATGCATTGCAGATGCTGCTCAAGGGCGATCAGCTGCGCTTGAGCCGCGCCAAGGCGATGAAGCTCATCGATGCGGTGGTACCCGCGGCCGATGTGATCATGCTCGCCAAGGACTGGATCAAGGGCGGCGGCAAGGCCAAGGCGCCCTGGGATGTCGAGGGTTTCCGGCTGCCCGGCGGGCCGGTTTATTCCAAGAGCGGGATGATGACGTTTCCGGCGGCGAACGCGCTTTACCGGCGCGAGACCTATGACAATTACCCGGCCGCGCGCGCTCTCCTGCAAGTGGTCTACGAGGGTCTGCTGCTGCCGTTCGACCGCGCGCTCACAGTGGAATCGCGCTACTTCGCGAAAATCCTGCGCTCGCCGGAAGCTGCCGCCATGATCCGCTCGCTGTTCGTCTCCATGGGCGAACTCAACAAGGGTGCGCGCCGGCCGGCGGGCATCCCACCGTCGCAGCTTAAAAAGATCGGCATCATCGGCGCCGGCTTCATGGGCGCCGGCATCGCCTCGGTGAGCGCGCAGGCCGGCCTCGATGTGGTGCTGATCGATCGCGATCAAGAGAGCGCCGACAAGGGCAAGGGTCATGTACAAAAATCCTTGACCGATCAGGTCAACAAGGGCCGCGCTACCGCCGCCCAGCGCGATGCGGTGCTTGGCAAGATCACGCCTTCCGCCGATTATGCCGCGCTGGCCGGCTGCGATCTCGTCATCGAGGCGGTGTTCGAGGATCGCAAGGTGAAGGCGGAAGCCACCACCAAGGCGCAGGCCGTGGTGCCCGATGTCATTTTCGCCTCCAACACCTCGACGCTGCCGATCACCTCGCTCGCCGAAATTGCCAAGGATGCCAGCCGCTTCATCGGCATCCATTTTTTCTCGCCCGTCGAGCGCATGCTGCTGGTCGAAGTCATCTTGGGAAAAAAGACCGGCGACGCCGCGCTCGCGCTCGCGCTCGACTATGTGCGCGCCATCAAGAAGACCCCGATCGTGGTCAACGACACGCGCGGCTTCTACGCCAACCGCTGCGTGCTCAATTTTCTGCAGGAAGGCCATCTCATGCTGATGGAGGGCGTGCCGCCCGCCATGATCGAGAATGTCGCGCGCATGGCCGGCATGCCGGTGGGCCCGCTCGCGCTCAATGACGAAATCGCGCTCGATCTCGGCTGGAAGATACTGAAAGCCACCGAAGCCGACCTCGGCCCCAAGGCGGTGCATCCGCAGCAGAAGAAGCTGCTGCAAGAGCTGGTCGAAAAACAGGGGCGCCTCGGCCGCAAGAACGGCAAGGGCTTTTACGATTATCCGCAGAACGGCCCCAAACGCCTGTGGCCGGGCCTGCTCGATTTGCAGCCCAAGAAACTCGACCCCGACAAGATCGATGTCGCGGAACTCAAACACCGATTCCTCGTGACGCAGTCGCTGGAAGCGGCGCGCACCTTCGAGGAAGGCGTGGTCACCGACGTGCGCGAAGCGGACGTGGGCTCGATTCTGGGCTTCGGCTTTGCGCCGTTCACCGGAGGCACCCTGTCCTACATCGACATGACCGGCGCCAAGCGTTTCGTTGAGCTTTGTAAATCGCTGGAAAAAAAGCATGGCGCGCGCTTCAAGCCGTGCGCGCTCCTGCTCGATCTCGCGGCCAAGGGCGATACCTTCTACCGCCGCTTCCCGCCCGGCAAGCGCAAGGCGGCGTAGCCCTCAAGACAACTCACGTATGAGCGGAAGATGTTCTGACTCGTCCCACGCCCTCATTACCGTCGTCCGAACATTGCCAAACGAACCGAGCGTCATCACGAACTGTGCCATCGCCGCATCGTTTGGCGCCTCGTAGAGGTGAACAAAGTCATATGGGCCGAAGGTCAGCCAGACCTGTTTCCGCTCGACTCCAAATTTCTTTGCTGTCTCGCGTGATTTGTCTTGTCTGCTTGGAATCTCTTTAACGCCCCTCACGCCCTGGTCAGTGAAGTTCACCAGCATAAGATACGTTGGCATCGGCAATCTCCCCATCCTTTAGATTAAGCGCGTATTGCGCCATCTCCTATTATCAATGAATAATGGCGCTACGCTATTCCATCTACAGACTCCGCTATGCTCGCGAAACTTTGTTTCCTGCGCGATGATAGGTTGCAGAAGGAGCCGCCATGAACAGTCCCAAATCCGGTCCCAAATACAGTCCCAAATCCCGCCCCATGCTGCCGCGCGAGCGCGCGGAATATTCCGCCATCGTCGATCGTCCGCCGCTCCAATTGCCGGGCGGCGCGCGGCTGGTGTTCTGGACCATCGTCAATCTCGAAGTGTGGGACATTGCAAAGCCGATGGCGCGCCAGGTGTTGGCGCCGCCGACCGGCCAGACTTATCTGCCGGACGTGCCGAACTGGAGCTGGCACGAATACGGCATGCGGGTGGGCGTGTGGCGCTTCTTCGATCTATTCAAGCAGCGCAAGATCGCGCCCACGCTCGCGATCAACGCCCGCGTCTGCGTGGATTACAAGCGCGTGGCCGAAGCCGCGCTGGCCGATGGCTGGGAGTTCATGGGCCATTCTTACGAGCAAGGCCCGATCCACAACGAGCCGGACCAGGCGGCGATGATCGCGCGCTCGCTCGACACATTGGAGCGCTTTACCGGCAAGCGTCCGGTCGGCTGGCTCGGGCCGGGCCTCACGCAAACGCTGGAGACGCCGGATTTGCTCGCGGCCGCCGGCATCAAATACATCGGCGATTGGGTCTATGACGACGAGCCGACGGTGATCCGCACGACGAACGGCCCGCTGGTGACGCTGCCCTACACCATGGAGCTCAACGACATTCCCATGATGGCGGTGCAGCACCACGAGAGCGACTATCTGCTCAAGCGCACGACCGACCAGTTCGACCGGCTCTACGCGGAGAGCAAAAGCCGCGCAAAAATCATGGCGCTCGCGATCCATCCCTACTTGAGCGGCCAGCCGCACCGCATCAAATATCTCGAATCGATCTACGATTATGTGAGCCGGTTCGACGGCGTGCTGCATTGGAACGGCGTCGAGATTCTGGATTGGTATCGCACGGTTGCGGGCGGCAAGCTCGGCGTTGCTGCTTAGACATCGCGCAGCACGAAGGGCGGATTAGCCTTCGGGTCCGCGCCATAGCAGGCGCAGCCTGCGTACACTTGGCTGCGATGCGCGGCCCAAGGGTAAACTCCACGTAATCCGCCATTTCCCCATGAGCCGGCGGGTTACGCCTCCCGCCTTCGCGAGCCTACTCCGCCGAAGCAGCCGCTTCGGCTGCGAAGGCTGGAAGCGCGCTCTCGCCTCGGCGAAGCCAGGGTCGGCGGGCGAAGCGAGGTCGGCTAGCTCGCCCTACGTGCTACGTGCTTCGCGGCGGTACCAACAGTCTGAATTTACGTCCGGTTTTGTGCAGGTTTTCGGATGCCGGCATGACGGCGCCATCCACGCGCTCCGACGACCGGCGTCCGAAAAGCGCCAAGGCACGAAATCGCGGTCGGTTACGGGCAGAGGTTGCCGCGGGCGCTATGGGGATTTCGCC
>CAZNSG010000345.1:0-1786 GCA_964575715.1 uncultured Hyphomicrobiales bacterium | reverse complement strand
GCGCTCACGCGGCGGCACGGAAGCGATCGAGGCCGAGCAGGCCAACGCCGCGCGGATCGTCGACGGCTTTCTCGACGCGATACGGTCGGGTCGCCCGCCGCTGGCATCCGGCCCGTCGGTGTTGCCGGCGATGAGCCTGTCGGAGCCCTTCGTCAAGCCGTCCACCATGCTCTATCGCAATTTCCTGGCGATGGAGACCGAGGAGCTACTGCGCAGCCATCCGATCGACGGCGCGGTGCTGATGGGCGGCTGCGACAAGACCACGCCCGGCCTGATCATGGGCGCGATCAGCATGGGCGTGCCGGCGATCTACATTCCGGCCGGGCCCATGCTGCGCGGCAATTGGCGCGGCCAGCCGCTCGGCTCCGGCTCCGACGTGTGGAAATACTGGACCGAGAAGCGCGCCGGCAACATCACCGACGCCGATTGGAACGAGATCGAGGGCGGCATCGCGCGCTCGTTCGGCACCTGCATGGTGATGGGCACCGCCGCCACCATGATGGCGATCGCGGAGGCGCTTGGGTTATCGCTGCCCGGCGCTTCCTCGATTCCAGCCGCCGATTCCGGCCACCCGCGCATGTGCGGCTCAGCCGGCCGGCGCATCGTCGACATGGTGTGGGAGGATTTGACTCCCAGCCGCATCCTCACGTCCGCGGCTTTCGACAATGCCATCAAGGTGCATATGGCGATGGGCGGCTCGACCAATGCCATCATCCATGTGGTGGCGATGGCGCGCCGCGCCGGTATTCCAATTGATATGGATCGCTTCGACCGGCTCTCGCGCCAAATTCCGGTGCTCGCCAACGTGCGGCCGTCGGGCAAATATCTCATGGAGGATTTCTTCTACGCCGGCGGCCTGCGCGGGATGATGCAGGGTCTCAAGGACAAGCTCGACCTTTCCTGCCTCACCGTCACCGGCAAGACAATGGGCGAGAACATCGCGGGCGCGCAAGTCCACATCCCCGACGTCATTCATTCGCTCTCCAATCCGATCTACGCCGAGGGCGCGACCGCCGTGCTCAAAGGAAATCTCGCGCCGCGCGGCTGCGTGATGAAGCCCGCCGCCGCCGACCAGCGTTTCCTCAAGCATCGCGGCAAAGCCATTGCGTTCGAGGATTACAACCACATGATGCGCGAGATCGAGCGCGACGATCTCGATGTCACGCCCGACCACATTCTCGTGCTCAAGAACGCCGGCCCCAAGGGCGGCCCCGGCATGCCGGAGTGGGGCATGCTGCCGATCCCCAAGCGGCTGCTTTCCGCCAATGTGCGCGACATGGTGCGCATTTCCGACGGCCGCATGAGCGGCACCAGCTACGGCGCCTGCATTCTGCATGTGGCGCCCGAGAGCTTCATCGGCGGCCCGCTCGCCTTGGTGCAGACCGGCGACGAGATCGAAGTGGATGTGGCCAAGCGCAGCATCCATCTTGCGGTGAGCGAGGAGGCGTTAAACCGACGCCGCGCCGCCTGGCAGCCGCCGCCGCCGCGCTATGTACGCGGCTATGGCGCCATGTTTTCCGCGCACATCGGCCAGGCCGACGAGGGCTGCGATTTTGACTTCCTCGCCGGCACGGCACGCACCCCGGAGCCGGAGATCCATTGAATTCCTGCGGCAATTGGACGTAGTCTTTGCTGCTGCTACCTGTGTAGATGGGGTAACGGGCCGGCCGACGGGTAGCGGCCAGGGCGGTCGTCCCTCAAACTGATGGTGTCAATAAACCGGAGTCGGACTTGGTCCGCTCCAAGCATCATCGAGGGACGACCATGGAACATTATGCCGGAATCG
>CAZNSG010000344.1:0-3859 GCA_964575715.1 uncultured Hyphomicrobiales bacterium | reverse complement strand
CCGGCGGCGGCGGCAGTCATTGATTTGAGGAATTCGCGACGCTTCATGGCAGCCTCCCACGGCTTTTTAAATGTTGAACCAAGTGCGTATTCCGCAAGGACTGTGCCAACACCGAGTGAGCATCCACTGTTTTCGTAAGCCATTGTTTCCCCGGATTACTTCATTGTCGGCGTGAGTTTTCGACCGGATCGCGACCTGCCCAATCAAGGGCAATTGCATACAATATGAGGACGATTGCCTATAATTTGGGCGGCGCGACCTATCCCAAATACGCAGCGCGCATTGAGGTCTCAGCCGACGCCTGCCAATGCGAGAACGTTTCTGTCGTATTGGCCGCGGGCTTCGCCATAGATCGGTTTGACGGCTGCTGCGAAGGCCGCGTGCTCGTCGGGCTTGAGCGCGACGATCTCGCAGCCCGCGTCGATGATCGCGCGCCGCGCCTGCATATCCTCTTCAATGGCGAGCTCGCGCTGGAACCCGATCGCCTCCTTGGCGGCTTTCCGGAAAGCCGCCTGCAAATCCTTCGGATACGCATCGAACGTCGGCCGGTGCACGAAGATCGGCCGCGAAATGTAGAAATGATTGGTCACCGAATGAAAGCGATGAAACTTGTGCGCGCCATAGGTGACCGTGTTGGCGAACGGATTCTCCTGCGCGTCGATTTCGCCGGCCTTGATCGCCGCCAGCGCCTCGGTCAGATCCCACATCAGCGGCACCGCGCCCAAAAGCTCAAACGTCCTGGCTTGGATTTTGCTCGGCAGCACGCGGATGCGCATGCCCGCGAGGTCGGCCGGACGATGCACCGGCCGCAGGCGGTTCGACACCTGCCGAAACCCGTTCTCGAAAAACCCCAGGATGCGATAATCCACCCGCTCCTCGATCTTGCGCGCGAGCAGTTCGCCGAATGGACCATCGATCGCCGCGCGCGCCTGCGCGTTGTCGGCGAACAGAAACGGCAGATCGGCGACACTCAGTTCGGGCACGCGATCGGTAAGGTAACTGCTCGATTGATAGCCGAGCGTGAGCAGCCCGTGCTCGACCAGCCACAGAATGTCCTCCGCGCGGTAGCCAAGCTCCATGATGTTCCACACGTACTTGACCTCGACGCGCTCGCCGCACTCGGCCACAAGCCGATCGCCGATGAATTTTAGCGCCCGGCTAAATCCGGTGGTCGCGGGACCATAACCGCCCATGCGAATCTGAATTGTCTTGGCCATGTGATGTTTAATGCGATGTTCCGTCGTCCGGCTTGAACGAAAATAATCGGGAAAGGGGCCGCTTCCGTTATTGCGGCTTGATGTTGTGCGCGTCGATGAACTTCGTCCAGTTCACGATCTCGTTTTGCAGCTTGGTCTTCAGGACATTTGCCGGCGCATAGTTCGGTTCGATGGCGAGCTTAGTCAGCCGCTCGCGCACCGCCGGATTGGTCATCACCGTCGCAATGGCCTTGTCCAGTTTAGCCTTGGCCGCATCGGGCATGCCCGCCGGCCCGAACACGCCAAACCAGAATCCCAGTTCCACATCGTCGGTTTTGACTCCGGCCTCCTGCAGGGTCGGAATATTCGGCAGCGCCGGCGCGCGCGTGCGGCTGGTCACCGCGAGTCCTTTGACCCGGCCGGCATCGACCAGGCCTCTTGCCACCTGAATGGACGACATCGCCATCGGCACATGGCCGGCGATCACGTCATTGATGACTTGCCCGCCGCCCTTGTAGGGAATGTGCACGGCCTGCAACCCGGAGCCCGCCATGAAGACTTCGAACGACAGGTGCGCGACGCTGCCGACGCCGGCGGAGGCGAAATTCATTTTCTGCGGCACCGTGCGCGAGAGCGCCACCAGTTCCGCCACACTATTGGCCGGAACATTGTTGCTCACGATGAGGACCGACGGCGAGCCCGCGATCAGCGCAATGGCATCGTATTGTTTGAGCGGATCGAACGGCGAGGTGGTCTTCTTGTAGAGCGCCTGGCTGATGCCCAGCGCGTTTTCCGCAAACAACAGCGTATAACCGTCGGGATCGGCGGCGGCCACGAAATTCCAGGCCAGATAGCCGTTCGCCCCCGGCCGGTTTTCGATGATCACCGGCTGGCCGAGCGCTTCCGCCAGATCGTTGGATATCTGCCGCGCCAGCGTGTCGGTCGCCCCGCCTGGCACGAACGCCACGATCAGCCGCACCGGCCGGTCGGGATAGCTCTGCGCCTGCACGGCGAATACGGCGCCCAGCAGCGCGCACGCGGCAAGGCCCCAGCGAAGGAGATTGAACATGCCATCCTCCCAATCTTGATCGGAGCCATATTCTACAGGTTCGCGAACCGGCCGTCGCCACTGGAATCGACGCCGGAAGGGCGATGTTCGGCAATATACTTCCTGGAATTGCCCCGAGCGGGGCCGCTACAATGAACGGATGTTGGAGCGTCCGCGGGCAAGGGGCGCGCTGCCGGAGACGGCGATGGATTTTTCGTTCTCGGACGAGCAGGAGGCGATCCGCGCCAATGTCGGAAAAATATGCGCGCGCTTTGGCGACGACTATTGGCTGCGCAAGGACCGCGAAGGCGGCTTCCCCGTCGATTTTTTCCGCGCCTTCGCCAACGACGGCTGGCTCGGCATCTGCGTTCCCGCGCAGTTCGGCGGCGCGGGTCTTGGGCTGACCGAAGCGGCCATCATGATGCAGACCATCGCCGAGTCGGGCGCCGGCCTCTCCGGCGCTTCCGCGCTGCACATGAACATCTTCGGGCTCAATCCGGTGATCGTGTTCGGCAACGATGCGCAGAAGCAGCGCATGCTGCCGCCGCTCGTGGCCGGCCGCGAGCAGGCCTGCTTTGCCGTCACCGAGCCCGACGCCGGTCTCGACACGCTCAAAATCAAGACCAAGGCGGTGCGCAGCGGCGATCATTATCTGCTTTCGGGCCAGAAAATCTGGATTTCGACCGCGCAGGTCGCCAACAAGATGCTGATCCTGGCGCGCACCACGCCGCTCGAACAGGTCAAGGTGCGCACCGAGGGCTTGAGCCTGTTCTACACCGGCCTCGACCGCAAGCACGTCGAAGTGCGCGAGATCGAAAAGATGGGCCGCGCCGCCGTCGATTCCAATCAAATGTTCATCGACAACCTGCCCGTGCCGGCCGCCGACCGCATCGGCGAGGAGGGCAGGGGCTTTTCCTACATTCTGCACGGTATGAATGCCGAGCGCATTTTGATCGCGGCCGAAGCCATCGGCCTTGGCCGCGTTGCGCTCAAGCGCGCGGTGAAATACGCGGGCGAGCGCGTGGTGTTCGACCGCCCCATCGGCAAGAACCAATCCATCCAGCATCCGCTGGCGCAAAGCTGGATGGAGTTGGAAGCCGCCGATCTTATGATGTTCAAGGCCGCCTCGCTCTACGACCGCGGTGAGCCCTGCGGTGCCGAAGCCAATGCCGGCAAATATCTCGCCGCCGAAGCTGCGTTTACCGCCTGCGAGCGCGCGCTGCTGACCCACGGCGGCATGGGCTACGCCAAGGAATATCACGTCGAGCGCTATTTGCGCGAAGTGCTGATCGCGCGCCTGGCGCCGGTGAGCCCGCAGATGATCCTCAACTTCATTGCCGAAAAGGTGCTCGGCCTGCCGAAGTCGTATTGAGCGGGACGGAGCGGGCGAAGCGCAAGTGTAGTACCACGTGCGCACCCGGCGCTGACTTAAAAATACGGGGAGCGGAGCGTTGGCTGAATCGCGCGCGGCAAATTCTCTTCACCTCTCCCCGCGCGCGGCTATACGATTCACACATTTCAGAAGCCAATAGAAATTGACTCTGGATCAAGGACTTAGCTTACCCTCGATGTGGAAGCAGCCAAGGTTCGGGGTTGTATGCAGACGCTGAAAAGA
>CAZNSG010000343.1:0-2063 GCA_964575715.1 uncultured Hyphomicrobiales bacterium | reverse complement strand
TACCGCGCTCGCGGTCGGGCTACCCGCGCAGCGGGCTATCGCGCAGCGATTTTGTGCTTTGGCACTTTGCGATAGACCACATTTTGATAACCGGCCGTCGCTTTTGGGGCAATGCGGAAGTGGCTCCCGCAGGCTTGTCCGCGTCGCGCCTGACCCATCTGCGACATTCGGCATACCAAACTTGATCGCCTCGTCGGCGCGACTAATCTCATCACTCCGGCTCCGGTCGCGAAGCCAGTTAGAATGGTGTAAGCTTCCGCCGATTAGGGGGATAAGCAATGAGACAGACTCTATTTGAAGGTTTTAAATGCGTTGCCGTCAGCGCGCTGTTTTTTTTCTTCGTGTCATCAGTGGCAGCCAACGACTGGTCCGACTGCAATAGCCCCGACATTAGACTCAGAATGGACGGGTGCACGCGAGTCATCCAACAAGGAGAGCAGCAAACCGCCAAAATCCTTGCGACGGCGTATAACAATCGAGGCTTAGCCTACAACCAACTAGGTCAATACAATCGCGCCATCGCCGATTTCGATCAAGCTATCAAACTCAATCCATTGGCACTTTTTTTTAGCAATCGCGGCAATTCTTGGCGGTACAGCGGAGACATTGGCCGTGCCCTCGCCGATCTAAATCGGGCGATTCAGCTCAATCCAAATCAAGCAGCATTTTACAGTAGCCGCGGCGGTACGCTGCGCGAAAAGGGCGAATTGGATAACGCAATCATTGATTTTAATAAGGCGATTTCACTCGCGCCGACACAGGCGCTTCCCTATGTCGGCCGCGGCCTAACTTGGCGTGCCAAGGGCGAGATGGATCGCGCGATTGCCGATTACGATCAGGCCATTCGCTTAAACCCGACACTGTACCCTCCCTACGTTGGGCGAGGACTTGCTTACGAGGGCAAGGGAAATATCGAACGCGCGCGCGCCGACTACAAAACTGCGATTTCATTGCCCAGGAACGTCGTCGTTAGCAGAGATGCAAAGCAGTGGTGGGTGCAAAGCACCGATGACCGGCTCATCAATACCGCTCGGACCAGGCTAGCGCTCTTGTCCGAGGTAGGAAAAATTTCATCCGATTCCGCGCCTGCCCCACGAGTGTCGCCGCCCTCCGAAAAATTACGCCCACTCGATCTCGGCCGGCGCATTGCGCTGGTGATTGGCAATGGCGCTTATGTCAATACCACCGCGCTAGCCAATCCACCGAACGACGCACATGCCGTCACTAAAAACCTACGTAGCATGGGTTTCGAAGTCTCCGAGGGCGTTGACGTCGACCGGGTCAGCATGCAGAACCTCTTGCACAAATTTCTGCGTGATGCCGCGACCGCGCGACTTGCGATTCTGTTCTATGCCGGCCATGGCATCCAGATCGATGGGCGTAATTACCTGCTGCCGATTGATTTCAACTTGGAATCTGCGGTGAAGCTCGCGGGCGACATGACTGAAGTAGACACAATTCTCACCGGCTTAGACGATCAAATTCGGACGAATATTGTCATCCTCGACGCGTGCCGCAACAATCCGTTGGCGCAACAAGCTGTCACGCAGAGCGGCCCGGCTCGATCTATTACGGTTCGCTCAGGTTTGGCTGCGCCTTCCGGCCTCGGTCCCGGCGCAACTCTCGGCGCTGGCACGCTGATCGCATTCGCGACCGCTCCCGGCCAGGTAGCGCTCGATGGCGAAGGCGTAAACAGCCCGTTCACGACCGCACTGCTGCGCCACATCCCCACGCCCGGTCTCGAATTGCAAGCGATGCTCACGCGCGTGCGCGCTGAGGTCGTCGCGGCGACCCGGAGCAAGCAGGTGCCGTGGTCGAACTCCTCTTTGCTCGGTGAGGTCTATCTCGCCAGCAAGCCATAGCACCGGCTATCGGGGAGGACGCTTGCAGACTTGTTGCGGCCACGGCGCCAGAATGTCTGGTTGTGTGCAGGTTTTCGGATGCCGGCATGACGGCGCCATCCACGCGCTCCGACGACCGGCGTCCGAAAAGCGCCAAGGCACGAAATCGCGGTCGGTTACGGGCAGAGGTTGCCGCGGGCGCTATGGGGATTTCGCCGCGGG
>CAZNSG010000342.1:0-16029 GCA_964575715.1 uncultured Hyphomicrobiales bacterium | reverse complement strand
CAGCGTGGCGGAGTCGATGAGAAGTTCGGCGAGCTTCATATCTCCCCTATCGTACCTAAGGTGTGCACACATCTTCATCGTGTGCCGGCGAGCCAATGGACGAATTCACTCTACCTCATGCTGAGGAGCGCCCACCGATGTCGGGTTCACCCGACATCGGCATACTAAGTGCGCAAGTCGGCTATAGCCGACTTGCGTGGGCGCGTCTCGAAGCATGGCCCAAGCTCCGAGCGCGCGGCCATCCTTCGAGACGGGCGCATCGCAGCCAAGTTTACGCAGGCTGCGCCTGCGATGGCGCCCTCCTCAGGATGAGGTCGGAGCAAGTCCGATCGTATGCGAGGGATTGACAGATACTTGCTCAGTAAACGGCTCGAAAAAATGTGTGCACACCTTAGCCTATCGTACCCTGTCCTTGCAGGCGAAGTCATTGGGGCGTCAGCGCCCGCCCCGGGTCAAAATCAGCCGCTCGGAAGGGGGCAAATCGTAGCGCGGTTCCAATCCCAGCATGGGCGCGACGCGAGCGATGACATTCCCGGCGGTCGGCGCGGCATTCAAGCCGGCGGTCGCTTTGCCGTTGCTCTCCGGGGTCGGTTGCGGCTCGTCGAGCATGATCAGGATGAGGTAGCGCGGCTGGTCGGCGGGCAGCACCGCCATGAACGTATTGAGTATCTTGTGCTTGGAGTAATGGCCGTCCACCACCTTCTCCGAAGTGCCGGTCTTGCCGCCGACATAATAACCCTTCACCTCGGCCCGGGTGGCGGTGCCTTTCTCGACGTTGAGGCGCATCAGGTAACGCATGGCATCGCTGGTCTGCGGCTTGACGACGCGAACGGCAACCGCGCTCGCCTGCGCTTCGCTGCGTTTAAGGAAGGTCGGCGGAATGAGATAGCCGCCGTTGACCAGCGCGCCGATCCCCATCACCGCCTGCAAGGGCGAGACCGATAGCCCATGGCCGAACGCGATGGTCGCACTGTTGATCTCGCCCCAATATTGCTTGGGGTAGAGCGGCTCGGCGCTTTCCGGCAACTCGGTGCGCAGCCGGTCGAGCTGACCGAGCTTTTTCAGAAATGACTTGTGGTGCTCCACGCCGAGCGAGAGCGCCATTTTTGCCGTGCCGATGTTGGAGGAATAGGTGAAGATTTCCGGCACAGTGAGAATGCGTCTCTGCCCGTGAAAGTCGTCAATCGTGTACTTGCCGTATTGCAGCGGCTGGCGCGCATCGAACGTGGAGGCGAGCGTGACCTTGCCGGAATCGAGCGCCATCGCCACCGTGAGCGCCTTGTAGGTCGAACCGAGTTCGAACACGCCGGTGGTCAGCCGATTCAGGCGTTGCGGGTCGAGCGCCTGGCGCGGATTGTTCGGGTCGTAATCCGGCAGCGAGACCATGGCCACGACCTCGCCGGTACGCACATCGCTGATGATGCCGGCGGCCGCGATTGATTTGAACTTTTTGGCAGCGGCAGCGAGTTCCTCGCGCAGCGCATGCTGGATGCGCAGATCGAGGGCGAGTTCGACCGGCTTTTGCAGCCGGTCGGTGGCGAGCCCCACGAGATGGAGTGCCGCGAGACCGCTGGCATCGAGCCATTTCTCGATCCCCGCCGTGCCCTGATTGTCGACGTTGACATAGCCGATAACGTGGGACACCGCGGCGTTGTTGGGATAGACGCGCCGGTTCTCCGGCATAAAGCCAATGCCGGGTATGCCGAACCGGCGAATCTCCTTCGCTTGCTGGGCGCCAATCTCGCGCTTGAGCCATACGAAGCCGCGCCGCGTGCTGAGCCGATCGCGCAATTCCATGGCATCGAGATCGGGCAGCACCGCAGTCAAGAGTTCAACCGCCTCGTCAACGTCAAGAATCTTGCGCGGCTCGGCGAACAGCGAGGGCGCGTTGATGTCGGTAGCAAGGATTTGTCCATTGCGATCGAGGATATCGGGGCGCGTGGCGGCCATTCTTTCCTGGACCGCGCCGCGACGCCCGCCATGATTGTCCGTCGTCGTCGCGAACATGACGAGTCGCGTGGCAATCACCCCAAAAATGACGACGAATACCGCGATCGCCAATCCGATACGCGCTTTCGCCTTGCGCCCGCGATCGACGTCACGGCCATAGAGCAGCGCGTGCCCAAAATAGCGGCGCCCGGGTTTTGCCGGCGAAGCTGCGCTCGCCGAAGGCATTGCCGGTAAAGGCTCGGCCGGCGTTTGCGGTTCGATTGCCAACGATGCTGCCATCGAACTCACCTTGCTCCCGGCGCCGCAGGAATGCTCCCGGTCGGCATTTCCATGTCCGGATCGGGACTCGAAGCAATCGCACCGCCGTTCTCCGGCGCTAACATGTCCAGCGGCCGTTCGGGCAGTCGATCGAACGGGTCGACCTGCGAAAGCTCCGCCGGCCTTATGGTGAGATGCCGCCGGGCCAAGCCTTCAAGCCGCGTCGGATTTTCAAGCCGCGCCCATTCCGCGCGCAACGACGCGATGGCGTCGCGCTCGCGCCGGACTTCGCCGCGCATTTCGGCCACGCGCGTGGCGCGCAGCGTCGCCTCGAACTTGATCTCGTAAACATACGCCGTTGCGAGCACGAGCAGGATCACCACGCAGAAATTGAGCAGCCGCATGCCTCACCTCGCCTTCATGACATCGGCGAGCGACGGCAGGCGCGGCATCGCCGGCCCGACGGCATGCGTGCGTGGCGGCGCATCCGTACGCTCGGCCGCGCGCAGCTTGGCCGAGCGCGCGCGCGGATTTGCGGCGATCTCCGCCGTGTCCGGCACGAGCGGACGCCTGCCCAGCAAGCGAAAGGTCGGAACCTGCTCGATTTCGGGCTGGTGACGCGAGCCGCCGCCCAAGCGGCTGCGATCGGCCAGGAACGTTTTCACGATCCGATCCTCGAGCGAATGGAAGGCGACGACGACGAGCCGGCCGGATGGTTGCAAGATGCGCTCGGCCGCCTGCAGTCCGCGTGCGACCTCGTTCAGTTCGTCGTTGACGAAAATGCGCAGGCCCTGGAACGTGCGCGTCGCCGGATGAATGCCGCCGGGACGGACATGAACCACGCGCGAAACGATATCGGCGAGCGCCCGCGTCGTTGCGATCGGCGCCTGCTTGCGCGCAGCAACGATCGCGCGCGCAACGGCGCGGGCGTGCCGCTCTTCCCCGAGCGTTGCAACGATCGCGGCCAGATCGCGCTCCGATGCGTGCGCGATCACATCGGCCGCGCTCGGGCCCTCAGACCCCATGCGCATGTCGAGCGGGCCATCGAACCGGAACGAGAAGCCGCGCTCGGCCACATCGAGCTGCATCGAGGACACGCCGAGATCGAGCACGACGCCATCGACCGCTGCGTGACCGAACTTGCGCGCAATCTCGTCCAGCTCCGAGAAGCGATCTTCGATCAAGCTGAGCCGTCCGCCCGCAGCCTGCACCAGATCGGCGCCGCGCGCGATCGCGTCGCGATCGCGGTCGATGCCGATGACGCACGCATCGGCGGCGCCGAGAATGGCGCGCGCATAACCGCCGGCACCGAACGTGCCGTCGATGTAGACGCCGCCATCGCGCACATTGAGACAATCAAGCGCCGGGCGGAGAAGCACGGGAACATGACGGGCCAGTCCGCCAGCGACAGCAGAAGCGCCGTCGCTGCCCGTCATCGTTCCCGCGCTCCAGCCTTGTCGTTCGCCGCGCGCTTTGAACTCAAGCGCGCCTTGAACGCACGCGTCGGAATAAGTCGATTTAGCAAGAAACGGCCCATATCCATGACCTATCAAATACTTACGCCCACTCTCCGGGATGAAATGGGATCTCATGGGCTGCGATGGGCGTCATTGCACAGATACCGGCCGCACGCCGCAAAGCGTCCGTCCGCAAGACTCTATTAACGCCCGTCAAACTTAAGGAATCGTTAGCAAACCGGCCCGGGCGGCCGCGGCGGAAGTCTCGCGGCCCGAGCCTACGATTTCCGCCGGTTTGCCGAACTTATATTAATCCGCATAAATTCTGACTTGTCATTCCGGGGCGCGGGCCTTAGCCCGCGAGCCCGGAATCCATAATCACGGTTGGTGGTTATGGATTCCGGCTCTCGCCGCTAACGCGGCTCGACCGGAATGACCAATTGTGAGAGTTGGTATCGATGGCCCAGCATGTCGTTTAAGCCAGATTCACGCCTTGTTAATCGCGTCGTCCCCTCACCCAATTGCGGCCCGCGCCGCGGCGGGCCGCGCGCGGATATGATTCTGCTGCACTATACCGGCATGCAGAGCAGCCAGGCCGCGCTCGAACGGCTATGCGATGCGCAAGCCAAAGTCTCCTCGCACTACATGGTGTTCGAGGACGGCGAGGTGGTGCAGATGGTGCCGGAGGCGCAGCGCGCGCAGCACGCGGGCTTATCGTTATGGGCCGGAGATGACGACATCAATTCGCGCTCCATCGGTATCGAGATCGCCAATCCCGGACACGAATTTGGCTATCCCGATTACCCGAAAATCCAGATCGACGCCGTGATCGCACTCTGCCGCGACATCATCGCGCGTCTGAAAATTCGGCCCGACTACGTGCTCGCCCATTCCGACGTGGCGCCGACCCGCAAGCAGGATCCCGGCGAGAAATTTCCTTGGGAGAAGCTGCACGAGGCCGGAATCGGCCTCTGGGTCGAGCCCGCGCCGATCACTGCGGACGGCAGCGCCGCGCCTGCGCTCAAACACGGCGACAGCGGCAAAGCGGTCGCCGAATTGCAAAAGAAGCTCGCCGAATACGGCTATGGTCTGCCCATGACCGGCAGCTACGACGAACTCACCAAGGCGGTGGTCTTAGCCTTCCAGCTTCACTTCCGCCCGCAACGCGTCGACGGCATCGCCGACGCCTCCACCCGCGAAACGCTGCGCGCGCTGCTGACCGCGCGCGCCCATCGGTGAGCAAGCCGCGTTGCCACGTAAATATATCAATTGATCGTCAGCAGCCGCTCTGCCCCGAAAGCGGCCGTCAGCGTTCGCGGCACAGACTGACGCGATGTGCCACAAACGCAGACATCGAGCCCGCTGCACTCGACAAAAATGCACGCATTGCACTTGCGCACGTATTGCACTTGCGATTGTCAGCGGAAACCTGCCGGCCGCGTTCGAAGACTCAGCCACGCTCACCGATCATCAAGCGGCGGACCTCACCCCGTCGCTGGTTGCTCGCTACTCTGATGCTTTTGCCGGTCGCGAATAGTCCGCACGCTTCGATTTGTGATCCAAATATGGACCTCCTGCTATAGCCGGCAACACAATTCCGAAAAACAGAAATTCACCGACTTCATCGGTCGAGCCAAAGGCATCCCGCATGTGAGCAGTCATCTTTGTTGGGCAGCTACGGGTCGCAGCACTCGTAAAGGTACCGTCCGTGTGACGGGCCCAGCATGCGTTTTGAATCCAGAAGTAACCGGTGATTTGCTGCGCGGATGCTTTTTGCGTCGGCAACGCCGCGGCAAGCGCTAACACGCCTAGGACAACAGGCTTGTAAAACATATTTTCCCCCGAGTTTCCGAGTTGACCCCAAACCTGCCAGATCAATCGTCGCTTCGGCACGTCTGACCGGACACGTCATCCCCACACACTCAATCGTAGTGAATATTCGGAACTATTACAATAATTTCCGTAGAGTCGAGTAACCACGGCGATAGTGCTTATTCAGATCCAGCTTCCGCCTGCATTTTAGGCATTCTGAACAGATACCCGATAGCGGACAATCGATGGACTGCGCTCGCCGCTGACCGGCAAGACCGACGTGAAAGGCAAGGTTACCGTTGCGGTGCTGTCCGGCGGCAATGTAGGTGCGGAGCTATTCAGCCGTCTCGTGGCGGCTTGAATGCGTCCCCGGATCAGCGTGTGTGCTCATAATTAGCAAGCAATACCTCGCCGTGCGACAACTTGTCTGCGCAATCAGCGCCATGATGTGAATCGATTCCGTTCATTCTACTGTAGGTAATTGAATTCATGGTGTATCATCCAAAATCTTGCGGCCAGTCCAGTCGTTTACCGATTTCGTTTTGATGCTCATTTATCTGGGGGAATCATATGATTGCCCAAGTACGCAACCGTCTCGCCGGTCCTCATATGAGAGGTAACACTCTCGAAATGATGACCCGAATTGGATTTGTTGCCCTTCTTATCGCGAGCTTCGTCGTCGCCACAACCGCTCGCGCGCAAAACAACCAATCTGCCACCGCTGACGATACCGCGCGTTTTCTCGCCGGAATGCCGCTATCCGCCAACTCACCGCTCGCCCAATTGGCTCAGGATATGGTCGCCAAACAACATGCCGCCCACCTTGATTCTGCTTTTGGCAATGTTGAAAAAAACCAGATGTCGAAAATCCGCGCATGGGCTAGCGCGAATCTAAGCGCGCCGAAGCCGATCATGTTCTACATGTTCGGCGGACCGGATTTTCTTTACGCAAACGCATTCTTCCCGAACGCAACGACCTACGTTCTGCAAGGTCTCGAGCCGGTAGGTCAGATACCAGATCTTTTAAAGATGCCGCGCTGGTCGGCGCTGCAGAACCTGAGGAATATCCAAGGGTCTCTGCGGTCGATTCTGACGGTCACATATTTCATCACAGTTCAAATGCACGCGGATCTGAGCTCCAGCGGGACTTTGCCGATCCTGTATGTGTTTCTTGCCCGCTCGGGCAAGGTGATCCACGACGTGAGTTTGGTGCATCTCGACGACCAAGGCGTGCTGCACCCGGGCGAGGGACCTCGGCCGCTACCCCCAGCGCGCGGAGTAAAAATCATCTTTTCCGAGAAAGATGGCCCGCAAAAGACCCTATATTATTTCAGCACCAATCTTGCTGATCAACGCGGCAAGAACATCGCACTTCTGCAATTCGGCAAATCGCTTGGTCAGGGAGACAGTTTTACAAAGAGTGCGTCATATCTCTTGCACAATGCGAACTTCTCGCAGGTCCGGAACTTCCTGCTCGATAACAGCGCCACAATCCTTCAAGATGCGACTGGCATTCCTCTTGCGTATTTTGATCCGGCAAAGTGGCAATTGCGAGGATTTGGTCAATATGTGATTCCTTTTCAGCGAACGCGACCAACGCCGATTGAATTTGGCATCGGTTATCAATGGCGCCTCAATCAATCGAGTGTATTGTTGGCGACAAGAAATCTTGATGCGCCAGAATCAACGGCCTCGACTTCGAAAGACGCGACTCCGCAAAATATTGAGGCCGAAACAGCGGCAGTCACGAGGAGGCCGGTATACCGAGCTCTCCCGATCCTTCCAAGAAACGATACTCAGCTCGGAATCGTCGAATATGACCGGCACGCGCCGCAATAAAAGGCTTCGAGCGCGTGATGTCGAAATACTTGGGTTAGCTGAACGCTTCACGTGCTGCGTTGCACCGTAGTCTTGTAGCAAATCGACGAGTTGGGTCATTTTCGGCGCCGCCGGCAAAGCGGAATGACGGAAGCAATCCGATAGCGGATGCGTCACGCCTGGTCCAAGGCGCGGTACACGCATTGGCCGAACTGGCAAGCTTGCTTACTCGCACCGAAACCAAATTTTCGCCCGCCCCTTGACCTGCGCGCCCGCCCGCCCCATCCCTATACCGTCAGTCGGCCGGACGGCCGCTCCGGCAACGGCCGAAAGGTGGCCGGGGAGGAAAGTCCGGGCTCCATGGACATACGGTGCCGGATAACGTCCGGCGGGGGTAACCCCAGGGAAAGTGCCACAGAGAACAGACCGCCGCGCGCGTCGCGTAACAGCGCGGTAAGGGTGAAACGGTGCGGTAAGAGCGCACCGCGTTCCCGGCGACGGGAACGGCACGGCAAACCCCACCGGGAGCAAGACCGAATAGGGACGGCACGAGGCTTCGCCCGCGCAAGCGGGCGATCCTCGGAATCCATGTCCAGGTTGCCGTCCGGGTAGGTTGCATCAGGCGCCGGGCAACCGGCGCCGCAGAGGAATGGCCGTCACGCGCGGGTAACACCCCGTGCCCTACAGAACCCGGCTTACAGGCCGTCTGATAGCTTAAGGGGGCTCGGCGGGAATACTGCCGGGCCCCCGCCAATTTTGGGCTGGTGGCTTCACATTGCTTCTACTGTAATTCTCTCAACACCCACGAAATAACCTTTAAGAAAAATCAATCAGAGATTGAAATCTACAGTTGATTGGAGGACGATTGCCGCCGGTTATTCGAGTGGAGGTTTGCAATGCCCATTTCGGCGAAAGTAGCGACACGTATTTCTACAGAATTAAAGCGGTATCAAGGGATTCTGGCCAACGCCAAACAGCGCGACGTTAGCGAGTCGAACATTGTTGTCATTATTATAGGCATGCTTTCCGACGTCTTCGGCTACGATAAATATCAACACGTTACGACTGAGCACTCCATTCGCGGCACCTACGTCGATCTCGCGGTCATCGTGGATGACGAGACACGATTCTTGATCGAGGCCAAAGCGATTGGGATCGAACTAAAAGATTCACATGTAAAGCAAGCGGTGGACTACGCTGCAAACAAGGGAACCGAATGGGTGGTCCTCACCAATGGAGCTGTTTGGCGTGCGTATAAAATTTATTTCGGCCAGCCAATAGAGAAGTCCCTTGTCTTTGAAATTGATGTGCTAGCAGCGAACCCAAGAAGTCCTGATGTCGTGGAATGTTTCGGAAATCTTTGTCGTGAGGGATTCTCCAAAGATGCCATGTCGGAACTCTTACAGCAAAAACAGGTCACGAGCAGGTATGCAATTGCTGCGTTGTTATTGAGCGCGCCAATTATGGATGAATTGAGACTTGAAATAAGAAGGCTTTCAGGAGTGAAAGTAGAAACAGAATATCTCCGTTCGCTGCTCGAAAATGAGGTGATCAAGCGAGAACTTGTCGATGGCGACGAAGCGAAAGAAGCCGAGTCGGTAATCAAGAAATTACAGAAAAATCTTGCTCGCGAGAAAAAGAAAAAATCGGAAGACGATGTAAGCGATGAAATTTCAAATCCAACCAGCACTCAAGAACCAGCGGCTGTCCCTCAGCAGCAGCCCAATATTGCTCAATCAAGCGGCGGCACAAATAATTAAACCTACGTCCATATACATGCGCCGGACCGAAATCAAAGCTTCAATTCTCAGGAAAAATTTTTCGTTTTGTCGCGCGCGCAGAGCGCGGGGAAGAGTTTGATATATCACGACGCGGGCGCGTGATTGCGGTGCTCAAGCCGATCGATCCCAAGGCAGATCGCGCGCAACCACGTAAAACTTCTGAACTCGTTCGTAAGTAGATAAATCGAGGTCATCACGCGCGATCCAGGAACCACGCCCGCAGCTTCTCCCGCGCCGCCTTGCCCGCCGGCAAATCCCAAGCATTGACGATGGCCAGGCGAAAACCGCCCGGCGGCATGGCATGTGACTCCGGCGCACGATCCTCGTGGAACGTGATCTGCACGCTCGAAATCTCCGGCATGCGTAGTATCTCTTCGACCAATGCACGCGGCGGATGGCGATAGCGCCGATCTTTTGGCCCGAACAGCACGACGCTATAGCCATCGCGCCGGTTGCGGTCAGCAAAATCCCATTGGCGCGTCTGATAGAACCGCACCAGCGCCTCGACCCAACCCGCGCCGTAGAGATCGGGCCATTGATCGCTGATGCGCAGATGCGCTTCGATGATCGTGCCATCGATGGTCTCGAGATTGAGCATGCCGGTGTAGCCGGCGAGATTTTTCCGCACCCAATCGCCGCAACGCGTCTCGATGGCGGCGTCGGGCGCCGCATGCACGGTCCAGAAATCGAACGTGCCCTCGCCCGCGGGCACACCGGTGACGTGGCGCCACCAATGCGCCGTGCCTTCCACCACCGCGACGTCGGAACTCACGTGCTTTCCCTCCAACAATGTCATCCACATGTGGCCGGGCGCGTAGTGGCGGCGATACTCCTCTTCGTCCCGCAGGATTCGGCTGCCGACGCCCATGCCGCGCAGATTTACGATCGGCTTGGAGAACACCGGAAAGAACGGCGGCGTCACGCCATGCGGGCCGGCCTGCAGGCCTTGGCTCAACGCAATCGCGATCTTGTCGTAGACCCAGCGATGCTGCGGATTCCACGTCCAGGCGTCGCTGTCCTCGGTTGCAATCTCGACCGCGTCGGGGCAGGCGACGCCGGCAAAATACTGCAGCCGCCACGGGTCCGCTTCTCGGATCGGCATGCCGGCGCTCGCACCCTAACTATTTCAGCGCGCCGCGAGCGGCCTCGCTCCGCAGCTTCAAAACATGCACCGCGAAATAATTGTCGGCATCGGTCCAAGCCGCGAGCGGCGACCAGCCGGCGCCGAGCGCGAGCGCTTGAAATGATTCGATGGTATATTTGTAGCTGTTCTCGGTGTGAATGGTTTCGCCGGCGCGGAACTCGATGTCGGCACCGCACACGCGCACCCGCTGACGCTTGCGACTGGCCAGATGCATCTCGATGCGGCGATGCTCGCGATTGTAAAACGCATGATGCTCAAAGCCCGCCAGATCGAATGTGGCGCCGAGCTCGCGGTTGATACGCACCAGCAGGTTGCGGTTGAACTTGGCGGTGACGCCTGCGGAATCATTGTACGCTTCGTGCAGAACTTCTTCATCCTTGATCAGATCGACGCCGATCACGAACACCGCGCCCGCACCGAGGATTTTCCCGGCCCCACGCAGGAACGCTAGGGCGTCCTGCGGCTCGAGATTGCCGATGGTCGATCCCGGAAATAATCCCGCACGCGGCATGCCCGTCACGGCCTTGGGCAGATCGAACGCGGCGCCGAAATCCGCGGCAACCGGCAGCATGGCGATCTCGGGATATTCGCGGCACAAGCTGCCCGACTGCGCATCGAGAAATTCCGCCGAAATGTCGACCGGCACATAGGCCGCAAGCATGCGCGCGGCATCGAGCAATGTGCGCGTCTTGCGGCTCGAACCGCTGCCGAATTCCACCAGCGCGGCACCCGTAGGGATCAGCGCGGCGATATCGGCGGCATGTTCCTCCAGAATGCGCAGCTCGCAGCGCGTCGGATAATATTCCGGCAAGGCGGTGATGCGCTCGAACAGGTCGGAGCCGGCGCTGTCGTAAAAATATTTCGGCGGCAGCCGCTTTGGAATCCCGGTCAGTCCCGCCACCACATCGGCGGCAAACGATCCCGGCTCCAGCCGTTCGGGTTCGGCTGAATAGCCTAACTTTGCCAGCGCCGCCGGTCTCATGTCGAGGGCCTCGTTGCAATCACGCCTGATCCGCGAGCCGCAAGCCCGAAAACTGCCAGCGCGCCGGCGGATAAAAGAAGTTGCGATAGCTCGGGCGCGAATGGCCATCGGGGGTCGCAAGCGAAGCGCCGCGCAACACCATCTGATTGACCATGAATTTGCCGTTGTATTCGCCGAGCGCACCTTCGGCCGCGCGATAGCCCGGATAGGGCGCATAGGCGCTGCGCGTCCATTGCCAGACTACGCCAAACGCGTCAGCGAGCAGACCCATGCGCGCGGCAACTTCCCACTCGGCTTCGCTCGGCAGCTGCTTGCCGGCCCAGCGCGCGAAGGCGTCGGCTTCGTAGTAGCTCACATGGCACACCGGCGCCGCCGGATCGATGGCTTTAAGTCCGGCGAGCGTGAGCGAACACCATTCACCGTCGCGCTTTTGCCAATAGCCGGGCGCCGTCCAGCCTTCGGCTTCCACCGCCGTCCAGCCGTCGGAGAGCCACAGCGACGGCGTCGCATAGCCGCCATCCGCCATGAATGCGAGCCACTCGCGGTTGCTCACCAGCGGCCGCGCAATACGCGCGCCCTCGATCAGCACGCGGTGCGCTGGCTGCTCGTTGTCGAAGCAGAAGCTTTTCCCATCATGGCCGACGGCGTGAATTCCCGGCGGCAGATCGGCGAATTCCCCGCTGCCCGCGCGCGCGCGCGGCGGCTGCCAATTCGGGTCATACGCGGGGTTCACCGGATTTTGCGCAAACGCGTGCAGGATGTCGGTCAGCATCAGTTCCTGATGCTGCTGTTCGTGATGGAGCCCGATCTCGACGACGGGAATGATTTTTTCCAGCGTTGCGTCATCCGCGCCATCGAACAGCCGTGCCACGGCCGCATCGACATGCGCGCGATAGGCCGAAACTTCCTTGGCATCCGGCCGCGTGACCAGCCCGCGCCGCGGCCGTGCGTGGCGCGGCCCGGCGGCGACGTAATAGGAATTAAACAGAAAGGAGAAGCGCTCGTCGAACGCGCAATAGCCGGGAACATTCGGCGCCAGCAGAAACTGCTCGAAGAACCATGTCGTGTGCGCGCGATGCCATTTGGTCGGACTGGCGTCCGGCATCGATTGCACCACCTGATCCTCGATTGAGAGCGGCGCCGCCCGCTGCTCGGTTTCCGCCCGCACCGCACGGAACGACTCCGCCCATCCCGCCCGGAGGTTGCCCGCGTTCAAATCGGGCTTGGCGGCATCCCGCGGTTTGAGGGATGCTGCGAGGTTCGACATCGAAATCTCCGGGTGACGCTGCGGGGCGAGAGCGAATGGCAGCCAAGACAATCCTGGCAGTGGCGGATTGTTTCACCTCGCCGCCCCCTGGCGCAACCCATATCGCGGGGTTGTCAAAAATGTGAATGGACTCGATGGGGACAAGTCTTTTGGCACCGGCCAAGCTGGGCTTACACGGACAGCCACATTATATATTGCCTGCCCACACCGGCCAGGAACGTTCGCCGCAATGAAGAGTGCCCAACTCACGCTGCTCAGCACCACCGCGCTCAAGACCTCGATCGACGAACTCACGCCGCAGATCGAGCACGCCAGCGGCAAGAGGCTGGCGGCGTCTTATGCGCCATCCACGCAGATCGCCAAGCGCGTAGCCGAGGGCGAAGCCGCCGATGTCGCCATCGCGACCGGCGCGGGTATCGACGAACTCATCAAGCAGGGACGAATGCTCGCCGGCACCAGAACAGATGTCGCGCGTTCCGCCATCGGCGTCGCAGTGCGCTCCGGCACGCGCAGGCCGGACATTTCTTCGGTTGAGGCGTTCGCGCAGGCGCTACTCGCGGCAAAATCCATCGCCATGAGCAATCCGGTGGGCGGCGGCGCCAGTGGCATCCATCTGTGGAGCGCGTTTGAGCGGCTCGGCATTGCGCAGGCGCTCAAACCGAAAACCATCTTCGGCCCCGGCGGACCGGCGGGGTTGATCGGATTTTATCTGCTGCGCGGCGAGGCCGAGATCGGCTTGCAGCAGATGCCCGAGCTCATCGCGGTGCCAGGCATCGACATCGTCGGCCCCGTGCCCGGCGAAATGCAGAGCATCACAATATTCGCGGCGGGGATACCAACCAATGCCAAGGATGCAGAAGCCGGCAAGGCGCTGGCGAAGTTCCTGACCTCACCAGCCGCCACCGCCGTCATCAAAGCAAAGGGCATGCAGCCGGGGTGAATTAGAGCATTTTCCGGAAAAGTGGACACCGGTTTTCCGCAGAAAATGCGACCAAATAAGGAATCTAGAGCGCGTTTCCGATTCAACCTAATCGGAATGCGCTCTAATATGCAGCATCCATCCGCCTCATCCTGAGGAGCGGTCCGAAGGACCGCGTCTCGAAGGATGAGGCGGCCAACCGATCTCGGGTTTACCCGAGATCGGTAATATTTAGTGCGCAAGTCGGCTATAGCCGACTTGCGATGGTTCGAGACGCGCAGCTTCGCTGCGCTCCTCACCATGAGGCCGATCAGATCGCCACCACGACTCCTTGCGCCTTCGTTCCCATGCGCATGATCGCCTACTACGCTTTACCGCGCCCCTGATATGCACGATCTCTTGTTGCGGCCGCCGCCAGGCTTCGATATTTTGTTGTTCTATCCATCGCCGGAGCACGCCATGGCCGAATGGTTCGTCGCCAAGACCGCGGGGCTGGCCGAGGGCGACCGCCGCATCGTCAGCGCAGGCCCGCGCGAGATCGGCGTGTTTCACAAGGACGGCGCCTATTACGCCTACAGCAACACCTGCCTGCACCAGGGCGGGCCCGCCTGCGAAGGCCTGATGATCAACAACGTGGTCGATGTATTTGCCGCCGATCGCACCTACCAGGGCCAGACCTACGGCGACGAGATGCACTTTGTCTGCCCGTGGCACGGCTACGAATACGACCTCAGGACCGGCGAATGCATCGGCGACCGCAAGCTCAAGCTGCGCAAGTTCGAAGTGGTCAAGCGCGGCGAAGACATTTACGTTGTCGCCTGACCCAAGGGAGCGTTTCGGTGAAATGGACTCAGTGCGAGACGCTTGCATGGTTACCCTCCCCTGGAGGGGGAGGCATAGGCGGCCTTTGGCCGCCGTTCTTTATGCAAAACGACGCCGATGCGAAGCATCGGCTGTGGCCGAGCGAACGAAGTGAGCGAAGGCGGCGGGGTGGGGTGACTTCGCTATCGTTCACCCCACCCCGCTTGCGTTCGCTTCGCTCCGCAGGCGACCTCCCCCCTCCAGGGGAGGGTGGGCGCGGTTTGCGGCCCGCACTGAGTGCATCACACGAGAGTTGGCTATAGGAAGAACAGTCATGGACATGCCGCGCAACGACGTTCGCCCGGTCGATCTCGATACCTATTCGACGCCCAAGCATCTTGCGCACGCCAGCGAACAGGCGCGCGCGCGCAACTATCAGGATTTTCTGATCGTCGATGTGGACTCCCATCACTACGAGAACGAACATTACGCCGACGTGTTCCAGTACATCGAAAGCCCGGTGATCCGCCGCGAAGCCATCGAAGGCGCCTCGCGCCGCACCGGCATGCTCAACACGCAAGTGGGCTACCAAAACACCGGCGGCCGCATTCATCGTCAGAAATTCCGCGGCAAGGAGAAAGCGAAGCCGGGCCGGCATTCCGACATCGTGCTCACGCTCGACTGGATGGACGCCATGGGCGTCGACTACACCTGCCTGTTTCCCACGCCGATGCTGTTTTTAGGGCTCCACCCGCAGGTGGAAGTCGAGACCGCCATGTGCCGCGCCTATAACGCCTGGCTGTGCGAGCGCATCCTGGCGGCCGAGCCGCGCATCGTCTCCATGCTCTATCTGCCGTTCAACGATCCGGACGCCGCCTACAAGACGGTAAAGGACTTCGGCGACAAGAAGGGCGTGGTCGGTTTCATGGTGACGTCGCCGCGCTATAAGCCGGTGCACGACAACGCCTATGTCAAAACCTACGCGCTGCTCGAAGAAATCGGCAAGCCGATCTCGTTCCACGCCGCCTACTCTTGGGACGATCGCGCATTGCAGATGACCAACCGCTTCATCTCGGTACACGCGCTCGGCTTCATCTGGTTCAACATGATTCACATGACCAACTGGGTCATCAACGGCCTGCCGGTGCGCTTCCCGAAGCTCAAGGTCATGTGGATCGAGAGCGGGCTGACCTGGGCGTCGGGGCTGATGCAGCGGCTCGATCATTCCTACATGATGCGCACCTCGGATGCGCCCGCGCTCAAGGAGAAGCCGAGCCACTACATGCGGCAGATGTATTACTCCACCCAGCCCATGGAGATGCCGGACGACAAGTCGGTGCTGGAAGCGACCTTCAAGATGCTCAATGCCGAGACCCAGCTGGTGTGGTCATCCGACTATCCGCACTGGGACTTCGATCTACCGAGCACGATCTACGACCTGCCGTTCCTGAACGAGAAGTCCAAGCGCAACATCCTCGGCGCCAACGCGGCGCGGTTGTTCGGGCTCGACACAAAGCCGGTGAAGAAGATTCCGTAAACCTGCGGACTCCGTAAGCCGTACGAGCTCGCATTACTTCCCCTCTCCCCGCTTGCGGGGAGCGGGTGGCGAGCAGCGCAAGCTGCGAGCCGGGTGAGGGGGCAACTCGATAAGCTCAAATCGCGGAGACGCCCCCTCACCCGACCGCCGTCGCTTCGCTCTGGCGGTCGACCTCTCCCCGCAAGCGGCTATACGATTCACACATTTCAGAAGCCAATAGAAATTGACTCTGGATCAAGGACTTAGCTTACCCTCGATGTGGAAGCAGCCAAGGTTCGGGGTTGTATGCAGACGCTGAAAAGA
>CAZNSG010000341.1:0-3536 GCA_964575715.1 uncultured Hyphomicrobiales bacterium | reverse complement strand
GTTTCCATCCACCGTCATTTCCAATCACAGGCGCGATGTCGACTTCCGGCACTTCACGTCAGAACCAGCGGCTTGAATTTACGTCCGGTTTCGGGGAACTGCGGAAGCGCATCGACGTGCGGCCTCAGGCGACGGCGACGCAATTGACCCGGAGCCGACTCTGAACATTTTGAGCCGCTGCATTGCGATGTGATGTTGGTTAGGTGAAGTTGACCCGGTATCGTGGACAGCCGCCCGCGCCGTCACCCTCATCCAGCGCGTCGGCCCGGCATTAAGACTCCAGACGTGATCCGGCTAAGATGAGGCGGCGTGCTGCAGATATTGGTGGACGAAAGCGATCGTCATGCTGCCTTCTCCGACAGCGGATGCGACACGTTTTACCGGACTCAGTCGCACATCTCCGCAAGCAAAAACTCCCGGCACGCTTGTTTCAAGGAGATAGGGATCACGACCGGATGACCATCGCTTCGCTTTCACAACGTCCTCGCCAGTCAGCACATATCCGCGGTTATCTCGCGCGATGTCAGGCGGCAGCCATCCGGTCTCCGCATCGGCTCCAATGAAGATGAAAACGCCGCCGCAGTCGTGGCGGCTCACAGTATTGCTGACCCGGTTGCGAATATCGATTGCCGTCAAGTGTTTGTCACCATAGGCCGTCTGCACTTCCGACTGCAGCAGCACCGCGATATTCGATTTTCCGCGAAGTTGTTCGACCAGGTAATGCGACATGCTATCTTCCAGAGAAGCGCCGCGTACTACGAGCGTCACCTTGCGCGCGTGGTTAGCGAAGTACATGGCGGCTTGGCCAGCCGAATTCCCAGCACCAATGAGATGAATATCGAGACCCTGCGTGGAACTCACTTCGCTGCGCGCGGCCCCATAGTAGACGCCCTTACCGATAAGTTTGTCGAAACCCTCTATGCTGAGGCGTCGCCACGAGACACCTGTGGCAAGAATAATAGTCCGCGACCGCACAACCTCGTCGCCGTCGAGAAACACTTCACGCGTCGCCGCGTCGATGCGTTCGACCGAGCGGGTAACAAGAATTTCTGCTCCAAGCCGCTTGGCTTGCTGCAACGCGCGGCTTGCAAGCTCGTCGCCCGAGACGCCGTTGGGGAACCCGAGATAGTTCTCGATCCGCGAGGACGTCCCAGCCTGGCCCCCTGGCGCCTCGCGCTCGATACACAGCGTGCGCAGCCCCTCGGATGCGCCGTACACCGCAGCAGCGAGGCCGGCCGGACCGGCTCCTATGATTACGGCGTCATATTCGGCAAGGCGCGCACTTGTTTGCAGGCCGAGGAGCCGAGCGAGATAGCGCACTTTCGGTCTGCTGAGCACCGTACCGTCGGCCAGCCGCAGCACCGGGCAATCGCCTTCCTTCGGGAGAGGCCCCTGCCAAAGCGTCGGCAACGCGGGCGAGTCCGGCGCCACCCAGTCAAACGTAATCTGGTTGCGGGAGAGGAACCGGCGCATGTCGGCGCAGGCGGGATCCCAGCGATGACCGAATATGGTGACGAGCGGTTTGGGCGATTCGGCAGAGATGCCCTGCATCCCGCCGATACGCTCGCGTGCGAGCGCACTGACTTTCTGCGAAATCTCGGGCGATGCCGCCGCGATTGTGAAATACTGCCGGGCCTCCACGCGCATAATACGCGTGGGTTCTGACGCCCGGTAACTTCCGTAGAACGGTAAGCCAATGGCGATCGGAATTTCGCCGAATATGGCGCCAGTGACACGCCAGCCCAGGGTGCGCTCTACCCCGTCAAACAATTTGACGACTTCCAATTTGCCGGAGAGAACCGCAAATAGCGCACGGTCCCCCGCGCCCTCATGCACGGCGTATTCCCCGGCACCAAGGTGGATGTCGGCAGACGTTTTCTGGATCAGTTCGAGTTCGGCCGTAGCCAGCGCGGAGAACAGCGGAACAGTACGTATTTCGTCAATGGTCAGCATGATCTTCCTTAGTTATTCCTGTTTGACGGTCCGGTCGGGCAAGGGGCATCCATCATCGCGGCTTGAGGGGCCGGCCTGGATCCGGCTCCACTGCTCGCCTTAGAGCCCGAACCAGCGGGCCCTGCGCGTGGCACCGAACTGCACCTTATGTGCCCGCCCGGCGACAGAGGGCGCGTGATAGATGCTCGTGAGCTTCGGTCCGGTCAAGAAGTCCAGATCCGCCCAACCGATGCGGCCGTCGCCGAACTCGACAAGGCAACTGCCCGTCCCCGAGTTGGGCGTCGCCTCGCCGCCCTTGAGCTTGGCGAGGATTGAACTTGCCACAGCGCGGGCCGCGCTCTCGGCAAAGGATCCGGCCTTCGGCAGTCCCGTAGCGGCCCCGTCACCAATGGCGTACACGTCGGGGAAGCGCGTCTCCATCGTGCGCAGGGTGATCGGCACCCAGCCGTTTTCGGCCAGGCCGCTGGCGAGCACCGGCTGCGGCACTAGGTGCTTGGGTATGCCCAAGTACAGCGCATAGGGCAGTTCGGTTCCATCATCCAGCACAGCGGTCTTGCGCCCCAGCTCGAGCGCCCTTACCGAACGACCGAGCAGCAGCCTGATCCCCGTTTCGGCAAAGGCGGCGACCAGGTCCCGGGAGAGGTCGGCCGACGCTGGCATCGGGCTGGAAAGCGGGAGTACCAGGGTAATCTCGCAGGCCCTCCGCACGCCCCGCTTCGTAAGGTAGTCGTGCAATATCAGGGCGCATTCGCTCGGCGCCGGCGGGCACTTGAAGGGGAAGCCGGAGACCCCCACGATTGCCGGGCCTTTGGAAAACGCGGGCAGGACCTCGCGTGCC
Source organism: uncultured Hyphomicrobiales bacterium (assembly GCA_964575715.1). Lineage (GTDB taxonomy): Bacteria > Pseudomonadota > Alphaproteobacteria > Rhizobiales > Xanthobacteraceae > PNAI01. The sequence goes on along the minus strand of CAZNSG010000341.1, from coordinate 745 downwards.
CGGCTTGCACCCGCCACCGAGTAGAACTCGTTGCCGTCCTCGGCCAGGCCCGGCGTTGCGGCCAGATCAAAGTCGGCGCCCAGCGCGACCACCAGGAAGTCGGCCTCGTGGGTGGCGCCGGTGGTGGAAACGCGCCGCGCCGCGGGATCAATGGCGGTGATTGTCTCCTGCACGAAGCGCACGCCCGGCTTGACAAAATTGCGGTAGGGTAGTCGCACCGTCTCCGGTGTTTCCCGTCCGAACATCACGTCGATCTTGGAATAACCGAAAATGAAGGCGTCGCTCTTCTCTATCACGGTCACATCGGCCGTTTCCCCAAGCGCCTCCGACAACAGGGTGGACAGTTCCATACCGCCGAAACCGGCGCCCAGCACAAGAACTCGAGACTTCATCGTGATCCTTTCCGCTTAGGCACTGCGCAAGACATGCAGTGCGGCCCGCTAATCCGCGCGCCTGGAAAGGAATTTTATACGGACCGGGACCGCCACGCGAGAGCGGGAGTCAGGGCGGCGCCCAGCGCGGCAACTTCGTACTCGTTGACGTGCTGGATCACTTCGGCCAGCACCTGCGGCAGGTTGCGGTTGAGTTCCTCGGGGATGTCTCCTTGTGTGCAGGTTTTCGGATGCCGGCATGACGGCGCCATCCACGCGCTCCGACGACCGGCGTCCGAAAAGCGCCAAGGCACGAAATCGCGGTCGGTTACGGGCAGAGGTTGCCGCGGGCGCTATGGGGATTTCGCCGCGGG
>CAZNSG010000340.1:0-18111 GCA_964575715.1 uncultured Hyphomicrobiales bacterium | reverse complement strand
AAGGACTTAGCTTACCCTCGATGTGGAAGCAGCCAAGGTTCGGGGTTGGATGCAGACGCTGAAAAGACTCACCTTTTTGCGTTCCTCCGCTGTGGTCGCACGAGATGTGTGAATATGACAGCCGCTTGCGGGGAGAGGTCGGCTTCCGAACATAGTGAGGAAGCCGGGTGAGGGGCCGTGCAATGCCCCTCACCCGGCTCGGACCTTGCGGGTCCTCGCCACCCTCTCCCCGTAGACGCTAAGGTGTGCACACATCTTCATCATGTGCCGGCGCCAATGAACGAATTCCCTCTACCTCATGCTGAGGAGCGCCCCATAGCAGGCGCAGCCTGCGTAAACTTGGCTGCGGTGGGCGCGTCTCGAAGCATGGCCCAAGCTCCGAGCGCGCGGCCATCCTTCGAGACGCCACGCCTTCGCCCTTCGGGCTACGGCGGGCTCCTCAGGATGAGGTCGGAGCAAGTCTGATCGTATGCGAGGGGATGACAGATACTTGTTCAGTAAACGGCTCGAAAAGATGTGTGCACACCTTAGCCCGTAGACGGGGAGAGGGATCAGAGTCGCGCCGCCAACAGCTTCGCCAGGAATCCCGCCAGATCGTCGGTGACGTGATCGACGTGGGGCTGGTCGCGTCCTTCCAGCTCCCAGCCCTCGCGAAATATTTTGCGCGCGCCCTCCGGCACCACCAGCGCCGTGGTCATGCCGAGCGCATGCGGCACTTCGAGATTACGCGCCAGATCCTCGAACATGGCCGCGCGGGTTGGATCGACGCCATGGCGCGCGAGAAAGCGGTGATAGACCTGCGGCATGGGCTTGGGGTCGAGGTCGGCGGCGGCGATGTCGAACACGTCGTCGAAGTGGCGGTGGATTTCAAGCCGCTGCATCACCGCCTCGGCATGCTTGCGGGTACCGTTGGTCATGATCAGCTTGCGGCCCGGCAATTTCTCGATCGCGGCACCGAGCGCCGGATTGGGCGTGAGCGGCGAATGGTCGATCTGGTGAACCATTTCGAGAAACGCATCGGGCTGTAGATCATGCTCCGTCATCAATCCGCGCATGGTGGTGCCGTAGCGGCGATAATAATCCTTCTGCACGCGGAAGGCTTCCTCGTGCGTCACCTGCAGAAACTTGGCGACGTAGTCGCGGATGCGTTCGTCGACCTGCTGCCAGAGATTGAGATGATGGGGATAGAGCGTGTTGTCGAGATCGAACACCCAGGTTTCGACGGCGGCAAAGCCGCGCGGTGGAGATTTTTGAGGATCGTGCATTAACCTTTTTGCTTTCTCTTCCTTTATAACGACGCATTCTGAACTATCAGATTTCGCCATGCTGCCATATTTTGTTGCTATTGATTGCACAGATGAAAGTCCAGGGCATTCCATCATGTCTCGTATTTATTGCTACGTTGTCGTCAAGTTCTTTCTTCTTGCGGCTTCAATATCCGGCGCGGCGGCGCAGACCGACGCCGAGTTCCGCGCCATGTATGGCAATGGAGAACCTAGGCTTTTGAAAATGGAAGAACTTGCGCGAAGTGGTAATGTCAAAGCGCAGACTTGGTACGGTTTGATGCTGCAAAACCGCAGTCGATTTTCCGAGGCATTATATTGGTACACTCTCAGCGCCGAGGTAGGACAGATTTTCGCTATACAGCAAGCTGCCTTTCTTTACGAAAGGGGACTTGGAACTCCGCGCGATATCGCGAAAGCCATGGAGTGGCACCGGCTTGGCGCGGAGCTTGGAGATGCGACAAGCCAAATGCGATATGGATCTGCGTTGTTGCATGGCGTTGGCGTCCAAAAGGATGAGGCACAAGGATTCCGTTGGTACAGGGCGGCGGCGGATCAAAAATACAGATATGCCTCGTTGGGATTGGCGAAACTTTACGATGCGGGCGTCGGCACTGAGCGCGATCCGATCGCCGCCTACATCTATGCGGAAATCGCGGAATACGAATCCCGAGGTAGCGATAAGTCCGGTCGCGATGAAGCGCAGGCCTTGAAGGAAAGGCTCCGCGCCGAGCTTACGCCCGCGCAGATCGAACGCGCTCTTGAGCGAGTCTATCAGGAGCGGCCCTTGTTAAGCACAGTGCGTGAACGTGAACGGCAATCGGCACGCGCGAGGGAGCAGTTAATATTGTTCGTTGAGCGGGCAGCGTTGCCGATATTGTTCGTGATTGTCGGAGGATTTGCCGGTCGCGCGGTTTGGCGTCGGTGGCGTCGGCCTGGCCGACCAAGTCCGTCGTAATACCAACGGCAGCAATCACTGACTCATCTCCGTCACCCTGAGGTGCGAGCGAAGCGAGCCTCGAAGGGCGACGGCCCGGGCCGTTCATCCTTCGAGGCTCGGCGCTGCGCGCCGAGCACCTCAGGATGACGGTCATTACTTAACGCTGTTTGTACAATTACCAAGATCGCGCATTGCCGACGGTCACTTGAAACGCACTGTTGTTTCGTTACGCCCGGAAAGCTCGATAAGCGCAATGCCTGCGGATTCGGCAAGGGAAAAACTCGTAGTGGGTCGATGCGATCAATGACGCTCGTTTGCGGCAATCTCAATGATGAGCTTCTTGATGATCGCTTCGGCGAAAGCTTCGTAGGTTTCGGCGGGCACCATGACCGCGCCCGGGCCGCCGATCACGTTGTCGAAATAATAGCGATCGAGATTGGGCTCAAGCGCAAGAATCGGCAGCCCGTTGATAGTAACGCCCTCGCGCACGGCATCGTCGCGCGCTTGCGTGACAGACCGGCCGCGATTGTTGGAGCCGTCGCCGGAAATGTCGATAACGCGCTTGAGACCGCGATGCGGACTGGTGGACATGATCGCCAAGCCGTAATCGATGGCGCCGCTGATGGAAGTGCCGCCGCCGAACAATTGCCGTTGCGATTGCTCGATGGCGTCGGCGAATGAATCGGCGGAGGCCTGATCGCGGATCAGCATCCAGGGCACCACTTGGATCTGCTGCGCAGGCCCGGTCCATTGCGCCATGGTGACCACGATCGATTGGTTCCTGCCGGAGCGAATAGCGCGCAGCACGCGCGGATTGCGAAACGCGGCGGCGTAGCCTTGCTTCTGCAATTCGAAGCGCGCCTGATTGACGCTGCCCGAGGCATCGACCGCGAGCACCAGTTGCAGATCGACGGTCGGCGTCTGCGTCGTGGCAGAGCCGGCCATGCCCAGCATCAGCGCAATGGCCGCAGCCAAGCGGAGGGGCCGGCGCCTTGGATAAAGACGGTTTACGGTACTCGGCATCGCCTACAACACATCAGCGTCTGGACTGAAAAGCAACCATGGCGGCGAGCATGATGGCACCGCCGAGCGCCTGGATCGGCGTGATGACTTCGCCCAGGATGGGGGCGCTCAGGATCGTCGCCAGCAGCGGCTCGAGGTTCATGATCAGCGCACTGCGAAACGGCCCGATGCGCTCGGTCGAAATGAAAAGCGTCAAGGTGGCGACGGCGGTGCCGATGCTGACGATAACGATTGCCGCCCATCCCAGCGCCGTTTGCGGCGGCTGCCAGTTCAAGGTCGCAACTGCTGCGATCAAAAAAATGGCGGTTGACGACACCAGCAAATACCAGGTCGTCAATCGCGGATCGGCTGTGCTCAGTTCTGTGCGCGCGATCAGAAGCACGGCCGCGCCGAGCGCGAAGCCTATTCCGACGATCGCCAGGTTTTGCGGATTCGCCCCGATCATCAAGGCGAGACCGAGAAACGCAACAATCGCAGCGACGCTCCCACGCCATCCAAGCCGCTCGATGCCGAACAGCGCGCCGGTAATTCCCGTGAGCAGCGGGTAGACGAAATAGGTCAAGATCGCGATCGGCACCTGAACGAGTTGGATCGCCTTGAAGATGCCGAAAATTATTCCGGCAAACAGCACACCAAGTCCGAGCGCGATCCAGCGCGCGCGGTCCGTGCGGCACTGGTACCGGGCCGACGTGCAGCCAGACAAACATAATGGCAAGGCCGACCAGCCCGCGAAACAGCGCCAAGGTGAGCACATCCGCGCCCGCGGCAAAGACCACTTTGCTGAGCACGTCGCAGATGCCGAAAGAGGATGCCGCGATAAGTCCCGGGCCGTGGCTGTGCAGCCGTTCGTGCGCGTGTTTAATATGTCCATCCGAGTCAGCGATGGATTAGCGTGCCGGCGCCAAGGTCGGTGAGCAGCTCGAGCAGAACCGCGTGCGGCACCTTGCCGTCGAGGATGACGACGCCCTCGACTCCTTGCTCAAGCGCATAGAGGCAGGTTTCGACCTTGGGAATCATGCCGCCGGATATGGTGCCGTCGGCGATCAGGTGGCGCACCTCGTTGACCGAGAGCTCTTTTATAAGCGACTTCGATTTGTCGAGCACGCCTGGCACGTCGGTCAGCAGCAGGAAGCGTTTTGCCTTGAGGGCACCCGCAATGGCGCCGGCAAAGGTATCGGCATTGACGTTGAAGGTGCCGCCGCCCGCCGCGCTCGCGACCGGAGCCAGCACCGGGATGAGATCGCGGCCGAGAATTTTGGTAAGCACCGTGATATCGACCTTCTCGGGCTCACCTACAAAACCGAGGTCGACAACTTTCTCGATGTTTGAATCAGGGTCGACGACTTTGCGGGTGACCTTGCGCGCGACCACCATGTTGCCGTCCTTGCCACACAGCCCGATCGCCTTGCCGCCGGCGGCGTTGATGTAGCCGACCATCTGCTTGTTGATCGATCCGGCAAGCACCATTTCCACGATTTCCAGCGTTTTGGCGTCGGTGATGCGCAAACCGGCGGCGAATTGCGATTGCACGCCGGCTTTCTTGAGCATGGCCTCGATCTGCGGCCCGCCGCCGTGGACGACAACTGGATATACGCCGGCCTGCTCCAGCAGTACGATATCGCGGGCGAATGCACGCGCCACGGCGTCGTCACCCATGGCGTGACCGCCATATTTGATGACAACGGTGGCCTCGTCGTAGCGCTGCATGTAGGGCAACGCTTCCGAAAGAATATGTGCAATTTCGTGGGGTGACACGGTCATGGGGTCTGGTGTGGTTGCGATACCGCGACCTTTTAGCCGATTTATCCGGTTGGGAGAAAGGGCACAATTATTGGATACTATATCGCGGGGCTGCGCGGACTGGACGACCGTCATGCCCATTGGCGAGGATAGATCGCATGCATTGCCCTGATGTTCGGGCCGGTTCTACATTGGATAGGTCCGGCGAATTCAGCAGATCGACGATCGTTGTTCTGTTCGTGGCGCTGATGGCGGTCGCGTCAATTCCTATTGTTACCCATACGCTGCCACCGCTTTCCGACTACATCAATCACCTCGGCCGTAGCTACGTCATCACCCATATCGACACCGATCCGGACCTCGCGCGTTTCTACTTCGTAAAATGGCAGGTGGTGCCAAACCTGATGATCGACGTGGCAATGCTGGTGTTGAACCCGCTTGCGGACGTCTATCGCGCCGGACAGATTTTCACCCTCTTGGCATTTTTCCTGATCCTCTCGGGAACATTGGCGCTCAATCGCGCCCTGTTCGGATATTGGTCAGCGCTTCCGCTCATTGCCACTCCCCTGTTCTATAACGAGGTGCTGCTGGTTGGGGTGATGAACTATATCTTCGGCATCGGCCTTGCGCTTTGGGCGCTTGCCGCATGGGTGGCCCTGCGCGATCGCTTCTGGCCGTGGCGGTTCACCGTCTCGACGCTGTTCGCTCTGGCGCTGTTCTTTTGCCATCTCTATGTGGTCGGAATTTACGGCCTTGTGCTATTGGGTTTTGAGTTGCAGCGGATGTGGGCCAAGCGCGCCGAACCGCTCGTGCCAAGGCTGGTCGGGTTTTTGTCAACGGGTCTTCCGTTCTTGATCGTGATTGTGCTTCTCTGCATTAGTCCGACCTGGCGCTCCGTCAATTATTACTATTGGACAGCCAGCGGTAAGATCGATGGATTGTTCATGGCGGTGGACGTCTATTACTCCGCGGTTGCATTCGGATTGATAGCTTCCACGCTTGCCGCGGCAGCGTGGGCCGGGCGTTATGGTTTGCTGCGCTTTCATCCGGCGGGATGGATGATCATTGCAGTGGGCGCGGTGGTCTATGTTGCCATGCCACGAGCGCTGTTTGCCGCGCACATGGCCGATCAACGCCTGCCCATCGCGCTCGCCTTCGTCTTGATCGCCTGCTTGCAGGTCGAATTTCGTCATCGTCGCGTCCGTCAGGGATTTGTCGCGATGCTTATTGTCTTGCTTGCGGTTCGTGTGACTGAAGTGCAGCTCGTGTGGGATCGGCTCGGCCTTGTGACGGCGGCGTTTTATCGGTCGGTCATGTTGATCGAGCGCGGTGCCCGCGTGCTGGTGGTGCATGGCGATCGCTCTGCGGGTGAGGACATCAGCGATTACGAACTCGTCCACGCCGCTTCCCTTGCCACGATCGAGCGTTCGGCGCTTGTGAGCACGACGTTCACTGTGAGCGGAAAACATCTGCTGCAGGTACGGGATGAATACCGGAAATACGTCGAAACCGAAGACCTCACGCCGCCGTCAATTCCATATTTCCTGCAGGCGGCACGCAATGACGTTCCATATTTCTTTACTCGCTGGCCGATGCATTTCGATTATGTCTACATTCTGTTTACCAGGCGTGGCGCTGCCAATCCGGACCCCAAGGATATGACGCGGATCTTCGACGGACCGAATTTTCAGCTCTATCGCGTCGCCAAGCCCGGCTGACGGCTGCGCGTTCAGCGGCTGCGACATTTTATTGTGAGCGCTCGGACAACAATCGCGCGATCGCTGCGCGCAGCTCCGGAATACCGACGCCGGAGCGCGCTGAGGTGACGAGAACTTCAGGGAAGGCGGCCGAACGCTTGGCTAGCGCCGAGCGCATCGCCGCTAGGCAATGCGCAAGCGCGTCAGGCCCAACCGCGTCCGCCTTGGTCAGCACGATCTGATGGCTCACCGCCGCTTGGCCGAGCGCATCGAGCGCGGGTAGATCGGAACTCTTAAGGCCGTGGCGCGCATCGACGAGGACATAGACGCGCGCGAGATTGACGCGGCCTTGCAAATAGGCGGCGATGAGCGCGGTCCAGGCCTTGATCTTGTGCTTGGGCGCCGCGGCGTAGCCGTAGCCCGGCATGTCGACCAGGGTCAGCGCGGTATTGGCGGCGAAAAACAGGAGTTCCTGGGTGCGGCCCGGCGTGTTGGATGTGCGGGCGAGCGCGCTGTGGCCGGTAAGCTTATTGACCAAGCTCGACTTGCCTACGTTGGAACGCCCAGCAAAACCAATCTCCACACCACGCATCGCCGGCAACGTCGGCAGCGAACCCGCCGCTGCGAGGAAACGCCATTCGCGCGCGAACAGCCGACGGCCGGCCTCGATTTCGGCTGATGAAAATTCATATGCGCTGGACACATCCATTAGGCTATAGGCTTCCTCGGTAACGTTGTCATCCAGCGAGAAGGTCCCATTTCATGGCAATTTCGATGTACACGGTATCGGTTCCGATTTTCATCCAGCACCTCAACGGGCTGTCGAGCGTGCTCGACAAGGCGGCGGCGCATGCCGCGGCCCGTAAAATAAACGAAGCGGATCTGCTCAATATGCGGCTCGCCCCCGACATGTTCGCGCTGGTGCGGCAGGTGCGGGCGGCCACCGATCACGCTTGCAGCGCCGCCGGGCGGCTTGCCGGAAGGGAGTTGCTTAAGTTTGCCAATGACGAGACAACCATTGCGCAGTTGAAGGACCGCATCGCCAAGACGATCGAATTTCTCAAGAGCGTAAAGCCGGGCGAGGTCGACGGCACCGAGGAGAAGGACATCAGCATTACGTTCCCCAACGGCAACACTCGCCAATTCAAGGGGCAAGGGTTGCTGCTCGGCAACAGCCTGCCGAACTTCTTTTTCCACACGACTACCGCCTACGACATCATCCGGCAATGCGGCGTTGAAGTCGGCAAGCGGGATTTCATGGGGACGCCGCCGGCGTGAATTGCGGCTGTCATTCCGGGGCGCGCCCATAAGCGCGTTTACGCGCGTCTTCGACGCGCTTTGGGCGCGAACCCGGAATCCAGAAGAAAATTCAGAGCTTGCGTCTGGATTCCGGATCGCCGCTGCGCGGCGTCCGGAATGACGTGGTTGGAATTGCATCCCCGACGCGCTATTTCTTCTTGTCCTTGTCGTCGTCGTCCTTCTTCTTGAACATCGCCTTGATGTTGTCGAGCAGCTCGATCTTGGCGCCGTGCTTTTGCATGATAAAGCTCTGCTGGATCACCGAGAGAAAGTTGTTCCAAGCCCAATAGATCACCAGGCCGGCAGAGAACGACGCCAGCATGAAGGTGAAGACGAGCGGCATCCAATCGAAAAGCATTTTCTGAGTCGGATCGGGCGGCGCGGGGTTGAGCTTCATCTGCGCCCACATGGTCACGCCCATGATCAGCGGCCAAATGCCGAGATGCAGGAATTGGCCGACGATCGGCAATACCGTCGGGTCCAGAGGGATCAGTCCGAACAGATTGAAGAGGTTGGTCGGATCTTGCGCCGAGAGATCCTTGATCCAGCCGTAGAACGGTGCGTGCCGCATCTCGATGGTGACGAACAGCACCTTGTAGAGGGCGAAAAACACCGGGATCTGAATCAGGATTGGCAGGCAGCCGGCGACAGGATTGATCTTTTCCTTCTTGTAGAGCTCCATCAGCGCTTGCTGCTGCTTCACCTTGTCGTCGCTGTAGCGCTCGCGGATTTCCATCATCTGCGGCTGCACCGCCTTCATCTTTGCCATTGAAGCGTACGACTTGTTGGCAAGCGGAAAGAAGACGATCTTGATCATGACGGTGACGGCGAGAATGGCCAGGCCGAAATTACCAAGCCACTTGAACAAGTAATCCATCGCCCAGAACATCGGCTTGGTGATGAAGTAGAACCAGCCCCAGTCGATCAAGAGTTCGAAGCGGTTGAGATTGAGCTGTTTGTCATAGCCATCAACAACGGCAATTTCCTTGGCGCCGGCAAATAAGTGCGTGGTCGTCGTGGCGCTGGCGCCGATTGGTATGGTTTGCGCATCACCTAAAAAATCGCTCTGATAGGTTTTAAGCGTGCCGAGTGTGCCGAAAGAGAACCGAGCTTGAATCGCGGCCTTGGTGGCCGGTATCAATGTGGCGGCCCAATACTTATCGGTAATTCCGAGCCAGGCGTTGGTAACCTTGAAGGACAAGGTTTTTTTCTTCTCAATGTCGCTGTAGGTCAGCTCCTGCAAGCTCTGGTCGCCAAGCACGCCGATCAAACCCTCATGCAAGATATAATAGCCGAGCGTCTCGGGCGTGCCGTGGCGTGAAATCAGCGCATAGGGATAAAGCATGACCGGCGCCGCGCTTTTGTTCACCACCCGATCCTCAATGGTGAAGAGGTAATTGTCGTCAACGGCGATGGTGCGGACAAACTCAATTCCCTCGCCGTTATCGTAGACCAGCATCACCGGCCGGCCGACACCGAGACTGCCCGAACCTTGTTGGCGCCAAATGGTGTTGCCATCGGCAAGCTTTACCGAAGTGCCGGCGGCTGCGACCCAACCGAACTCGGCATAGAATGGATGCGGACTGCTGGATGGCGAGAACAGAATGATCGCCGGCGATTTGGGATCAATGGTTTCGCGATATCGCACCAGGGCGAGATCGTCGATACGGCTGCCCTTGAGTGTGAACGAACCCTGGAGCCGCGGGGTTTCGATCTTGATCCGCGGCGCGGTTGCTTCGATCACGGCTTCGCGCGTGAGCTGCTGCCCGGCACTCGGAGCGCCAATCTGACCGGGTAGCGACGGCGGCGCGCCTGGTTGCGATGGTTGTGCGGGCTGAGATTGTTGTTGCTGCGCTTTCTGCTGTGCTTCTTGCCGCTGTTTTTCCATTTGCGGCATGCCGAAAAAATATTGCCACGCGAGCAATACGATTGCGGACAGCGCGATCGCCAGAATGGTATTTTTTTGGTCGTTCATCTCGTAGCTCGATTTCCCGGCCGTTTCCGCAGCTCATGCTAGGGGCGAAGTCTTAAGCACTCTTGAGCACTCTTAGCGATGTGTTTCCGAGCGCTGGGTGTGCACACGCCGCAGCGCCCCACTGAATTCCTCAATCATCCGATCGAACGGCGATACAAGGGCCGCCCGCTTTCCGATCAATACATAGTCGTGTCCCGGCCGCATTCCCACCGGTGCGGTCCGCTGTACAATCTCGCGCAAGCGCCGACGAACACGATTTCGCTCAACCGCATTACCGACTTTCTTCGATACGGTGAAGCCGATCCGCACCGGCCCGCCATCGCGCCGCCTTAAGGCCTGCAACACAAACGCCGTCGCAGGCGCCTTGGCGCCGGTTGCGGCGGCCAGGAAATCCGCACGATGCCTCAATCGTTCCATGATCGTTCTATGGGATGAGGCGGGCTACCGCGCCGAGCCTAGGCGGAAAGCCGTTTACGCCCGCGGGCGCGTCTGGCAGCCACTACCCTGCGGCCGCCTGTGGTGGCCATGCGGGTGCGGAAACCGTGACGGCGCTTGCGCACAAGCTTGCTCGGTTGATAGGTCCGCTTCACGGGTTTGTTCTCCGCTTGTCGCGGCGTTCGGGCAAATGGATGAAATTCGAGCGCCGGTGCCGCAAGCTTATCTGGGACCCGATTTTTGGTCAGGTGGCCGACGTTTTTTAGTTTCGCGGGCTTATACGGGAGCCCCCTGGGCGCGTCAATGCGACCGCTTCGAGCCAGCTCTGGAGCAAATTTTGCTCCAATTAACAGGGCGTTGGCATTACACCCGCCATCGCCCGTTGGTGAAACACGACCCCTAACGATAGTGCTGGCCGGCCGGCTCTCGTCCTGGGCTGGGCCCTTGGTCGGAAGACAATCTCCGCACTTTTGCCGATATCGTGGTATTCTATCCGACGTCGCATAAGGCTGGCGTCGGAATGCAACAGTTGACTCAGAACGAGGGAGTGGCGGAGGCGCCGGAAATGCGCCGGTTGCACCTCGGGCTATCGGGCAAACTCCTCGGTCTCACGATCCTGTTCGTGATGAGCGCGGTGGTGCTGATCTATGTACCCTCGATCGCCAGCTACCGGGTGAACTGGCTCAACGACCGGCTTGCAGCCGCCCATACCGGTGCACTCGTGCTCGATGCGGCGCCAAGCGACATGGTGCCGGAAAGCCTCCGTCGGCAGATTCTCGACAGCGTAGGCGCAAAATCAGTCGTGCTGAAAACCGACCAGCGTAGGCGCCTGCTCGCGGTATCGGAGAACCCGACCGTGCTGCATCAGGAAATCGACCTGCGTAATGTCTCGGCATTCGGTGCAATAGTCGGCGCATTCGAGACAATGTTATTGCGGAAGGACGATGAATTCATAAAAGCCGTCGGTCCGGCGCCCATGGGCGGCGATTTCGTCGAGATTGTGCTCGAGGAAGGTCCGCTGCGCCATGCCATGCTGAATTTTTCCATCAATATCATGCTGATCTCGTCGCTCATATCAGGCATCACTGGGATGCTTGTTTATTTTGCACTGAATTTCTTATTCGTGCGTCCCATGCGACGGATCACCGCCAACATGATGGCTTTTCGTGAAAGTCCGGAAAATCCGGCGCGCGTCATCGCGGTGACTGGCCGCCAGGATGAGATCGGGCTGGCCGAACGCGAACTCAATGCCATGCAGCGGGATCTCTCCTCCATGCTGCAGCAGAAGAGCCGGCTCGCGGCGCTCGGACTCGCGGTCTCCAAGATCAACCACGATTTGCGAAATTTGCTCGCCTCCGCGCGGTTGTTTTCCGAGGGGCTCTCCAGTCTTCCCGATGCGCGCGTGCAACGGTTCGCACCGAAATTGATGCATGCGCTGGAGCGCGCCATCGCATTCTGTGAATCCACATTGTCCTACGGACGAGTGCAGGAGCGACCGCCCGATCGCAAGCCGGTCGAATTAGAAGGGCTGGTAAAAGAAGTGCGTGAGACGCTCGGGCTCATCTCCGATGCGCAGATTTCTTGGATCATGGCGGTCGAACGCGGAATGATCGTCGATGCCGATTACGACCAGCTGTTCCGCGTCATGCTCAACCTGGCGCGCAATGCCGTGGAGGTGCTGGCCGCGCGGGCGCCAAACGATCCGGTGCGCGACCAAATCCGCATTACCGGGCGGCGCGAGGGCGCGGTCGCCGTGATCGAGTTCTCCGACACCGGTCCGGGGTTTTCGGCGAGAGCCCGCGAACATCTGTTCGAGGCATTCCAGGGCTCGACCCGCAGCGGCGGCACCGGACTTGGTCTCGCCATTGCCGCGGAATTGGTGCGCGCCCATGGTGGCGAAATCCGCCTGGTCGAGGGTACGATCGGGGCGACGTTCCACATGACCATTCCGGACCGCGCAATCGAACTCAATGCCCGCCGCGGTACGCGGGCACGGGCTTGATTCGCCGGAACCCTGCGCAAACCCTTGTCAATGCAGGATGAAGCCTATAGCTATGCGCGCGTTCCGCGTTCCTCCGCGCGGGTCGAGCAGTCATCCACCGGTTTGCGCCCGTAGCTCAGCTGGATAGAGCACCAGACTACGAATCTGGGGGTCGGAGGTTCGAATCCTTCCGGGCGCGCCATAATGATCCTTATATTTCAAATATTTATGTGCTTTAACATTTGATGGGCGTTTTGCAAAACCCTGCCATGTAAGCACGGCGTAAGCACCAGGACCTATTTCGCGCCCTTTGGTGGTGATCCCAATCCCCAATCACCATCTTTTTCGACACGCCTGACCAGCACCGGCCAGTTGGCCGCGCTATGCGCGCAATGCATGCACCCGGGCTGCACCGCCTCTCTCTATATACTCTCTCTTTTTTCTTAAAAGAGAAGGCACCGTCCAACCCGTCCAACCTGTCCAGAACGCAAGAGCTATGCGGATTTGTTGAAATGCGTTTCGCTGTCCATCGCCGTCCAGGTCGTCCAACCCTTCGAACGCGCACCAACGCGGATGCGGCCGGCAATGGTCGCACATCGGCGGAGATCACACCGGGTGCGCAACCATGACGGGCGCTTTTGAAGTCCGACTTTAGGCTTCAAGTTCAACTTTAGGCTTCCAAAATTTGACTCAGACTAGAGACCCCGCGCGCTCTGGGCGCCCGCATACGTTTTTTGACGCGGAAGGACCCCTCGAATCTGTGGGGGTCGCCAGACGATCATTCTAACACCCGCTGGCGGCTTCGTCGGCCTGCAACGACGTGACGGTTACTGAAGCTGACGGGGCGCGGGGTCGGCGAGTAGAGCCGATCAGATCGTGTTCTTCGGCGGGACGATCATGATGATGCGCTCGCCGGAGTGCCGGCGCTCGACGGTGCAGCCTTTGGCCTTGAGCAGCGGCGCCGCGCGCACGACGCGGTTGCCGAGCTGAGTGGCGCCCTGTGGCCAGTACTTGCTCTTGCGCGTACCTTCCGACACGTAGTTGTTGATCTCATCGAGCAGCGCGGTGGCTGTGCCGGTAAAGCCGTCAACCATCTTGACGGTGAGCAGTTTCCAGATCGCCACCGCTACGGCGTCGGCCTCGAAACTTGCTTCTGTCACGGCGAGCCGGTTTTCGCTGTAGGCTGCGATGAACGTGCCCGGCTCCAAACCCAAGCCCGGCTCGGCCGCTACAACCCACTTACAGAAGTCGGCCATGCGCGGGAAGCGATCGAGCTTGACACTGGCAATGTTGCGCAATGCGGCCGACACACCGTCGAGCAACGCGCCGAGTATCTTCGGTTGCGTTTCTTTGAAATCGGCCCATAGCTCGTCCTCGGGTGCGCATTCTTCTTCAGGAATAGCTTTTAAGTGGATCGTGACCGCCCTGCTGGCCAGATCGGCACGATCCGTTAAGGATGAGATGCCGTTGAGCACGAGGGGCCGCATAAATTCGAAAACCGTCTCGTCGCGATCGGTATGAAGCGTCCTGGTCGCATAGCCGCCGGTGGTGGCAAGACTGCACAAGGCATCGGACAACCATGCTTGCATCGAGCTTAAGTTGTCGTAGGCGAGTATCCAGCTATTGCCCGCAGACAAGAACAGATTGTGATCGTCTTTTGGCACTGCACGGATTGGCGCGGCGCTCGGGTCTATAAGTAAGCGAAGCATCCGACAAAAGACAGACTTGCCCGAGCCTTGCTCGCCGTTGATAACCAGGACCGGATATGGCCCTACCTCCCGCAGTGCCGCGATCAGCCACGCCAGCGTGAGGACGAAGTCGTTGTTGCTGCGCAAGTTTATGAAGAAGCGCCGCAGCACTTCGATCATGGTGCCGGCTTCTGGTTCCGGCAGAGGCCGCATAGAGGGTGAGCGCAGCAGCTTCAGCGGTGGTTTCTCGATGACGCGCCAGCCCTCCGCGCCGATCTCGACGGCGCGCCACGCGGCATCGCATAAATCGAGATAGAGATTGCCGTCGTGTCGACCGACACGGATGAACGGCTCATATTCCGGGCCTTCATTGACAGCACGCGCCTCAAGGATGCGAACGCCGTCTTCGAGCGCCTGGCCACCGATCGCGGCGCCGGTCTTTTCATAAAACCGACCCGACAGCCACATTCGGAAATCGCGCGACTTGACGGGCCAGTGTTCCTGGTGGTTGTTGATCGCGAAGCTTGCATAGGCCGTGCGGTTGGCGTCGTGCCAAAGCTCGACATACTCGGTGAGGCCGATTAGCACATCGCGTTGTGGTACCCGCCGACGACCACCGGTCGCGCCATCATCACCGATGGGTTTCTCAACGCCTTCGGTGGCGGTGGACTTGTTGGTGGTAATCTTGTCCGCCGGTACTGCCGCGGCGAGGAGCTCGGTCGCGCGCTCGGTGGCCCATCCCTCTTTCAAAGCGTCGGCCGCGTCCCAACCTACAGATACACCTTGCGGTGGAGAGCTGATTGCAACCGACGCGGCACCGGCCTTGATCACCAGCTTGGTGACGGTGGTCGCGT
This sequence comes from uncultured Hyphomicrobiales bacterium, assembly GCA_964575715.1. Taxonomy (GTDB): domain Bacteria; phylum Pseudomonadota; class Alphaproteobacteria; order Rhizobiales; family Xanthobacteraceae; genus PNAI01. The sequence goes on along the minus strand of CAZNSG010000340.1, from coordinate 3,196 downwards.
AGGCAAGCCCGGCCGCATCGGCGTCGGGCCATACCGTCACCGCGCGACCCCGTAGCGGCAACCAGTTGGCCTTGCCGGCGCTCTTCGATCCGTTCGGGCTTGTCACCGCCACGAAGCCCGGCAGGAGTTGCGCGGCTGCATCAGCAGCTTTCTCCCCCTCGCACACCACCACCGGCGCGGAAGGCCGCTGGGCGAGTCCGTGCAGCCCATACAACGGGCGTTGCGGTGGCCACGACTCCCACCGCCATCGCAACGAACCATCGCGGGTGTCACGCCACAATGTCAGCGGACGAAATTGTTTGCCCGCGTCGGAGTCGAAGCGGCATGCGAAGCCGAGCACGACACTGGCGGCACCGCGATAACACCATGTTATTGTAGGTGCGCCTAGCGTCGGATGTTCTGTCGGCGCCGGTGGCGCATCGGCTGGCACCGGCAACACCACCGTGCCCTTCGGTGGTATTGCGGTGGTTGCCCTCTTGGAGCCGCCGGCGATCGGGGTGAAGGGGTCAGTCGTCATAGATGTTGACCCCGAGTATTTCACCAATCCGACGCGCGGCTTCACTCTGTTTGATGTTGAACAAGAAGGCGGCCAAGCTGATCAAATCACCACCGCGGTCTCCGGTGGCAAAATCCGACCACCGGCCGCTGGTGAGGTTGACCTTGAAACTTCCTTTACGGTGGTCGCTGCGGCGCGGATTGATTGCGACCCACTCGGAGCCTTCGCGTTTTCCCTCGGGCAGCCACCGCCGCACGAGCGTATCGGTGTGACGCAGCGCCGTGTCGGCGATGCGCTTGAATGCGATCTTGCGCGGCCTGGTGGTCACGGCACCGGCTCCGACTTCGGCGGCGCTAGCTAGTCGTGTGCAAGCTTACGGCGCGCAATTTCGTGGACATCAGCGATGTTGATGCCAAACATCTCGGCAAGCTTGTGCATCGTTGCCACCAACCAGGAGTGGATGGCGGCGCGCTTCGCATGTTCGGAAATGAGATCGAAACTCACCGGGCAGCCTCTCTAGTGCTGGCCTCGGTGGTCGAGGACACGGTGTGCTCTTGTTGGAAGATCACGAGCTGGCGGCGCTGGTACCGAACCGCGCGGGACATTTTAAGGTATTGTGGGCCACCACCGCGAACGCGCCAAGCTTGAAGGGTCCGCACCGAGACGCCGAGAAATTCGGCGGCCTGGTTTTCGTTTAAGGCGGCGTCATAGTCTGCCGCAACTGGTGTTGATTGCATTGTGCTCGCCTTTCGCTGATTTGCGACGGCGAGCATTGCGTATTCGGCGCAGGGGTAAACCCAGCAATCGGGGCAATTAATTACCCCGACTAATCTTCTGCAAAAACACCCGGCATTTTGTCGAGTTTGTGCCGCTTGATGCCCTCCGCAACTGTGTGCGGGTCGGGGTTATCGCCCTTACGTTTACCCTTTGGTGGCCATGCGCCGGTCTTCAACCGCAGATTTTCAACGCACCAATTATGATGGTCTGTCGGAGATCTGAATGCCCCATTCGTTTTTACGTATGTTTGTTGCTGCCGCTCAAGCTCGAAGTAATCATAGCGCTCCTGTGGTCCGCGTTTCTTACCCTGCGCGATCGGATTGGTGGCAACGATTGGCCATTTCTTGATTAAATCCGCTGAACGCAGCCGAACACCAGAAACAGAGATGAACACACGCTTGTCAGAATACGTCGGTACGAGATCATTCGACCACGCGCGGTCCCAAACCCATCGAATGTTGCTAGGATGTTTCCAAAATACCTTTGGAAGCAGTTCGTCAGTTCGGCGATCGGACGAACTCATTGTCCATTCGGTGGCGATGGCGCGGGCTTCTCCATCAGAAAGCGCCTTAAATAATTCGAGTTTTGCCAATCTCAAATCTTGGGTTTTCAGCCAAACATAATCAAGTGCATGGCTCAGCAAAACCCAATCGTTGATTGAAATAATTTCGATAATTGTTGTTTTGTAATGTGCTGGGATGTGCGGAGCAACTTCATCTTCGTCAATGTATTTGCTTAAGGCGATCGCTTCATCTTTTTGGCTCTGCGTCATGGTTCCGCCTCCACATGGCGAACCACACATGAGAAATCTGCGGGGCGGCCCGGTGTGGTCCAGGCTTTCAGTCCATCGACCTAGCCCCGCGCACGCGTATTCTACCCGATCGCCACCGAGTCGGTGGAAAGCAGCGGTGGTTTTCCACTGAGGCGTGGGGAGAGAGGTGGTCCCGATTGTCTGAACAGATTTTCCGCGTCGATAACTGGAGCGTCCGCCGGGGTTAGGCTGCCATGCGGATTGGCAGCGGGGTGAAGTAGGCTTGATCGGGTGTCATGCCGTCAAGGCTCGAGTGTGGGCGTCGGCCGTTGTAAAAGTTCAGGTAGCGGCCGATCGAAGCGCGGGCCTCGCTGACGCTGTCATAGGCCTTCAGATAAACCTCCTCGTATTTGACGCTGCGCCACAGCCGCTCGATGAAGACATTGTTCCGCCAAGCCCCTTTGCCGTCCATGCTGATTGCAATGTTGTTGTTGGCCAGCACGCCGGTGAAGACCGAGCCCGTGAACTGTGAGCCCTGAACTGTATTGAAGATGGCCGGCTTGCCGTGACGAGCCAAAGCATCCTCCAGCGTCGCGACGCAGAACGCCGCCTCCATCGTGATCGACAGCCGCCACGACAGCACGCGGCGGCTGAACCAGTCGAGCACGACAGCCAGATAGACGAAGCCGCGCGCCATCGGGATGTAGGTGATGTCCATCGCCCACACCTGGTTCGGCCGCGTGATCTCCATCCCGCGCAGCAGATACGGGTAGATCTTGTGGCCGGGCTCGGGCTTCGTGGTGCGCGGACGGCGATAGAGCGCTTCTATCCCCATCCGCCGCATCAGCGTCTTCACGTGACGACGGCCGATCTTGCACCCCTCGGCAGCCAGCAGGCCTCTCAACATCCGCGCGCCGGCGAAGGGGGACTCCAGATGCAGCCGGTCGAGACGTCGCATGACCTCCAGGTCGGTCGCCGACACCGGACGTGGCAGATAGTAGACACTGCCACGGCTGATGTTCAGGGTTTCCGCTTGCTTGGTGATCGACAGATCGTGCGCAGGGTCAATCATCGCCTTGCGCTCAGCAAACCTGCTTTGCCGAGCGCTCCTTCCAAAAAATCGTTCTCTAGCGTCAGCTCTCCGATCTTGGCATGTAGCGACTTCACGTCGA
>CAZNSG010000339.1:0-25123 GCA_964575715.1 uncultured Hyphomicrobiales bacterium | reverse complement strand
AGGCGGCGGTCACCAAACCGCCCCAGCCCATATTCAATCCCAGCCATCGGCCACTCCCGCGAATCATTAGCTGATCCACGGAATCAGCCGCGCAATCGCTCGGCAAGATGTGTGAATATGACAGCCGCAAGCGGGGAGAGGGAGAAGAAAGTGAAACTGGTGTTGGGGCGGCTCCGCCCCGCCCATTCAAGAGGCCCCGGTCATGCCGGGGCCTCTTATTTTTTTGGCGGCGCTACTCCTGCTGCGCGTGTTGTACCCGCCGCCTGCGCTGCGCGCGGCGCGCCAGCAGATTGAGACTCTCGACCGCCGTCGAGAACGCCATCGCGGCGTAGACATAGCCCTTCGGCACGTGTGCGCCAAAACCCTCCGCGATCAGCGTCATGCCGATCATGATGAGGAAGCCGAGCGCCAGCATCACCACCGTCGGATTGGCATTGATGAAATTAGCCAGCGGATTAGCCGCCAGCAGCATCGCCACGACCGCCACCAGGACCGCGATCACCATCACCGGAATATGCGGCGTCATGCCGACCGCGGTGATGATGCTGTCGACCGAGAACACCATGTCGAGCACCAGGATCTGCCCGATCACCGCGCCGAAGGCCGCAGTGCCGGCGCGGACGTCGAACATATCCGGCGCACGGTCGGGATCGACGTGGTGGTGAATCTCCTTGGTCGCTTTCCAGACCAGGAACAGGCCGCCGGCGATCAAGATGAGGTCGCGCCAGGAGAAGCCTTGGCTGAATACGGTGAAGACCGGCGTGGTGAGCTGGACGATGATCGCCACCGTGCCAAGCAATGCAATCCGCAGGATCAGCGCAAGTCCAATGCCGATTCGCCGCGCCCGTTCGCGCTGCTCGGCCGGCAGCTTGTTGGTGACGATGGAAATGAAAATGAGGTTGTCGATGCCAAGCACCACCTCCATCGCGATCAGGGTCGCCAGCGCCACCCAGACCAGCGGATCGGCGGCGAGCGCGGTCAAGTGGGTCAATGAGAAAACGTCCGAGAAACCATCCATGGCGGCCTCCTGTTGCGTCCCAGGCCTTTCGCTTCAAACAGCAAAGGGCCGCAAGGAGCAAGATTAAGAGGTCCGACATCGCGGTGGGGGCACACGCCAGAGGGGCCCGGACCGGGTTGGCCATAAACTAGGAAAACCACCGGCCCCCCGCAAGCGGCCGGCACCGGCCCGCGACCGATGGTTAATCGCGCCTTAACCTCGCCTCCCCTATGGTATTAAGGCGTCAGCGGTGGGCGGCCCCGCCGCCTTGTAGATCTGCCCAAGACTTAGATTTGCCCAAGACTTAGATTTGCCCATGACCGCCGCATCCGCCGCCTTGCAGCCCACGCCGCCAAAACCCGAGGGGCGCTCGCCCTTCGTGCGCACGCATGAGCTTTTGGACGGCATCAAGCCGGGCAAGCCTGCGATCAATCTCTCGGTCGGCGAGCCGCAGCATCCGATCCCGCCTTTTGTCGGACCGGTGCTCGCAGCCCATCTCGATGAATTCGGCCGCTATCCCGCCAACAAGGGGACCGATGAATTCCGCCGCGCCGCCGCCGCCTGGCTCGGCCGGCGCTACCAGCTCACCCGTCCGATCGACCCGGAGAGCGAAGTCATCGTCTTGAGCGGCACGCGCGAGGGTTTGTTTCTTGCCGCGATCGCCGCCAAGCGCTTCGTCGCCCGGCGCTCGGGCCGGCCCGCGATCTTGCTCCCGAACCCATTCTATGCCGCCTATGCAGCCGGCGCGGCAGCCGCCGATTGCGAACCGGTTTATCTTCCCGCGACCCGGGATACCGGCTTTCTGCCCGATCTCAATGCGCTCGACGATGAGCTGCTCGCGCGCACGGTTGCGTTTTACATTGCCTCGCCGTCGAACCCGCAAGGCGCCGTCGCCGGCCTCGCCTATTTGACTCAGGTAGCAACGCTGGCGCGCCGCTTCGGCTTTCTGGTGTTCGCCGACGAATGCTACTGCGAGATCTATCTCAATGGCGTCGCGCCCCATGGCATGCTCGAAGCCACCAGCCCCGATTTTGCCAACGTGGTAGTGTTCCACTCACTCTCCAAGCGCTCCAATCTGCCCGGCCTGCGCGTCGGCTTCGCCGCCGGCGACCGGCGATTCCTCGACCGCTTCGTCGAGCTGCGCAATATCGCCGCCCCGCAGGTGCCGATACCCGCGCAGCGCGTCGCCATCGCCGCCTATGGCGAGGAGGCGCACGTCGCGCAAAACCGCGCGCTCTATGTCGCCAAGTTCGATCTCGCCGATCGGATCATCGGCAACCGCTACGGCTACCGGCGGCCGGCCGGCGGCTTTTTTCTGTGGCTCGATGTAAGCGCGCAGGGCGGTGACGAGGCGGTGACCAAGAAACTCTGGCGCGAAGGCGGCTTGCGTGTGATTCCAGGCCTTTATCTGGCGCGCGACGGCGCCGATGGCCGTAATCCGGGCACCGGCTATATCCGCGTTGCGCTGGTCCATGACAAGGAGACCACGGCCGAGGCGCTGCATCGCCTCGTAGCCGTGCTCGGCTGAGCCATGTCGGCAATCGATCGCAGCATAGACCTTTCGCTCTGGTCCGAGGATCTGCGCGGCGTGATCCGACGCCGGCTGCGCGAATGCAGCGGTGTGGCCTTGATCACGCTTGCCGTGATGATGATGGTCGCGCTCGCCACCTGGTCGGTGCAGGACCCATCGTTCAGTCACGCCACCAACACGCCCGCGCGCAACCTGCTCGGTTCCCTCGGCGCCATCTCCGCCGATCTCTTGATGCAACTCTTCGGACTGGCCGCGATGACACTCGTGCTGCCGGTCGTGGTCTGGGGCTGCCGCCTGGTTGCCCATCGCGGATCGCATCTCGATTGGCGGCGTCTTGTGCTCTGGGTCGCCGGCATGTTGCTGAGCACCGGCTTTGCTTCCTGTCTGCCCAAGACCGCAACCTGGCCGCTGCCGACCGGACTCGGCGGCGTCATCGGCGATGCGCTGCTGCGGGCGCCGGCTGCTTTTTTTGGCCCGCTGACCGGCATGAACCTGCTCGCATTCGCCGCGGCCCTCGGCATTACCGCCTTTGGCGCCATTGTCTTTGCCGCGGGAATGGGCTGGCAAAAACGCGCAACCAACGAGATTGACGAAAATTGGGCCGAGGAGGCCGCCGGTCCGCCGGACGACGACGCGGAGAAGGCGTCGATTTCGCTCGGCTGGCTCGCGCATGCGTTGCTGAGTATCAAATCCCGGCTGGTCCGGCTCGTCACGCTCCGCTCCATGCGGCCCAAACCATTGCCGCAGCCGGCGGATGTCCTGCGTGACCGTTACGATCCGCAGCTTGCAAACCACAATGACGCGACGTTGCAGCCGGACGCTGAGTCTTTCGACGCGGACGGCGCCGAGACACCGGCGCGCAGCAGGCCTCCCCGCACGCGCGCGGTGCGCCGCTCAACCGGCGGCTACCAGCTTCCCGCGCTCGCGCTGTTGTCGGCTGCCAAGGCGGCCGATCGCTTCGCGCCCAGCCAGCAATCGATCGATGAGACCGCCATCCGGCTCGAAAGCGTGCTGTCCGATTTCGGCGTGCGCGGCTCGATCATCAATGCGCATCCCGGACCGGTCGTCACGCTTTATGAACTCGAGCCCGCCCCCGGCATAAAATCGTCGCGCGTGATCGGGCTCGCAGACGACATCGCACGTTCGATGAGTGCGCTGTCCGCTCGCGTCGCCGTGGTCTCGGGCCGCAATGCCATCGGCATCGAGCTCCCCAACGAAAAACGCGAGAAGGTCTGCCTGCGCGAACTGCTGGGATCCGAAGACTATGAGGAGACGGCGGCGAAACTTCCCTTGTGTCTGGGCAAGACCATCGGCGGCGAGTCGGTCATCGTCGATCTTGCGCGCATGCCGCATCTGCTGATCGCCGGCACCACCGGCTCCGGCAAGTCGGTCGCCATCAACACCATGATTCTGAGCCTAGTCTATCGGCTGCGTCCGGATCAATGCAAGCTCGTCATGGTCGATCCCAAGATGCTGGAGCTTTCCGTCTATGACGGCATCCCGCATCTGCTCACGCCGGTCGTGACCGATCCCAAGAAAGCCGTGGTCGCGCTCAAATGGGCGGTGCGCGAGATGGAGGAGCGCTACAAGCGCATGTCGAAGCTCGGCGTGCGCAACGTCGATGGCTACAACGCGCGCATTACCGAAGCGCGTACCAAGGGCGACACCCTCACGCGCACCGTGCACACCGGCTACGATCGCGAGACCGGCGAAGCGATCTACGAGAAGGAGGAGCTCGAGCTTGAGCCGTTGCCCTATATCGTCGTCGTGGTCGATGAGATGGCCGATCTGATGATGGTCGCGGGCAAGGACATCGAGGGCGCCATCCAGCGGCTCGCACAGATGGCGCGCGCGGCCGGCATCCACGTGATTCTCGCGACCCAGCGCCCCTCGGTGGATGTCATTACCGGTACCATCAAGGCGAATTTCCCGACCCGCATCTCCTTCCAGGTCACCTCGAAAATCGACAGCCGTACAATCCTGGGCGAGCAAGGCGCCGAGCAGCTTCTCGGCCAGGGCGACATGCTCTACATGGCCGGCGGCGGGCGCATCAGCCGCGTCCATGGTCCGTTTGTTTCGGACGAAGAGGTCGAAAAAGTCGTCCGCCATCTCAAATCCCAGGGTGTGCCACAATATCTCGAGGCGGTGATCGCCGAAGAGGAGATCGAGGACGCCGAAAACGCGGTGTTTGACGCAACCGCGATGGGCAACGGCGAAGGCGGCGATCTCTACCAGCAGGCCGTGCAGATCGTCATTCGCGACCGCAAGGCCTCGACCAGTTATATCCAAAGGCGCCTGCAGATCGGCTACAATCGGGCCGCTTCGATCATGGAGCGGATGGAGGACGAAGGCGTTGTCGGCCAGCCCAATCATGCCGGAAAACGCGAAATCCTGGTTGGCGGCGACAACGATGGCGAACATTAACGGGCCTGGCCGCTCACGGGACCCGGAAACCGTCATGCTCAGCCGTGAAAACGCCACAGCCGTCACATATATCGAATAACAATGATCGGCGCATCGAGACGGGGAAAAACGTGACGAGAGCATCTCTGGGCGCAGCGCTTGGCGCATTGCTTGCAAGCCTGCTGATGGTGTCGATCACGGCGGCGCAGCCATTGCCGCCGCCGCCCTCCTCGCCTGCCACCGCCGCGCCCAAGACCAAGCCAACCCCACCCGGCGTGCAAAAACCGCGGCCGCCCGCACCCAACGCGCCCCTGTCGCTTGCCCCGCCGCGCCCGCCGGCGGACGTCGGCAATCCAGCGACATCCGCGCCGCCGCCCAACACGCAGACGTCCACATTGCCGCCCAACGCCAGCCAGTTTGATCCGCGCCAACGCGCGCTGGTCGAACGTGTGAGCGCCTATCTGTCGAACCTTCGCACGCTGGTGGGAGAGTTTTATCAGGTTGCGCCCGACGGCACCCGGACCGCAGGCGATTTCTATCTCATGAAACCGGGCAAGGTGCGGTTCGATTACAATCCGCCAAGCCAGATCGAATTGATTGCCGATGGCCGATCGGTCGCCGTGCGCGACCGCTATCTCGCCAGCCAGGATCTCTATCCGATTTCGCAGACGCCGCTGCGTTTCCTGCTTGCCGACCGCATCGACTTGCTGCGCGAAACAAATCTTGTCGCGGTCTACGGCGACGATGTCTTTATCACCGTGGTCATCGAGGAGCGGCAGATCATCCGCGGCAAATACCGCGTGATGCTGATGTTCGGCGCCAAGGATTATCAGCTCAAACAATGGACGGTGACCGATCCGCAGGGTCTTGACACCACGGTCGCGGTCTTCAATCTCGACACCAAATCCCAGCCTGATCCTCAGCTATTCCGGATCGACTATACGCGCTACGTGCGGTAGCTAATACCAACGGTCTTTAACGATGACTCTTCTCATCGTCATGGCCGGGCTTGTCCCGGCCATCCACGCCTTTTATCTTGATTCGCTTTTAAGACGTGGATGCCCGCGCCAAGCGCGGGCATGACGGTTCGAAAGTTAGTGCCACTGGTATAAGGCTGCCGTTAGCAAGCTAGAACCTCATCGCCCATCTGAAATCTCCGCCGCCCCACTCGGGCGGAGTCTTTGGCCATTCATCCCATGCGCCTCAAAATCACCACCTGGAACATCAATTCGGTACGCCTGCGCATCGAGCTGGTGGCGAAGCTCATCAAATCCATCCGTCCCGATGTGCTCTGCCTGCAGGAAACCAAATGTCCCGATGACCGCTTTCCGCTCAAGCGCTTCAAGCGGCTCGGCTACGAGCACGTCGCGCTCAACGGCCAGAAGGGCTACCACGGCGTCGCCGTGCTCTCGCGCCTGCCGTTCGATGCGACATCGCTCAAGCATTATTGCGGCAAGAGCGACTCGCGCCATGTCGGCATCGTGCTGGGCGAAAAGGCCGGCCTGCGCGATCCGCTTAACCTTCACAACTATTATGTCCCGGCCGGCGGCGACGAACCCGACCCGGCGATCAATCCCAAGTTCGAACATAAACTTAATTTTCTCGATGAGCTGCGCACCTGCCCGCACCTGCGTCCGGCGCGCAATGAGCGCTCCATCGTGGTCGGCGATCTCAACGTGGCGCCGCTTGAGTGCGATGTGTGGAGCCACAAGGCGCTGCTCAAAGTCGTCTCGCACACGCCGATCGAGAGCGAAAAATTACGCGCCGTGCAAAAGGCCGGCAACTGGATCGATGTCGCGCGCATTTTCGTCCCCGAGCCGCAAAAACTTTATTCCTGGTGGAGCTATAGATCGCCCGACTGGGCGAGCGCCGACAAGGGCCGCCGCCTCGATCACATCTGGGTCGCGCCCGCGCTCGCCGATCGCCTGGCCGCGCTTAAAATCACCAAGGAGGCGCGCGGCTGGGAGCAGCCCTCCGATCATGTGCCGGTGACGGCGACTTTAGAAATCTAGTTACGCCCTCACCCCGCCGCTTCGCTGGTGTCGAGCCCGGCGCGCACATCCTTGAGTTCCTTGGCATCCTGCGCCACGCGCGCGGCCAGCTGATCGCGCAGCTTGATGGCGGCGTCGGGGAAATTTTCCAGCATTTTGAGAAACAGACTGCGCGAGATGCGGATCACCGCCGAGGGCTCGCGCGCAATGGCGGTTGCCGGACGCACCGTCGCGGCGAACAATGCAAGCTCGCCGACCAGCATCCCCGGTTGCGCGGTGATCTCCCGCCCATCGGCCAGAACGCTCGGCTGCAATCGGATCGAGCCTTCCTGGATGACATAGCCGCCGTCGGATGCATCGCCGGCATGGAACAGCACCTCGCCGTCATCGAGGTAGCGGCTCTCCGCCCCGATCGCCAGCACGCGCAACGCATCGCGTCCAAGCAGACGCAAGCTCGGCACGCGCTCGAAGAAGGCAATGTCGCTCTCGATGCTCAACGCTTAAACCTCAGGGCACAAGTTTATAGCCGCCGACATCCGTGATCAGAAGCGCAGGGTTGCCCGCGTCTTTCTCGACCTTCTGCCGCAGCCGGTAGATGTGCGTCTCAAGCGTGTGGGTGGTGACGCCGGAATTATAGCCCCAGACTTCTTGCAACAGCGTCTCGCGCGATACCGGCTGCTGGCCGGCGCGATAGAGGTAGCGCAGGATCGCTGTTTCCTTTTCGGTCAGGCGGACCTTGCTGCCCTTGGGGTTGAGCAGAGTTTTCGAACTTGGCCTAAACGTATAGGGCCCGATCATGAACACCGCGTCCTCGCTCGCCTCGTGCTGGCGCAACTGCGCACGCATGCGCGCCAGCAGCACGGCAAAGCGGAACGGCTTGGTGATGTAGTCATTGGCGCCCGATTCCAGTCCCAGGATGGTATCGGAATCCGTATCGTGCCCGGTCAGCATGATGATCGGCGCCTTGAAACCGCTCTTGCGCAGCATGCGCACCGCTTCGCGGCCATCGAGGTCCGGCAAGCCGACATCCATGATCACCAGATCGATCTGGCCGGCCTTGGCGGCCGCCACGCCCTTGGTGCCGCTCTCCACTGCCACCGCCTCGAATTCGTCATGCAGGGCGAGCTGTTCGACCAGCGAATCGCGCAGCTCGTTATCGTCATCGACGATCAGGATCTTGCGGCTATTGGGCATTGATTTCGGCCCTGAATCTAAGCTTTAGCGCTATTAAGCATTGTTGGCCATGAGCCTTGGCGGCTTTACGCGAAGTAGAGCATTCAGGGATAAAAGAGCAAGCGCCTTCTCGCTATGCAAGAGCATGACCCCGACAAAGTGGGAACCGGTTTCCCGCCTTCGCCAACCGCCTTCGTCCGAAGGCGGACTTCGGCGGTCAAGAGCCCGCTCTCGCCTCGGCGAAGCCAGGGTCGGCGGGCGAAGGAAGGTCGGATAAGCATGTCCTCGGGCTTGACCCGAGGGATCATGCTCAAACAAAAAGCTAACCATGCCCAAGAGTCATGCCGAAGACATCCCTTGATCTCATCCGCGTCCGCTCAACACCCGCAAGGCAACCGGGCGCGCGAACGCGCGGTCTGCTCCTGGCTGGACCGCTCGCTTTTCCCGTGGCGCTCGGCCGCTCGGGAATCAAGCCGAACAAGCGCGAAGGCGACGGCAGCACGCCGCGCGGTTACTTTCGCCTGGTCCGCTTGTGGTGGCGCGCCGACCGCTGGCCGCGGCCGCGCACCTTGCTGCCGGTCCGCCCGATCCGGCCCGACGACGGCTGGTGCGAGGATCCCGCCGACCGGCGCTACAATCGCCCGGTTCAAGTGCCGGAGCAAAGCACGGCCGACCGGCTCGCGCGCGCGGACCGGCTCTATGATTTCATCATCGAGCTCGACCACAACACCCGGCCGCGCATTGCCGGCCGCGGCAGCGCGGTGTTCGTGCATGTCGCGCGTGACAATTTCGGTCCCACCGCCGGCTGTGTCGCGCTGGAGTTTGCAAGTATGCGGCGCCTGTTGGCCCGGCTTGGCCCGCGAACGCGCATCGAGATTTGTTAAAGGTCAGGAAATCGCGTGCGGCAGACTCTCTTCACCCTCCCCTGGAGGGGGAGGGTCGACGCCGAGCATTAGCGAGGCGGCGGGGTGGGGTGAGCTATGTTGGAAGTTCACCCCACCCCGGCTCGCATCTCACTTCGTTCGATGCTTCGCCGACCCTCCCCCTCCAGGGGAGGGTGAAAAAAGAAAGACGCGAAGCGTTGGATATTTCCTATCTTCTTGTCCCGAAAATCGCCGAGCCCACCCGCACGTGCGTGGCGCCCATGGCGATGGCGATCGGATAATCCGCGCTCATGCCCATTGACAATAATTTTAGCCCGTTGCGCGCGGCGATTTTTGCGGTGAGCGCGAAATGCGGCGCCGGCGCTTCTACCGCCGGCGGGATGCACATCAGCCCTTCGACGACAAGGCCCCAGCTTTCGTGACAGCGCCGCACGAACGCATCCACATCCTGCGGCAGCACGCCCGCCTTCTGCGGCTCAGCCCCAGTGTTGACCTCGACGAACAAAATCGGCCGGCGGTTTTGCTTGGCTATTTCTTTCGCCAGCGCCTCGGCCAGGCTCGCCCGGTCGAGCGAATGGATCGCATCGAACAGCTCGACCGCTTCCCGCGCCTTGTTCGATTGCAGCGAGCCGACCATGTGCAGCTCCAGCCCCGACCGATTTCGCGCCTCGTGTTGTCTTACCTCCCCCTGAAAGGGGGAGGTCGCCCGCCGAAGCTCGCGAACAGCGAGCGAAGGCGTGGCGGCTGGGGGTCCGCTTTCGACCCCCTCCCCAACCCTCCCCCTTTCAGGGGGAGGGAGTCCCCCAGCCGCGCCATACTTTGCGAGCAGCGCCGGCCACTTGGCTTTGGCTTCCTGCACCCGGTACTCGCCGAAGATTTTTTGACCCGCCGCGATCGCCGGCTCGATCGCCTCGGCGGAAAAAGTTTTCGCCACCGCAATCAAGGATACGCCCGCCGGATCGCGCCCGGCCTCGCGGCAGGCGCGCGCGATCTCCGCGCGCACGGCGGAAAGTCCCGTAACGGCATCATGGGTGGGATTCGTCATGGCTGGCATTTAGCCACAGCCGGCGCGCAAGGCCAGTTATTTGCGCGCGCGAAATCGCCACCTGCGATCCCGATTACTACCAGCACCAGTAAAAACTGTTCCTTGGCTATTTTCTCGCTCGCCGCTCTTCGCGCCGGATTTGGCGTCCGGTGTCGCTTAAATTGCTGAGCTGGTCGTCATCGAGTGTGGCAAGTGCACGCCGGCTCTTGTCGGGGACTCGCCACCAGCGCCCGAGCTTTGATGCCGCGCTGCCTCCGCCGATAAAGGTCACCACAGATGTCACAGAAGCCGCGACAAACGCGTCAAACGATCTCATGAGCGTTTTAATTTTCATTGCAGTTCACGCTCAATCTCGACCGTCAGGTTTCCTCAATCGCGACACGGGCACGCCGCAATGTCGCTAAGCCAATAACGCTCCACCGCTTCGTCAGCCCAAAAATCGACCGAAACTTCCACCGAAGCCGGCCGCCATGTGAACTGCTGCCGAAACTCGATCTCGAAACCGGCTTCCTTTAACCGGGAGAAAACGATTCCGAAGCGTCCGGACGTCATCGCGCAGCGAGACGCATCGACCGACAAAACTGCGGTCCATTTTCGCTCCAGCGTTGGCGGCTGCATTTCTGAAAATCGGATCTCCTTGAATGCCAAGACAGGCCTGCACGTCTGCTGGCCGACGGCCTGCGTCACGCCAATGAGTCCAATGCTGCCTGCCAGCAGCCCGACAACGCATGATCGAAACATGGTTGGTTTCCTTTCCGATTTGATCCGTAGAAATCACTTCATTGGCAATGCTGATGGCTCCTTCACCCTGAACATCGCGGCAGCCGTCAGCGCTGCGTACGCGCAAAATCCGCCGGCGATGGCGACAAAGAATCCGATCGCGCCGAGATCGAACCAGTAGATGGCGGCCAGTGCGCACCCTGTACTTGCGAGTAGACGTACGGCGTTGGCCGTCACGGTCTGTATGACGCTTCCGAACCCTTGGGTTGCGAAGTAAAGCGCCATCCCAAGACCGTAGAGGCCGTAGATCGGCCCGACGATCCGGAGGTACCATGTGCCGAGACGAATGATCTCTTGGTCGTCGCTGAAAAGCCCCATCCACAGATCGGGAAAGAGCGCGACGATCAATCCGATCGTTGCGCAGGCAGTCGCCACGGTCACGGCGCCGGTCCACGCGATCTCGCGGGCGCGACGATACTGCTTGGCGCCAAAATTGGTGCCGACCATCGCGACAATCGCCGTGCCGAAACCGAACGCCAGCGGGATGAGGATGTATTCGAGGCGCGCGCCCATCGCGTAGCCGATAGCCACCTCTCTCCCCAGATGGCCGGCGATCCCGGTCAGCAACACGACGGAGAGGTTGGTGATGATCACATTGATCAATCCCGGCACGCCGACCTTGAGGATTTCGGCGAACAGCGCCCACTGCAGGGGCACGCCGCGAAACGCCAAAGTGACAAGCGAGCGGGACGATCGCAGGTAAGCGAGCAGCACGAGGCTGCCGGCGCCGAACGAAATCATCAAACCCCAGCCCGCGCCGGCCGGACCAAGGGCGGGCAACGGTCCCCATCCGAAAATCAGCAATGGCGAGATGAGAACGTGCGCGATCACGCTGCCGACGATGACGCCGGCGGGCAGACCCATATTGCCTGTTCCCCGCACGGCGCTGCCGAGCAGATTCAACATGCAGATGGAAATTGCCCCGCCGAATGCCACGTTCGCGTAGGCGAGCGCGGCCGACAGCATCTCGCCATGTCCACCCATCCATCGAAAGATGAATGGTGCGCCGAGCAGCAGCACTGTCGAGAATGCCGCCGCAAGGCCAAGAGCCAGAATAAAAGTATGGAAAGTAAGCGCGTCGGCGACATCGCGCTTGCCGGCACCGAGCGCGCGGGCAATTGCGGATGAGACGCCGCCACCCATGCCGCTCGCTGCCGTGTGTTGGATCAGCATCACAAACGGGAAGGCGAGCGAAACACCTGCGAGTGCATCCGGACCAAGACGGCCGAGAAACAGTCCGTCGAACGTTATCATGCCGGCAATCGCCAGCAGGTTTAGGACATTCGGCGCCGAGAGCCGCAGCAACGTCGAGAAGACTGGCCCCTCGAGCAGCAATTTGGTTCGCGCGGCAACCGGGCGGGCAGGCGCCGGACGGATCGCAACGGTCGGTGAGAATGATGAAGGAAAATTTGCAATGCTTCGGTCGCTCATATGCGCTCCTCCCCATACGGGGCTGGAGCAGCGCTTGAGACGGAAGCGTCTTCAAGGATCGGGCGGCTGCGTTATGAGCCCGACTGCGCTTAGTCTAGCTAAGCGAGGGCTATTTATCCTTTTGTCGATCTCATCCGCAAAGCATCATTTCTCGGCCATGCATTAGAAATTTTCATGAACCTCAAGATCGGCGAAATTGCGTTGAGTTCCAAGGGCATGTACAAGAGCTTTTAGAATGGCGCAGCGGCAAGCTGGATTGCACGGCATGCCCACCGGGAATGGCTTGCCTGCGAACCGGACTTTAACTACCTTGCCTTAGTATTTCTCATGAAAGTCGCGCGATGCTTCGCCGCTTGCCGCCGCTCAACGCCCTCAAGGCTTTCGAGGCCGCGGCGCGCAGCGAGAGCTTCACCCGCGCGGCCGAAGAGCTCAATGTCACGCAAGGGGCCGTGAGCCATCAGGTCAAGGCGCTGGAGGCGACCCTCGGCATCAAGCTTTTCAATCGCGAGCGTCAGCGACTTGTGATCACCGAGGCTGGTCGCGAATATCTTGCTGTGGTCCGCGATGCACTGGATCGGATTGCGGTGGGGACAGAGCGTCTTGTGCAGCGCCAGACCTCCGGAGTTCTGACTGTCAGCACGTCGCCCGATTTCGCCGCCAAATGGCTGGTGCATCGGCTCGGCCGGTTTGCCGAAGCCCATCCGGATATCGATCTCCGGGTGTCGGCAACCATGCATCACGTCGACTTCGCGCGTGAGGACGTCGACCTTGCGGTTCGCCATGGCGATGGCAATTGGCCTGGGCATGATGTCGTGCGGCTTTGCACGGAACAGCTTTTTCCCGTTTGCAGTCCGAAGCTCGTCACCGGGAGAGACCGCATACAAAAGCCATCGGATTTGCTGAAATTTCCGCTGCTGCATCTCGATGACTGGAAGACCTGGTCGAAATGGTTTGACTTAGCGGGCGTCGCCGATGCCAAACCCTCGCGCGGCCCGGTCGTAAACCGTGCCAGCATGTTGATCGATGCCGCGGTCGATGGTCAGGGTATCGCACTGGCGCGCACGGCGCTTGCGGCTTGGGATCTCATCAATGGCCGGTTGGTCAAACTGTTGGACGTGTCGCTGAAACTGCCCAATACCTATTGGATTATGTGTCCCAAGGCGACCGCCGCGCTTCCCAAGATCGCGCTATTCCGCAAGTGGCTGCTGGCGGAAGCCGCCGATGATGCGCGCCGGCTAAAAGTTCTTGCTTCATAAGTCATCGCAATGGGCAAATGCCATAGGCGGCCTCATCCGCCCGTTGACCGGCGCGGCATTCGGGGCTTTAAGTCGCTTCTTATTCGCAACCCGAAAGCCCCGCCGATTCGATGCCCACAGAGCGCTACAACGCCCGCGAAGCCGAGCGGCGGCGCGCTCACTTGTCCCGCCGGTTCTCCATCGTCAGACCGGAAGCGGGCTGAACGTTATCCGGCCGGCTTTGCCGCTCTTTTTGTGCGGCTTCACGACAATATCGACATCGCGATCAAAGCTGGTGAGAAACCCCATCAGGCGATCGATGGAGTATTCGCGGAAGTTACCCTTGAACATGCGGGATATTTCCGGCTGGCTGATGCCCAATAGCTTGCCGACTTTGCCTTGCGTCAGTTTCCGTTCATTGCTGAGCCGATAAATCTCCGACACGATTTGCGCTTTCAAAAAATGGGTGTCGGCGTCGGGTAAGCCGAGATCGGCAAAGATATTACCGCTTCCGGCTACGATTTTGACTTTCCGCGTCATGGCTTACTCTCCTTTTTGTAACGTTGGGCGTGATCGTGCTCAGCGTTTTTCAATCGGCGTTTTATCAGCTCCATATCGACCTGCGGTGTCCTGATGCCTCGCTTCGACTTCTTCTTGAAAGCGTGCAGGACGTAAACAGCTTCGGTAAAGCGCACGGTATAAACGGCCCGGTATGTGTCGCCGTCAAAGTCGTCGACCAGCTCCACCGCTCCGCTGCCTATCCCTTTCAGCGGCTTCGCCGATGGCGGGTGCTGGCCAGTCTGCGCTAGGAACAACTCAAAACCGAGGCTGTCCTGCACCCGCGACGGAAAGTCCATATAATCCCGTTTACTGGATGCGATCCAAAACAACGGACGAATTCGGCGCACCATCATTGCCATCGCCAATCATATGAGTGTATACTCATAAACGTCAAGTCAGAACGTCATGCCGGAACCATGGCGGCGTTGGCCCATCGCGGCCTCGCCTGCCCGTTGACCGGCGCGGCTTTCAGGGCTTTAAGTCGCTGCTCTTTCGGAGCCCGAAAACCCCCGCCAATTCCATGCCAACAGAGCGCTACAACGCCCGCGAAGCCGAACCGCGCTGGCAGAAAATCTGGGACGCGCGCGGCATTTTCGCGACGCCCAACGCCGATCCGCGCCCAAAATACTACGTCCTGGAAATGTTCCCCTATCCCTCCGGGCGCATCCATATGGGGCATGTGCGCAACTACACCATGGGCGACGTGGTCGCGCGCTACAAACGCGCCATGGGCTTCAACGTGCTCCACCCCATGGGCTGGGACGCCTTCGGCATGCCGGCGGAAAACGCCGCCATCGAGCGCAAGGTTCATCCCAAGCAATGGACCTACGACAACATCGCCGCCATGAAGAAGCAGCTCCAGTCCATGGGGCTCTCGCTCGATTGGTCACGCGAGATCGCCACCTGCGATCCCGACTACTACCGGCACCAGCAAAAACTGTTTCTCGATTTTTTGCGCGTAGGCTTGGTCGAGCGCAAGCAATCGAAGGTCAATTGGGACCCGGTCGATCAAACCGTGTTGGCCAACGAGCAAGTGATCGACGGCCGCGGCTGGCGCTCCGGCGCAGCTGTCGAGCAGCGCGAATTGACGCAATGGTTCTTCAAGATCACCGCCTACTCCGAGGACCTGTTGGCGGCGCTCGACAAGCTCGAGCGCTGGCCCGAAAAGGTGCGGCTGATGCAGCGCAACTGGATCGGCCGCTCGGAAGGGCTGCTCATCCGCTTCGCGCTCGATCCCAAAACGACGCCGAGCCAAGAAAGCAACCAAGAAAGCGAGCAAGCGAGCGAGCTTGAGGTCTTCACCACCCGGCACGACACGCTGTTCGGCGCCAAGTTCATGGCGATCGCGCCCGGTCATCCGCTGGCGCAGACTGCGGCGGCGAAAAATCCCGCGCTGAAAAATTTCATCGCCGAATGCCAGCGCACCGGCACCGCGCAAGAATTGATCGAGAAGGCGGAAAAGATTGGCTTCGACACCGGCATCAAGGCCATTCATCCGTTCGATCCGAACTGGCAGCTGCCGGTGTATGTCGCCAACTTCATCCTGATGGACTACGGCACCGGCGCGATCTTCGGCTGCCCCGCGCACGACCAGCGCGACCTCGACTTCGTCAACAGGTATGGGCTTGGCAATGTGCCGGTGGTCTGCCCGCCCGATATCGATCCGAAAAAATTCGTCATCACCGATACCGCGTTCGATGGCGACGGACTCTTGATCAACTCGCGTTTCCTCGACGGCATGACCATCGAACAAGCCAAGGAAGAAGTGGCCAAGCGGCTGGAAAATTCTTTCCTTCCATCCGACGGGAGCCCACACCTCTCCCCGCTTGCGGGGGAGGGAAAGGGAGGGGGTGCGGGGAAGGGTGAAGGGAGCAATCGCCCCGTCGGCCAGCGCCAAATCAATTTCCGCCTGCGCGATTGGGGCATTTCGCGCCAGCGCTATTGGGGCTGCCCGATTCCCATAATCCATTGCGAAACCTGCGGCGTCGTCCCGGTGCCCGAGCGCGAATTGCCGGTGCGCCTGCCCGAGGACGTCACCTTCGACCGGCCCGGTAATCCGCTCGACCGCCATCCGACCTGGAAGCATGTCGCCTGCCCGCAATGCGGGAAAGCGGCGCGGCGCGAGACCGACACCATGGATACCTTCGTGGATTCGTCGTGGTACTTCGCGCGCTTCACCGATCCGTGGATCAAGACCGCGCCCACCGACCGCAAAATGGTCGACGATTGGCTCCCCGTCGATCAATACATCGGCGGCATCGAGCACGCGATCTTGCACCTGCTCTACAGCCGCTTCTTCACCCGCGCCATGCAGGCCACCGGCCACGCCGGGCTCGACGAGCCGTTCGCGGGCCTGTTCACGCAAGGCATGGTCGTGCACGAAACCTACCGCACCGCCGCCGGCGAATGGGTCGAGCCCGCCGAGGTCAAGCTGGAAACCATTGGCGAGCAGCGGCGCGCGCGGCTTGCTTCAACCGGCGCGCCGGTCGAGATCGGTGCGATCGAGAAAATGTCGAAGTCGAGGAAAAACACCGTCGATCCCGACGACATCATCGCCAGCTACGGCGCCGATACCGCGCGCTGGTTCATGCTCTCGGATTCTCCGCCCGAACGCGACGTCAACTGGACCGAGCAGGGCGTACAAGGCGCTTGGCGTTTTGTTCAGCGCCTCTGGCGCCTGGTCGGCGAAGCGGCCGAGATCGCAAGCCCCGCGGACTCGGCCCCGCCGGCGAACTTTGGCCCCGAAGCGCTCGCGCTGCGCAAGGCCGCGCACGGAGCGCTGGCGAAAGTATCCGCGGATATAGAAAAACTGCACTTCAACGTCTGCGTCGCGCATATTTACGAGTTCGCCAACGCCCTGCAGGCGTCGTTTGGCTCCATTGTTGGCAACGGCGGCGTAACCCCGGACTATGCCTGGGCCGCGCGCGAGGCCGCCGATATTCTGGTGCGGCTGTTCCACCCGATGATGCCGCATCTGGCCGAGGAATGCTGGGCCGCGCTTGGCCACCGCACGTTAGTTGCCGAAGCGCCCTGGCCGCAGGTCGCGACTTCCCTGCTGATCGAGGACACCATCACTCTGCCGGTGCAGATAAACGGCAAGAAGCGGGCTGATGTCACCGTTGCGCGGCAAGCGGAAAACGCCGACATTGAGGCTGCCGTATTGGCGCTCGATGCGGTAAAACGTGCGCTCGAGGGCAAGCGCCCGAAAAAGGTCATTGTCGTCCCGCACAGGATTGTGAATGTCGTGGTCTGAACACAGTGCAGCAATCGGCCGCTTCACCCGCCTCGGCCTTGCGTTGGCCGCGGCCGGCCTGGTGGCTGGCTGTTTCCAGCCGCTTTATGGCGACCGCTCGCTCGCCGGCGGGTCGGACATGCGCAGCAAGCTCAGCGCGGTCGATGTATCGCCGATCGATGCGCCCAGTGGCCGTCCGGAAGCCCGCATCGGCGTCGAAATCCGCAATGCGCTGCTGTTCGACATGACCGGCGGAGGCGACGCGGCCAACCCGACTCATCGGCTCAAGATCAAACTCGTGACCTCGCGCCTCTCGGTGATCGTCGACATTCAGACCACGCGTCCGGACGTGGAAAACTACGGCATCGATGCCACCTACACCCTGACCGACGTCGCGACCGGCAAGGTCGTCGTGGCCGGCCAGACTTTCGCCCGCGTTTCCTATGACATTCCCGGCCAGCAGCAGCGCTTCGCGCGGGCGCGCGGCTTGCGCGACGCCGAAAACCGCGCCGCCAAGGTTATCGCCGACCAGATCAGGTCGCGGCTGGCATCGTACTTTGTCGCCGGCGCATGACGATCTTCCCTCTCCCCTTGCGGGAGAGGGTGCCCGAGCGGAGACGAAGTCGAGCGAGGGCGGGTGAGGGGTTACAGCCTCACAGATAGTCCATAACCCCTCACCCGGCTCGCGCTCGCTATCGCTCCACGCTCGCCACCCTCTCCCGCAAGGGGAGAGGGTAAAGAAAGCTCTCCGATGACCGCTCTCAAAACCGCCGAAGTCGACGCCTTCCTCACGCGCCCCGATCCCAAGCGTCCGATCGTGCTGCTGTTCGGTCCCGACGCCGGTCTCGTGCGCGAGCGCACCGATGCGATCGTCCGCGCTTCCGTGGACGATCCGCGCGATCCCTTCGCGCTGGCGCGGCTCGACGGCGATGAACTCTCCTCCGAGCCCGCGCGTCTGATCGAGGAGGCGCACACCATGCCGTTGTTCGGCGGCCGCCGCGCGATTTTGGTCAAGGCCGGCAGCCGCAATTTTGCCGCGGCCGTGGAAACATTGCTTGCCGCCCCGCCCCTCGATTGCCGCGTTGTGATCGAAGCCGGCGATCTGCGCCGCAACGCCCCATTGCGCACGATGTGCGAGCGCGCCAAGCATGCCGCCGCCATCGCCTGCTACGCCGACGGCGAGCGCGAGCTTGCGCGTCTGATCGACGACGAAATGCGCGCTGCTGCGCTCACGATTGCACCGGACGCGCGCACGGCGCTCCTTGCGCTCATCGGCGGCGACCGCCGCGCCTCGCGCAGCGAGATTCGCAAGCTCGCGCTCTACGCCCACGGCAAGGGCAGCGTCGGTCTCGACGACGTGCTCGCGATCGTGGCCGATGCCTCGATGCTGGCGCTCGATGGCGTGTTGGATGCGACGTTTTCCGGCCGCACTGGCGATGTGGAAACGCAATTCGCCAAGGCGATGGGCGCGGGCACCACGGCCGGCACGATTCTGTTCGCGGCGCTGCGTCACGTCACGCAACTTCATAAAGCACGCGCGTCGCTCGACGCCGGCGAAAGCACCGACGACGCGCTGCGCAGCTTTATCCCGCCAGTGCACTTCAGCCGGAAATCCTCGGTGGAGGCGGCGCTCCGCGCCTGGACCGCGCCGCGGCTGGCGCGCGCCATGGAGCAACTGGCGGAAGCAGCCCTCAGCGTTCGCAGTTTCCGCTCGCCGGTTGACGCGCTCGCCGACCCGCTCGCCCACCGCGCGCTGCTGTCGCTGGCGGTGAACGCGCGCAGGAAGGATTAGCATCCGGGTAGGCAAAGGCGTGCACTTGTCCGCCGAAGCCCGTAGGGTGGGCAAAGCGAAGCGTGCCCACCAATATTTTGGAGCACGCTGCATTTCTGGGTGCCTTCCCTCGCGTGGGCACGGCGCTTTCGCGCCTTTGCCCACCCTACACACTGAATTGCGTCATGGATGCGCGGGTCAAGCCCGCGCAAGACAGAGATAATGGGATGGGTTTCGACTCACGCTCAATCTATCCTTGGACTACTTTGCTCGTTACAAACAGGAAAATAGTAAACAGCCCGTAGGGTGGGCAAAGCGAAGCGTGCCCACCAATATTTTTGGAGCACGCTGCATTTCTGGGTGCCTTCCCTCGCGTGGGCACGGCGCTTTCGCGCCTTTGCCCACCCTACATACTGCGATGCGCCGATCCGGGTGGCGCGACCCGAGGGCTGATCCGCCCTGCTTTGCTCGATTCAAACAAGGAAATAGCAACGCATCGTCATTATTCATTCCATAGAACTAAAGTCACCATGGAACGCCAACATGCCGGAGCTGTCCAGCAACGTCGCCGTGTTCATCGATGCGGAGAACACCGGCGCCCCGCTCGCCGCCGCCATCGTCAAGCATGCCGCCACTCTCGGCCGGGTGGCGTTCATCCGCGTCTATGGCAAGCCGGCGCATCTGTCGTCTTGGGAGCCGGCCATAAAGGCGCACGCCATTGTGCCGGTGCCGACGCCGGCGGCGGCCAGCAAGAAGAACGCCAGCGACTTCGCGCTCACCATCGACGCGGTCAAGGCCTTGCACGCGACGCGCTTCGATCACGCCTTTCTGGTGAGCAAGGACGGCGATTTCCTGCAACTCGTTCTGCACATCAAGGCCAACGGCGCGCGCGTCACCTGCGCCGGCGATTCCAAGCCGGCGGCCGCGCTAAGCAAGGTCTGCGGCGGCTGGGTAAACTTGACGGAAAAAAGCCCGCTCAAGGCCGCGGCGAAACAGCCGCCGCCCGCGCCTGCGAAACCGAAGTCAAACAAGGCGGTGGCGAAACCGATCGACACGGCGCTGCTCACGCGGACCTTCAGCGAGTTCGCCAAGCGCCATCCCGAAGTCGTGCACCGCGACGCGTTCATCCGGCACATCACCACCCAGATGCCCGGCGCCAAGAAGGGGCACCGGACCTGGGTGAAGTTCCTCGCGGCCTCCGGCGTGTTCGACATCGACGCGGCGACGGCGGCGGTGAAGCTGAAGAAGCCGTAGATGGGTTGAGCCCTAAGCGCGTCCACGCGCGTCTTCGACGCGCTTTGGCGAGACCCGGGGCTAACCTGTCGCTGGCGGTCAATGCACGAAGGAAAGAGTAGCAACGGCGGCTCGACAAATCTCTCCACTCGAATTATTCTTAAAACATGAACATCATTCGTCGCACGCTCGATATTGATGCCGGCACCGACGCCCGCCTGCGCGAGTTGGCCGCCGAACGCGGACAGAATGTTGCGGCGGTTCTGGCGGAAGCGGTGGCGTTGCTCGACTCGATCGTCGATATCGGCAACCCCGATATCGAGGAAGACCGCCGCCGGTTGCGCGAGTTCAGACGCACGCGCGAGGCGGTTCCGCTGCATCAGGTGAAGGCGTGGATTGAAAGCTGGGGCACCGACAACGAATTGCCGCGGCCTCAATCGCAACGCATCGGATGATCCTTTTTTCGCCGGACGCCGTTTCGGATGTCGAGCGGGTCCGCGAATTCCTCCACGTCAACAATCCAGAGGCGGCGAAGCGCGCGCTGCGCAGAATTATCGCCGCTTTGGAAATGGTGCAGGAGATTCCCGAAATCGGCCGACCGACAGAGGATGCAGACATCCGCCAGATCGTCATTCGTTTTGGCGTGGCCGGTTATATCGTGCGCTACACGATCCTGTCTGAAAGCGGCGACGTGCTGGTGCTGCGCCTCTGGCACGGTCGCGAGGCGCGGACGTGATCGTTATTGATTTATGACGTAATAGGCACAGAGTAGGGCCGTAGGGCGGAATAGCGAAGCGTAATCCGTCAATATGCCGTTCGTTTCGGCGCAATAGGCTGCACTATTGCGTCCGCGCTAGGAGGGACGTGAAATGGCAAAGCTGGTAGTAGCGTTCGTCGTACTGATACTTGCTGCGTGCGACTCAAAGGATTGGGAGTCTGCTGGTTATCAAGATGGGTACGCAGCGACGATTAACACAGTATGCAAGTTTAGGACGACGCTCGTTCATGGGGAATATGACAACGCAGCCTATGCGAAGGGATACAGCAGGGGGGCAAACGCTGGTGCGCTCGCAGTAGCGCAGCAAGGGTGCGATAAGCTGAAATAAACACTAAGGGTTCAGGAATTTGCGGCATTACGGCGACAGTGCACTTAGTGATGTTACCGTAATCCGTAATCCCGCTCACACCTTGCGAATGCGCGGTGAACCGTCGTCCCGTTCGATTTCGGTATTATTCGGGCCGCTTTCCAGCCGCCGCACCACGTCGTCGAGCTGCTCCAGCGTGCGATAGCGCACCTGCAAAACGCCGCCGCCATTGGCGCGGTGATCGATGCTGACCAACAGACCGAGCGCGTCGGTCAAACGATTTTCCAGCGCCTTGGTATCGGCATCCTTGCCCAGGCGGCCGGTGCGGCGGACTTCCCTCGCCTGCGACTTGCCTTCCTTGCGCCCCAGCTCCTCGACCTGACGCACGTTGAGCCCGCGATTGACGATCTGCTCCGCAAGCTCTTCGGCGTTGGGCTGGCCGACCAGCGCCCGCGCATGCCCGGCCGTCAGTTTTCCCGATTGAATATAGCCCTTGATGACATCGGAGAGTTTCAGCAGGCGCAGCGTGTTGGTAATGTGGCTGCGGCTTTTTCCCACGATTTGGGCGACATCATCCTGCGAGCGGTCGAACTCGTCGATGAGCGCCAGGTAGCCGGTGGCCTCCTCGATCGCATTGAGATCGGCGCGCTGCACGTTTTCGATGATCGCAAGTTCCAGCGCCTCGCCGTCGCTCACATCGAGCACGACGATCGGAACGTCGTGCAGGCCCGCTCGTTGCGCCGCGCGCCAGCGCCGCTCGCCGGCGATGATCTCAAAGCGCTCGGCCTCGCCCTTCATCTGGCGCACGACGATGGGCTGGATCATGCCGCGCTCGCGCAGCGACTGCGCCAGCTCTTCGAGCTCGGCTTCGGCATACGCGCGCCGCGGGTTGCGCGGATTGGCTTTCAGAAACTCGATCGGCACCCGGCGCTGGCCGCGCGTGCGCTCGGCGCCCGGCGTGCCTTCCACATCGCCGATCAACGCCGCCAGCCCGCGCCCCAGTCGCGATCGTGCTGCGTCTTCAGCCATCACCGACTCCGTAAAAAATTTGCCGTGCGCTCGCTATTCGTCAACATGTTAGCGTGTAATCCGTTCGATTTTCTCCACACCCTCATCCGCTCATTCCCGCGCATAGCCGTCAAAGACGGCGTCGCTTCGCTCGCCTATGCCCGGGAATCCAAAAGCCGCTTGCTCCAAGTCCTCAGTCTCCGGCACCTGGGTCCCCGCTTTCGCGGGGACGAGCGGACATCAAATACCGACTCCGCTGGATCGAAGCCCTTTCTAACTTGCCGCCCGCAATTCCTTCTCGCGCTGGATGATCTCGGCCGCCAACCGCAAATAGGCTTCGCTGCCGACGCATTTGAGATCGTACACCAATACGGGTTTTCCGTAGGACGGCGCTTCCGAGACCCGCACATTGCGCGGAATGATGGTGTCGTAAACCTTTGCGCCCATGAACTCGCGCACGTCCGCCACCACCTGGCCGGAGAGATTGATGCGCGCATCGTACATGGTGAGCACGACGCCGTGGATGGTGAGGCCGGGATTGAGCGTGGATTTTACCTGCTCGACGGTTTTCAGCAGCTGCGAGAGGCCTTCGAGCGCGAAGAATTCGCACTGCAGCGGCACCAGGATCGCATGCGCCGCCGCCATGGCGTTGACCGTGATCAGGTTGAGCGAGGGCGGACAATCGACCAGCAAATAAGTGAAATCGCCCGTGCCGATGGACTTGCCGGCGTTGATCGCCGCGATCGCGCTGCGCAAGCGATAGGCGCGGTCGCGCGCCTGGCCGATCTCGAGCTCTAACCCCGAGAGGTCCATGGTGGACGGCGCGATCGAGAGCCGCGGCACCGCGGTCGCCACCACCGCATCGCGCAAGCTCGCATCGCCGATCAGCACGTCGTAGGTGGAGCAGCGGCGATTGCGGCGATCGATGCCGAGCCCGGTCGAGGCGTTGCCCTGCGGGTCGAGGTCGATCACCAGCACGCGCTCGCCGATGGCCGCAAGCGCGGTGCCGAGATTGATCGCGGTGGTGGTCTTGCCGACGCCGCCCTTCTGGTTGGCAATGGCGAGCACCCGCGGCGGCAAGGCCTGCTCGCTGCGCGTGAACGCCACCGCGCCGGGATCGGGCGCGGTCACAACCGTTACGCCCGGTTCCGCTGGAATAGTACCAACGGTCTCGGCGGATGACTCACTTTCCCCGTCACCCTGAGGCGCGAGCGAAGCGAGCCACCGCAAGTCGGCCTTGGCCGACTTGCGCATTGTAATTCCGATCTCGGGTAAACCCGAGATCGGTGGGCGACGGCCCGGGCCGTGCATCCTTCGAGGCTCGCCACCCAAGTCGGCTATAGCCGACTTGGGCATTCTAAAATGCCGATCTCGGGTAAACCCGAGATCGGTGGCGAGCACCTCAGGATGACGGTCATTGCTCAATGCCGTCGGTATAACGTTCGAAGTGTCGGACATGTTGCGGACCCAATTGTTGGCCGAATCAAGCGGAACTTATACGAAATCCGGTTGGTCGGATCGCTGCGGCAAGAAGAGCACTCTTAATCCCTCCCCCTGAAAGGGGGAGGGTAGCGACCCCCGACTTGATCGGGGGGAGCCGGGTGGGGGTCGAATTCGGAGATGCCGCATCTTGCGCTTGTGACCCCCACCCCGATCCTCGCTTCGCTCGGCTCGACCCTCCCCCTTTCAGGGGGAGGGAAAAAAGCCCAGGCTCGTCCTGAGCTACTCACTCGGAAACCGTATTATTGCTTTTCGTGTTGCTTCGCACTGTGGATTACGACGATTCGCGCCTGCGGACTGGTTTTGCTCGGCACCAGCGTTGCGTCGATGGTCCAACATTTAGCGGCTTCGGTCAATTCCACCTCTACATCTTGACCCTTGAGAAACAGGCCTTTTGCACCTGTATTCAGCAACGGCGCCGCCAAATCCAGAATGTCCACCAGCGGCGCCAGCGCTCGTGCCGTCACCACATCCGCGCGGCCGGCAAATGTGGCGGTGAATTCCTCGATTCGTTTCGGATGCAGAACGGCCGGCACGCCGAGCAGCCGCACCGCCTCGCGCAAGAATGCCGCCTTTTTCAAGTTGCTCTCGACCAGATGCACTTGAGCCCCCGCCTGCCCGGCCAGCGCGCACGCCACCACCAGACCGGGAAAACCGCCGCCCGAGCCGAGATCGACCCACACCTTCGCGATTGGTGCGAGCGCGACGAGCTGCAACGAATCCGCGATGTGCCGCGTCCAAAGCTCCGGCACGGTCGAGCGCGCGACCAGATTGATCTTTGTTTGCCATTGCAGCAGCAGCGCGACCATCCGCTCGAGCCGCGCGGCGGTGTCATGTGAAACCGGCACAAGCTCCAGCGCGCGCTTGCGATCCGCGCGCAGATCCAAGGCGCGCAGATTTAAGGTGGATGAAATATCCTTACGGGTGCGAATCATTTTTTGCTCGAATATAGCGGCGACCTAAAATCTTAGAGCGGTTTTGCTTTAAGTCGAAGCGGTTGCCGCGCCGGCAACGCGCTCCCTCTCCCCGCGTGCGGGGAGAGGGTCGGGGTGAGGGGGTGTATACATACTCAGGCTGTGGAATCGCCCCCTCACCCGCCCGCCTTTGCCTCGCTCTGCTCGGCTTCGGCGGTCGACCTCTCCCCGCAAGCGGCTATACGATTCACACATTTCAGAAGCCAATAGAAATTGACTCTGGATCAAGGACTTAGCTTACCCTCGATGTGGAAGCAGCCAAGGTTCGGGGTTGGATGCAGACGCTGAA
>CAZNSG010000338.1:0-1897 GCA_964575715.1 uncultured Hyphomicrobiales bacterium | reverse complement strand
CACCAATTCGTGACACGCTAATCGAAGGCTTCAGCCACTTCGTTACCTCCATGACTGCTCCGATTGCTTCCGGCTGGAGCGGTTGCCGGGTGGGGCTTGCACCCACTGGAAAACGCCGCCTTGTCACGGCGCACACCCACAGCGGACTCAGTTGCGCCAGAGCCATCGCCCGACCGCGACTGCCATGAACATGCCGACGAATTGCGCAGCGATGAACGCCAACACCCCATCAGGTGCAATTCCTGCGAAGGTGTTGGACAGCGACCGCGCAATTGTCACAGCCGGATTGGCAAACGACGTTGATGCCGTGAACCAATAGGCGGACGTGATGTAAAGGCCGACGGCGTAAGGTGCGGCGGAGGGGTTGCGCGCCACGCATCCAAAGATCGTCAGAAGCAGGCCAAACGTGGCGACGATTTCCGCGAACCATTGACCGAGCCCGGCCCGTGATGTGGCCGAGAACTGCCAAAGCGGCAGGTCGAACATGAGATGCGCCGCCCATACGCCAATGATGCCACCCACGACCTGCGCAGCAATGTAGACAAAAGCCACCGGCCACGGCAATTCGCCTCTCAACGTGAAGGCGATGCTGACGGCCGGATTGAAGTGCGCGCCAGAGAGTGGGCCGAATACCAAGATCAGTACCGTCAAGATCGCGCCAGTCGGCAAGGTATTGCATAGCAGCGCCAACGCGCCGCTACCGCCTGCCAGCTTTTGCGCCATAATTCCCGAGCCGACAACGGCCGCAAGCAGGAATGCAGTTCCCAACCATTCGGAAAAGGCGCGTTGCGCAAGGGAAGGCACTACTGCGCTTCCTTGGCTTTCGCCATGGCACCGCTCATGCGACCGATGTCCTTCAGCTTATTTTGTAAGCTGAGTTGATCGAGCGAACGGATTGGCAGCGACGTGAAAATCCCGATGCGTTGGAGCAGCAGCCGATATGCTTCCTTGAAGGCCAATGCGACCTCGGCGGGAGTGCCTTGGACTATTGCGGGATCGGAAATACCCCAATGGGCGGTCATCGGTTGACCCGGCCAGACCGGGCAGGCTTCGCCCGCCGCGTTGTCGCAAACGGTGAATACAAAATCGAATTCAGGCGCACCGGATTTGGCGAAGTCATTCCACGATTTTGAGCGAAGATCGGAGGTGTCGTAGTCGAGGCTCTGGAGAAGCTGAATGGCGTGAGGATTGACCCGATCCTTCGGCTGACTTCCGGCGCTATACGCCCGGAAATTTCCATTGCTCAATTTGTTAAGGATGGCCTCGGCTATGATCGAGCGCGCCGAATTGCCCGTGCATAGAAAAAGTACATTGAAAGGACGGTCAACCATGAACCGTCTGCCGCTTTCTTTTAACGGGCACGCAGCATGACATTTCCGCAACTAGCGGCGCACAGATTTCAGCGCGGCCGTTGCAGCAGTCGCGCATGAGGAAACCAACGAGAGACCGAAAGCCGTCAAGGTCGGCGCAATAATGCATCATCCGCCCTTCGCGACGTACAGCGACCAGTCCAGCGCGGGTCAAACCGGCGAGATGCGTGGACATCGTGTTGTGCGGCACCTTGCAAGCCCGCGCAATTTCTCCGGCAGCGATTTCGTCGGGGAATGCTTTCAGAAGCCGCCGAAAAACCTTCAGGCGCGTCGGTTGCGCCAGTGCCGTCAAAGCTTCAATTGCTGTTAAGTCATCCATATGTCGAGACATATCGACATAATGTAACAATCCGATGACAGGCGCAATTGATTTCAGCAATGTCGGCTTCTGTGCAGGTTTTCGGATGCCGGCATGACGGCGCCATCCACGCGCTCCGACGACCGGCGTCCGAAAAGCGCCAAGGCACGAAATCGCGGTCGGTTACGGGCAGAGGTTGCCGCGGGCGCTATGGGGATTTCGCCGCGGG
>CAZNSG010000337.1:0-1739 GCA_964575715.1 uncultured Hyphomicrobiales bacterium | reverse complement strand
GTCGCTCGGGTATCTCAGGCGATCACGATTGTATTTCGCTCGGTTCTCATGCGTCCACATCGGCGGTCTCCCCTCGAATCAGGCCGCCTCCCTTGAATCACAAACGATTCAAAGGATTCAACAAGTTTTAGGACGGACACTTAGCGAACTCCGAAGCGCTGCTGGAGGTCTGGGGCCGGCTCGGCCTGCCGCTCAAGGCCCGTTCGCTCGCGGCGGAGTGAGCCGCACCTCAATCTTCAAACGGAAGACGCTGGCGCGGCGGCGGCTCGTCCTTTGCCGGCGGCAGCATTTTGCCGGCGCGCCGCACTTGAAACGGCAGCGACAGCGACACCAGCATGAAGCGCCAGAGGTGATGGGCGCCGATAAAGATCGGATCGAGATGCAGCGAGAGCGCGAGCACCATCATGGTGTCCTGCGCGCCGGGCGAAAACGCCACCACCGTGTCGGCGATGCGCACCGTGAGCAGCGCGGTGAGCAGCAGCACGAATCCCGAGGCCACCGAGATTGCCACCGCGAACGATCCCAGCGCCGCGCCGATGTAGCGCAGCAGCAGACGCGGGGCGGTGTTGGCAAAGCGCGAGCCGGTGAAGGCGCCGACCCCGATCACCGCGACGATCACCAGCCATGAAGGCAAGGCGGAGTGGACAAGGCCGGCGCCATGCAGGAAGCCGGACCCGATCATCGCGCCGAAGATCAGTCCGCCCGGCAGACGCAATCGCGTCATCGTGAAGGCAGTCAAGCTCGATACGGCGAGCAGAATTGCAAACTCCACCATCGAGACCGGTAACGCGCCGTCGCGCTGCGTGATCGTCTCGCTGGCGCTCAATCCAAAGAGCGCGAGCCCGGCCGGAATACCGATGGTGAGCAGCACCACCCGCATCACCTGCACAATGGCAACGGCGCGCAGATCGGCACCATATTCGGCGGCAAGCGTCATCACTTGCGCGAGCCCCCCGGGACTTGCGCCGCAGACCGCCGAGCGCGCATCCCAGCCATGCACCAGCCGCAGGTAATATGTGGTCGCAACGATCATGCACACGGTCGAAACCGTGAGCACCGCGATACTGAGAGGAAACGTAACGATGCCGCGCAGCGTCTCGGGCGTCACCACCGCGCCCAGCGCGATGCCGACCAGCACGGAAATGACGCGCGTCAGCGGCAGCGGCACCATCATCGGCCGGCCCAGCAGCGCGGCCAAAGCCACACAGAGCAGCGAGCCGGTCACCATGCCGGCCGGAAATCCAATCAAGCTAAAGGCGGCGGCGCCGCCGGCTGCGATCAGCAGCGTCTCGGCGGTGCGCAGCAGCAGGCGTTTGGGTGGAAGCGCGGACGTCATCGGCCGCGATCAATGCCGCGCCCGCGCGCTTTGGTCAAATGCGAGCGGCGTAGAGATCATTCCAACCCGCATAAATTCTGACTCGTCATTCCGGGGCGCGGGCTTAAGCCCGCGAGTCCGGAATCCATAATTACGGCCGGTGGTGATGGATTCCGGCCCTCGCCACCGATCTCGGGTTTACCCGAGATCGGATTGCAGAAGATTCCAAGTCGGCCAAGGCCGACTTGGATCGCGGCTCGGCCGGAATGACGGGTTGCGTAAGTTAGAGCATTTTCCACCTGGGATGAATCGTAGGGGATTCCCAAGCGGCCGCGAATAAGATTCTGTGATCTCCTCAATTCGAGGAGGCCGGCGATGGGCTTGGGCTATTCGAACGATCTTCGGGCGCGAGTGATCCGGGTTG
>CAZNSG010000336.1:0-8252 GCA_964575715.1 uncultured Hyphomicrobiales bacterium | reverse complement strand
GTGATCCGGAAGTCATAGCGCATGTTCATGTCGATGAAGGGAGAGACATAGAAAGACTTTTCGCAATGCTGGCGCCGCGCGCCGCTAGCGTGCTCAACCGGGATGACGTAACTATGCCGATCGCCAAAGGTATTGTGCACCTGATATACCAGGGCGGCGAGCGCACCACCCGCTCGGTAGCAGAAATATACGCTGAGCGGGTTAAAGCAGTAGCCGAGCGTGCGCGGCATGCAAAGCAGCCGAATCGATCCGCCGGCGAGATCGATTCCTGCCTCGCCGAGCTGGCGTTCCACCTGTGCACGGAGCGGCGTTGCTGTGCCGTCGCCGTGGTCCTTATTCCGGAAGCTGAAAAGATTGAAGCGGTTGTGGGAGAACAACCGCAGCCGGCCAGAAAGTTCATCCAGTTCATCGAGATCGACCAAAATCCAGAAGGCACGGTAGCGAAACTTGTGCATGCGGGGCCGGAGGCGACGATGCATGACAGATCCGACGTAGAGCGCCGATTGAAAATTCACGCCGCCAACTCCTGTGTATCTTTGGCAATCCTGCGCGCGGCAAGCACGATGCGGCCGGATTCGTTCGGCACCTGCCATGGCCGACGCACGCCGCCGAGCTGCTCCGCCACGGCCAACCCGGCTTGGAGTCCGTCTTCGTGAAAACCCGAGCCAAAGTAGGCACCGCAGAACCAGGTGTTCCGCTTGCCCTGCAGCAACCATAGCTTTTCTTGCGCGGCGATAGCCCGTCCATCGAAGATTGGATGATCGTAGACTTCGCTGTGGAGCAGTTTTCCGGCGCGCGGCGGCCGCGACGGATTGAGCGTAACGAACAGGGGCTTATCGCTTTCGATATTCTGCAGGCGGTTCATCCAATAGGTCACGCAGACACCGGTGCGCTTGGCATTTCGTGAACCAAGATAATTCCAGCTCGACCATGCTGCCCGCCGCTTGGGCATGAAACTGTCATCGGTGTGTAGAACCGCAAGATTGCGGCTGTACCGAAATGAATTGAGCAGCTCTCCCTCGGGCGGACTCGGATCGGTCAACATCCTCAATGCCTGATTTGCATGCGTCGCTATCACGACGTGGTCGAAATAATCCGTACAGCCGTTGGAATCAGTTAGTGCTACTCCATCCGTTGTGCGATGCACCGCGTGAATGGAAGTATTGAGCCTAATCCGCTCCGCGAACGGCCGGACAAGCCGCTGAATATAATTGCGGCTCCCACCGGTGACTGTTTCCCAGACAGGGCGATGCCGAAGTTGCAATAGTCCATGATTGTCGTGAAATCGAATAAACGCTGCCGCAGGATATGCCAAGATTTCAGAGGGTGTTGCCGACCAGATCGCGCTTGCCATTGGCAACAGGTGATCGTCGCGGAAAGCGGCACCATAGCCGCCGGCCGCAAGGTAATCGCCGAGGCTGATTTGCTCGTCGTCGAGGGTTGCGACATCGGCGGCGGCCTGCCGATAGAACCGCACGAGATCGGCGAGCATGGACCAGAAGCGCGCACTGGTTAGATTGCGGGGCTGGGCGAAAAGACCGGAAAATCCTGTGCCCGAGTATTCAAGCTGCCCATCGTCCAAGGATATGCCAAGGGACATATTGGAGGTCTCGGTCGGGACTTGGAGCAACGCGAACAGGGCGGTCAGATTGGGGTAGGCGTGTCGATTGAAGACAATGAAGCCGGTATCGACCGGGATCGTGCTCCCCTCAACCGAGGCCAGAACTGTGTTCGAATGGCCGCCGACGCGATCCGAACGCTCGAATACGGTCACGTCATGGCGCTGGTTCAAGAGCCAAGCCGCTGAAAGGCCGGAGATCCCAGTTCCAATAACAGCAACTTTGAGGCGTCGATGGTACTGCATGTTCAGAAAAACCCCGTTGCAAGTCCGCGGACCATCAGGCCGGGGATCAACCGCTGGCAACCGTTCTATTTGTCGAAACGACCACATCGGTCGATTGGATCACCCGATTGTGATCCAATCGGAAGTAATTGGCGTTTCACCAATTATGGGTTCTGTCGCTCAATGCCCCGATCGGACTGGCGCACTTATTGGTGCTGCGGTGATTTGGCAATTGAGCCAGCCCGGTCTTGGTACATGGAGGCGTTCATCTGCCATGCCCGGTGAAAACCAGAGGGTCATCGACGAGACAAAATGGGCCGGTTTGATCGAGACTGTTGGGAAAAGCCAGGATCGCACGGCCTTTTCGACGTTGTTTGAGCATTTCGCCCCGCGGGTAAAGACCTTCATGCGGCGATCGGGCGCCAGTGACGCCAGCGCCGACGAACTGGCGCAGGAAACCCTGCTGACGGTTTGGCGAAAAGCGACACTTTTCAATCCATCGAGTGCCGGTGCGTCAGCCTGGATATTCAAGATCGCGCGTAATCTGCGCATTGATGTGCTGCGGCGGGAGCAGCGCAGTAGCGCACATGAGACGTCCGACATCGATGCAGAGTTTCAGGTAGACGAATCGCCGCTACCGGATTCGCACTTGGTGGCGGCGCAATCGGAAAAACGGGTCCGAGCCGCGCTGGTAGAGCTTTCAGAAGAGCAAATGCGTGTGATCGAACTATCGTTCTATGAGGAGAAGGCACACGCGGAAATCGCGCAAATTCTCGAGATCCCGCTAGGCACCGTCAAGTCACGATTGCGCCTGGCTACGAACCGGCTCCGCAATTTGTTGGGTGAAATGTCATGACCATTCAGCACCATCCTTCCGATGAACTGTTGACGGCGTTTGCAGCGGGTACCCTGGGCCAGGGACAGCACCTCGCAATCGCCACGCACCTTGTCGGATGCTCGCATTGCCGCGACTGGATGCATTCGATGGAGCATGTTGGTGGCTCCGTGTTGGAACGCCTATCGCCAACTGCGATGTCGAGCGGCGCGCTCGGAAGGATCGAGGCTCGGCTTTACGAGCCAGCTCAAGCCGCCAAGACACCCGCATCGTTGCTGCCAGCGCCGCTTGATGATTTACCGGGATTGCCGGCTTTCGTGCGTCGTTATCCCGCCGATCCTTGGAAATGGATTGCGCCGCGTGTGCATTTGCGTCCCATTCGGCTTCCCCATGCGGACAACACGCGTGTGTTCCTCCTGAAATCTGGCCCTGGGACAAAAATGCTGGAACATACTCACACAGGATTTGAGATGACCTGTGTGCTCTCCGGTAGCTTCACCCATGAAGGTGGACGTTTCGGACCGGGCGATTTTGATCTGGGCGACGAAACCATGGATCATCAGGTGCTGGTTGACCCGGGCGAGGACTGCATCTGCCTGGTCGCAATGCAGGGCGATCTTCGGCTGAATGGGATTATAGGTCGTCTGATGCAGCCGTTCGTTCGGATGTGAGACTGCCGTGTTTGTTGTGAGGTCTGAGTTCATGCGCGTACAGGCCCATTACACCGCTACGGCCATTCCCAATCTGCACGTATCATGCAAGGACCGAGGATGAGCCTGCTTCACCTACTCGTCCTTGCGGTGATGATGGGCGTAGCTCTTTCCGCTGTTATGGCGGCGGCATGGCGACTGCAGCTGACGACCGGCAACACGGGTTGGATTGACGTGTTCTGGACGTTCGGTCTCGGCGCGGTCGCAATCCTCGGCAGCTTGGTGCCGACTTCCGATGCCACATGGCCACACACACGCCTGATCATGGTCGCGATCCTGGTGGCGGCCTGGTCTCTGCGGCTTGGTTGGCACATTCTGGTACGTACTCGCACCGTTGGCGATGACCCGCGCTATCGCCGGTTGATTGTACATTGGGGTAAGGACTCGACTCGCCGGATGTTCTGGCAGTTGCAAAAGCAGGCGGCTGTGAGCCTCGTCCTGGCGCTCTCGATCGTGCTCGCGGCACAGAATCCGCATCCAAGCCTGCGCGCCCAGGACTTGCTTGCATTGGCGATTCTGATGATCGCCATTGTCGGAGAAGCAATCGCAGATCATCAGCTACGCAGATTCAAGGCCAATCCTACCAACCAAAACTTAGTATGTGACATTGGTCTATGGCGATGGTCGCGACATCCAAACTACTTCTTCGAATGGTTCTGCTGGCTCGCTTATCCGCTGATCGCAATCGATCTTTCGGGCTATAATTCCTACGGCTGGCTCGCCCTACTCGCACCCGCTTGCATGTACTGGGTGCTCGTTTATGTCTCCGGG
This sequence comes from uncultured Hyphomicrobiales bacterium, assembly GCA_964575715.1. Taxonomy (GTDB): domain Bacteria; phylum Pseudomonadota; class Alphaproteobacteria; order Rhizobiales; family Xanthobacteraceae; genus PNAI01. Next base: position 4,093 of record CAZNSG010000336.1, on the reverse strand, counting down.
ATCCCTCCGCTCGAAGAGCACATGCTACACTCGCGCGGCGAAACGTTCCGCGCGTATCAGAGGCGCACTCGAGCGTTCTTTCCTTTTCCCGTAAGCCTCCAAAAATAAGCAGAACGGCACGCGTCATTGCAGCCGCGCCTGGCCAAAGGGATCGCTGCTGCGACATGCCGGTGGTATAAATTTGGAATGCCGGTGATCCAATCAAGCACCGTTTCCGTTTTGAAGGATGCGACGAAACATAACCCAACCCTCTCTGACGGAGAACTTAAATGAATGCGATTAAGACCTTCACAGCAGGCGCTGTTGCGCTTGCGCTGTCCTTTTCGGCCGCTAAGGCGGCTGATATCGTCGATACCGCTGTTGCCGCCGGCTCATTCAATACACTTGTGACTGCGGTCAAGGCAGCCGGTCTTGTTGATACGCTGAAAGGCGCTGGCCCCTTCACGGTGTTTGCGCCGACAGATGATGCGTTTGCCAAACTTCCTGCCGGAACGCTGCAAAATCTTCTTAAGCCCGAGAACAAGAAGCAACTCGTGGCGATCCTGACCTATCATGTTGTGCCTGGAAAGGTGATGTCAAAAGATCTTGCAGGTAAGAAGACAATGGCGAAGACGGTCGAGGGTACTAAGGTATCGATCAATGCGACCAATGGCGTGAAAGTAGACAATGCCAAAGTCGTGAAGGCTGACATCGATGCCTCAAATGGCGTCATCCACGTCATCGACACGGTTATGATTCCGAAGGAGTAACCAAGGAAGTTGCCCCCTCTGCTTCCCTTGGGGCCGGCCGTATGACCGCCATTTCGGCCCAACGGCCGGCTAACCCTTTCCGCGCATCATAGTCTGTCAAAAAACAGCGATCACCGACCCGCATCAGACCCGCTTATAAATTTGAGGTTTGACATGAACGCCATTGTACGCCCCATAAGCCCCTCCAATTTTGCAAATCCAGACGTGAGCGCAAAACCGTCTGAGGCCGACGTAGAAGCCGCGCTCAGAACCGTTCTTTACTGGATTGGCGAAGATCCCAATCGAGACGGTCTGCGCGAAACGCCCGCACGTGTGGCGCGTGCGTTCCAGGAGTACTTTTCCGGCTATGAGCACGATCCCGAACAGATTCTACAAAAGACCTTTGAGGAAATAGACGGTTATGACGAGATGGTTGTGCTCCGGGGCATCCCATTTCAAAGCCATTGCGAACATCACATCGCGCCAATTATTGGCCGCGTTTGGGTTGCGTATGTGCCGAATAAGCGCGTTGTCGGCATTTCAAAGCTGGCACGCGTCGTCGAGGCTTATGCCAAACGGCTACAGATTCAGGAGCGACTCACCGCGCAGATCGCCAACACAATCGAGAAGGTGCTGAAGCCTAAGGGCATCGGTGTCGTAATCAAGGCGACCCACCATTGCATGACTACTCGAGGTATCAACAAGCAGGGCACCGATTTGGTGACAAGTCATTTGCTCGGATGCTTTCGGGAAAATTCGATGACTCGCCAGGAGTTTCTCACGATGGTGCATTCAAATCATGGCTCGTGATCTGATCGGCCCGTCAACTTCGAAGGCGACGCTCCAATGATGATATATAGCGCTGCCTATATAGCGTCACTTGCGCTGTTCGTTGTTGCCGACATGGTGTGGTTAGGCACAATGGCGAGTCGGCTTTACCGGCCGACCTTGGGAGATATCGCCTTGAGTAGCGTGAACTTGGCGCCAGCAATCGCATTTTATATTCTCTATCCCATTGGGTTGCTAATCTTTGCGATTCTTCCCGCGCTGAAGAGCGGAAGCGTTAACGTGGCCCTATTTTACGGCGCACTTTTCGGGTTTTTCACCTATGCGACTTATGATCTGACGAACCAAGCCACGTTGCGAAATTGGACACTTCGACTCACTCTGATCGATGTCGCATGGGGCTCAGCGCTCGCGGCGGCTGCAGCGGCGACCGGCTACTGGATTGCCATCAAGTTCAGTCAATAGAAAAGCTTCATGCATTTTCTGACATCGATGATGTTCGTGAAACGCGAAAATAGCTAAATTGCCAAACTCTCCGCGGAGCCAATCATGCGACCAATCAGCCGATCCATACTCCTCAATTTTCTCTCAGTTGATATCGGACGCGAACTGCTTCTCGTGAGCGCGCGAAAGTCGGCCTACAAGTAATGACGCTACAATTGCTCAGGTACAGATCATGACATGCGCATCGACCAACTCCAAATGGCGACGCGACGTCGGCGTCGGTGTACTGGCGATCATCGTCGTCGCCGCTGCATCAGCCGTCGGCCAGCTTGCCACCTACCCAAATCTTGCTCCTTGGTATGCGGGACTCCTCAAACCGTCATTCAATCCGCCCAATTGGGTCTTTGCCCCCGTATGGACGATACTCTATGCGCTAATGGCATTTGCCGTGTGGCGCATTCTGAGGCTGCCGGAAGCGTCGGCGGCGCGGCGGTTGGCGCTAACTCTATTTTTTATTCAGCTGGCGCTCAACGCGGCATGGTCGTGGATGTTCTTTGGCGCCAACAATCCACTGTTGGGTGTAATTAATATCGTTCCGCAACTATTCTTCATTTTCGTAACCGTCGTCGCGTTCTATCGGCTCGACCGGATAGCAGCCTGGTGTCTCTTGCCGCTCGCGGCTTGGGTTACCTTTGCGAGTGTCCTCAACGTTGCGATCTGGCGGTTGAACGACTGAGGCATTACTCGCGCAAGCCGTGGAAGAAGCTTCCTGCAAGCAGAATTGTCGCGATGAAACCAAAAATCAAAAAAAAAAAGCAGAAGAGCAAGTTTGTCACTGTAAACGACCGCATGCAGAAGCGGTATCGCTACAAACTCTCGGCACCAGTGGGTCGTAACTTTGATCCAGAGTTCAAACCGGAGCTGACGCCGGGACAAATGCTCGCCCTCGGTGTGTTCTGCGGTAAGTACATGACGGATGCACGGAATGAGTTTCCAATAAGCTGGTTCAAGCATGCAAAATTATCTCCGTCCGGCCGCGATTGTTCGCTCAACTATTTCGGTGTCAATGCCAGCCGCCCGCTTTCGGAGTGGCGTAACAAGGGATGGATACATGCGGACGATCCACGTGGCTGGTTTCAATGGTATTGCCGTTATTACATGGGTCGCCGAATACCGGAGGAAGATAAACGCCAGATCAAGCGCTGGAGGGCATTCCGGCGCCACATTGCGCAAGTACGGATGAATTGTGAGCCGGGCGATCCATATTGCCGCCCACGGCAACGGCAGGCCCTACTGCATTGGGCCTACGATGGTCGAAAAATATGACGCGGATTTTCACTCGGAGCGATGACAATTTCTTCGCTCGAATAAAACAGTGATCGCTAGAACGGAAAAAGCGTGTCAGCAAGCCGAATTATTGATGATCTAAGTCGCGATCCACCGGTGTCTACGATTGGCACCAGGTGGATGTTATTCACCGACCAGGTTATGGGCGGCGTGTCGAATGGGATGATGGTTCGCGAAACGATAGCTGGTCGGACTGCTGTCCGCATGCGCGGCGAGGTCAGCCTCGAAAACAACGGCGGCTTTGTTCAGATTGCCCTCGATCTCGCGCCCGGTGGTCAAGCTGTTGATGTCGGCGACTGGCGCGGAATTGAACTCGATGTTTGCGGCAATGGCGAGGAGTATAGCGTTCATCTGCGAACCGAAGACCTTGCACGGCCGCGGCAATCTTACCGCCAACATTTTTTATCTCAGGCGCAGTGGCGGACGGTTCAACTTCCTTTCGAATACTTTGTTCCTTATCGTACTGATATTGCACTGGACACTAGTCGCCTGCGACGCATCGGCATTGTCGCTATAGGCCGTGCCTTTTCGGCCGATCTTGCTATCAGTGGTTTACGGTTTATGGAGTGACGCAAATGATTGTTGATCAATCGGTGACGACTGGTGGCTCACCTACGGACCCTGTTTGCTGCAATGCATATGTCGCTTCCTGTGCAGGTTTTCGGATGCCGGCATGACGGCGCCATCCACGCGCTCCGACGACCGGCGTCCGAAAAGCGCCAAGGCACGAAATCGCGGTCGGTTACGGGCAGAGGTTGCCGCGGGCGCTATGGGGATTTCGCCGCGGG
>CAZNSG010000335.1:0-4273 GCA_964575715.1 uncultured Hyphomicrobiales bacterium | reverse complement strand
CCCCGCGGCGAAATCCCCATAGCGCCCGCGGCAACCTCTGCCCGTAACCGACCGCGATTTCGTGCCTTGGCGCTTTTCGGACGCCGGTCGTCGGAGCGCGTGGATGGCGCCGTCATGCCGGCATCCGAAAACCTGCACAGTGGGCGACATGCGCTTCCCTGCCTGATTGCGTTGCAATTCTGCAACAAGAATCGACAGTGATCTGGATCAAAGTACCGTAAAGGTCAGCGGCGCATAAATGATTGATGTGGCTGGAGACCGCAGCCATGATTAGGCGCATTACAATCCTTCAGGGCCACCCGGAGCCGCGCGGACACCGCTTCGGAAACGCGCTCGCGGATGCCTATGTCAACGGAGCGCGCGCAGCCGGGCATGAGATCAAGTGCATTGAAGTCACAAATCTCGACTTCCCGCTTCTGCGTTGTTCAGAAGACTTCTATCAAGGCGCGACACCTGAAGGCATCCTCCCCGCACAAGATGCGATCCGCTGGGCGGATCATGTCGTGATCTTTTTTCCCCTTTGGCATGGAAACCTTCCTGCGTTGCTTCATGCGTTTCTTGAACAGACGTTTCGGCCAGGCTTTGCTGTTCAGATTGGGGACGGACTGATGCCGAAGAGGCTGTTCGCGGAAAAAACAGGGCGCATCGTCGTCACGATGGGAATGTCCGCTCTATTTTATCGCTGGTACTACGGCGCACACAGCCTCAAGAGTCTTAAGCGCAATATCCTCGGATTTTCTGGTATCAGGCCGGTTAAGACGACGTTGATCGGAATGCTTGGAGCTGGCGTGGGCGGACCTGATGGCGCATTCCCCATGCCAATTAGCGCGAACCAGCGTGAGCGATGGCTCAACAAACTCCGTGCGCCCGGACGTGAAGGACGCTGAGCTGAAGTCAACTGGCGACAGGAGGAGCCCGTGGACGAGGCACAATTTGAGCGCCTACGATTGATCTAAATCAATGTAGAAGTGCGAATTTGTGCGATCATTTTTTCTAAATATTACGGAGGTGCCTAGATATAACGAAGGTGCAACGTCACCGGGTCAAGTTGGGTGCGATATTTGTCCCAGCATACTCTCAGACTGGAACATATGCGGTAACTACTCGGGAGAAACGTCGGGGGCGACCTCTGCGGGTCGCATCAGCAAGGCAAGACCCCCATCTCGGCCGCTTCCGTCGTTCATTGTTGCTAGATATCGTCCGGTTCCGTTGCGCGGGTGCAAACCGCTGAGCAAAAGCAACGAGGAACATCAAATGTTATCGCTGCCCCAAGCTATTTCGAAACGGTGGTCGGATTGGATCAAGAAACAGCGTGCGGTAAGTGAATTATCGAAATTGAAATGCTACGCCGAGGAGGAAATCGAGCGTATAGCTGATGACATGGGTGTGTCCGCCGCTGATATCCATAAGCTAGTGCGCCGCGGTTCTGATGCAGCCAACCTCTTGCTGCGTCGCATGGCAGCCCTTGACCTCGATCGGAACGAAGTCTCTCGAACTGGACCTCGAGTGTTCCGAGAGCTTAATAGAAATTGCGCTTTGTGTGACAATCGGCGACGCTGCGTGCGGGATCTTGCGCGCGATTCCAGCGATCCTGTATGGGAGGAATATTGCCCGAATGCTGGAACGCTCCTGGCATTGAACATGCTGCCGCGGATCATCGGGGCAGGGCGGGCCGCCGAGTTGTTGTACAGCGGTCGCGCTATGGACGGTACCGAGGCCGAGCGGTGGGGCTTCTACAACAGGCTTTGCGAGCCGGACGCGCTACTGGGCGAAGTGCAGGCGATGGCGAAATCGCTCGCCGATGGCCCGACCTTCGGCCATGCCATGACCAAGCGCTGCATCCATCAAGAATGGAGCATGGGTATCGACGAGTCGATCGAAGCCGAAGCGCAGGCGCAAGCGATTTGCATGCAGACTAAGGATTACGAACGAGCCTACGAGGCGTTTGTCAAAAAGAGTAAGCCGGTATTCGATGGCAATTGACGAAAGAGGCCCAAGCTTGATCTCATCAAAACTGCGACAGCGCTTGGAACACTGGCGCAGCTCCGACTTGCAAAACAGAACCGAACAAAAAGGTGGCATACGACCACGCGTGGAAAAACCTGTCGCTTCGAGATCATTCCAGATCGACTACGGCGAAACAGCGGGATTCCGGGCCCCGGCGGACGGCGGCTGCTCAAATTATTAGATCGACCGATGCGTGGAAACGAGATCGTGGAAAGATTAGGGGTTAGTCATCAAAGAGTCCGCCAGCTCGTGATTAAGCTGCACGCGCAGGGTCTTGTGACTTTCGGGGATTCTGAGAACCCCTTTTGGATTATCAGACGCGCAGATGACAGGACTCGCTTATTGTCTCGCAACGAGGAGCATGTGTTGTCAGCAATTCCGCGAGAATATGTGACGACTGTCATCAAGATAAGGCTGGCGGCGCGCACGCCTGAAAACAAGGTCCAGAAAATACTTACAGGGTTGATTGCCAGCCGCTTCGTCGAAGAATTTGAAGGATTTTAGGGTAATCGAGTTTATCGTCTCACCGAGACCGGTAAAAACCATCCCCAATGCGATCAATCGGCTCACCGCGCAGCGGTTCCACGTCTACCTGTTGAATCAGACCGTGTTCGCAAAGTGCTTTCAACTATTCTGGATTCGGGGGCGCTGCGCATCAGAGACGTGACAGATGCGCTGAGAATTCCGCGCAAATCGATAAATGCGCTCATGCAGTATCTCAAGCGAAAGTATTTGGTGAAAATAACTGGTCCAGAGTTTGATGCGCCATATTCGCTGACGGACGAAGGGTGCGCAGCCTTGGCGGAAATGACACGACGACTTGCCGCATAGCTTCTATCGCTCCTCCCGACCGGGAAAATACTTTGGCCGGTCTGGATCAATATGGACGTTTTTCGCATGTCAGCGCCATATCCGCTTACCCTCCAAGAGCGACAGAAATGCGGACGCGTCGAATCCGACGAAGAGTCCCATTTTCGACGGAATGGTGGCCACCAATAACTATTGGAGATCTGTTTCCCGAGAGTTGATCCACTCTTTTCACGCCGGCCTTCGCAGCCAAATCTCCATAGCGCCCGTTGCACCACCGTGCATCACTGTCCGTGATTTCGTGCCTGGCACTTTTCGGCCGCCGACCCCATCAGCAAATGGAAGGCTCGCCATTGCCGGCGTCCGAAAACCTGACCAAATTTGGAAGTCAGAGCGACGATCTTACGCCTTGATTAGGGTGTAACCGTAACGCGCAGGAAGGTTGCGGGGATGGAGGTTGCATCCTTTTTTGGGCTCTTGTTCTGGCTGTTGAATAGAGTCTCCAGCTCCTTCTGTAGATCAGCAGTTCGACCGTTTTTTTCGGCCGCTTCGAATGCATTCATGGTCGGCCCATAGTACCTTCTGAACGCATTGACGAGTTCCGATGGCGGTTTGGGGTAGTTGAACGTGTAAGTGTCCCTCACAAACGATATCTTCTCTTTCGGAACTCCAGCGCCGGCAAATCGCTCGATCACATTGCTCTCGACTCCCCATGTCATAGGACTGATGAAGCCTTCCGGCGGTGGCGGCGTGTACGAAGCGCTGATTTTCAGGATTTGCGCCACCAATGTCGGATCATTCGGGATCCAGTTGCCCATGACGATCCGACCTCCGCGCTTGGTGACGCGCACCATTTCCTTGGCGACATCGAACGGCTTCGGCGCAAACATGGCTCCAAAGATGCTCACGACGAGGTCAAAGGTGTGATCTTTCAGGTCCTGCAAATTTGACGCATCGCCTTCCTGAAATTTGCAATTCGTCAGGCCCAGCTCTTTTGCGCGCCTGTTCCCGGCCGCAACGAGGTTGCTCGCAATATCGACGCCCAACACGTCGGCTCCGAGTTTTGCCTCCGGTATTGCTGTCGTTCCGTCCCCACATCCGACATCCAACACCTTGAGGCCTTTCGTGACCCCGATCCGGTTCACGAGCGCCTCTCCGCTCTCTCTCATGCTCTCCGCGATGCGCGTAAAATCGCCCTTTTCCCAAAGCGCTTTGTTAGGATTCATTGTAGCCTTCCTCTGTTGACGCACTGGCCGAGACGCGCGTGAATGATGTTTTTTTACATTCTATTACAGTGCTTGAGATCAACCGGCAACCACAAGCCGTCGCTGTATGTTCCTTGTCGGTCCGATCGCTACCATGATATCGCTTTGCACGATTTAACGTATCGTGCCAGGCGCACATACGAGTTCAATGCACCGTGATGAGCGTCGCAATCACGTCAACGCCAGCCGCCGCG
>CAZNSG010000334.1:0-4473 GCA_964575715.1 uncultured Hyphomicrobiales bacterium | reverse complement strand
TCGAGGACAGTTTTGAGACCGCGAAAAACGAGTTCGGGCTCGATCACAACGAGAGCAGATCCTGGCATGGGTGGCATCGCCACGTTTCCCTGGTGATGCTCGCCTTCGCCATGATGGCGGCGATCCGCCATCGCGCCAATCCGCCGCGGCTAAAAAAAACGAAACGCCGAACCAAGGCAAAAACCAAGGCATCGCCACGCCGTCATTGATCCGTTGGTCAATCCAGGAAGTCCGCCGCATCGCCATCAGACTCGCTCGAAAGCGGATCCAACCCGCACACATCATCGCATGGTCACTCTGGCGGAGAGCTCACCAAGCGGTCGCTCAGCACGCGCACTTCAAAGCAAAAAGGCAACTGTAATGCTAAGGCGGTGCTCGACACAACGGTCTTGGTGAGCGCTTTGCTCAACCCGCAGGGGTCACCTTGAGAGGCACGGGAAATGGCGCGTGAGAAATACGATAGGGTGGGCTGTTACTCGAACAGCTCCGAATGGGAGCCCATGCGGACGAGATACACGGCCTCGGCATCAATTTTGTAGATGAGCAGAAAATCGAATTCCATGTGGCACTCCCAACACCCGACGAACTCGCCCTTGAGCTTGTGGGGTCGGTAGCGAGTCGGCGGATGATGACCTTCGGCCAAGAAACCAGCGACAGTCCGAAATGTCGTGAGATCGCGATGTTGCTTGTGCGCCCGTTGGTAGTCCTTCTTAAATTTGCTGGTGTGGACGATTCGCCTCATGCGCGCTTTTTAGCACGTTTCGGTGCGAGCGCGCCCATCAGTTCGTCGACCGACGCATAGCTCGGCAGAGCGGCGCGCGTCTTCGGATTTTCGAGTTCGCGCAGCGCAGCGCGCGTTTCCTTGTTGGGAACCTTCAAGTCAAACGGAATGCCGCGGCGGAGGCTGACCTGCCGGTAGAACAAGCGAACCGCGTCGCTCGACGACAACCCCAGCTTACGGAACACGGCCTCGGCGTTTTTCTTGACGCCGGATTCCAGCCGCACGTTGATCGTGGCGCTCTTTCCCATGTGTGCAGTGTCCATACGTGATATTAGTGCCAATAATATGCAAGTGTAACACAATAGCATTACAATTGTCGAGGGGCGCGAGACTGCGGGACAAAAGAGGCTCACTGACGATTCGCCTCATGCACGCTTTTTAGCACGTTTCGGCGCGAGCGCGCCCATCAGTTCGTCGGCCCGCAGTTTCGCTCTCCGCGTTCTTCACGCCGTCCTCGCGGCCCGACGCTCTGCGGTTCGCTTCGTTCGCTGTGACCAGCGCACGAGAGGGCTTTCACCTCCATGCCCATGCCGGGCGCACCAAACGAACAGAGCCGGTTGGACCCGGCTCTGTCGTCCCTTCAGGAAACGTCGTCGTTTTTCAACGGCGGTGTCTGATCGGCACGCTCCTCGATCCAGGCGAGCACTTCGCTGTAGCGCCAGACCACCCGAGACTCGCGGTAGCTACCAAGTTTGATGCGCTTCGGAAACCTACCGCGTTTCTCCAGTCGGTCGATGTGCGCTGGGCTAATGCAAACACCCAGTTCGCGTAGCTGCTTCCTGTTCACCAGTAGTCGTTCCAGTTGCATCGTCGAAGCTCCCTTTCGGGGCTTCGCGAAGCCACCAGTTAACTAGCTAGTGGGCAGTATGGATGCTATGCGGCCACGTCGCGGCGTTCAAGAGCATCATAGCTGCACATACCGCTCAGGCGGCGCGAATTTGGGGCGCTTCACTTGCGAGCAGCGAAGCAAGATGGTTTTCCCATTTCTCAACGGCTTCGCGCATTTCATCCCGGTACTGGAAGCGATTATAGATTGCGGCAACGCCCGATATCTGGCCGCTGACATGGTTCAAGAGTTTTTCGATGACGTGCGGGGGAACGCGAAGGGCGGCGAGGTTGGTGGCATGGGTCCGGCGAAGGTCGTGGAGCGACCAATCGTTTACCCCGCAAAGTTTATCGATTGCAGCTTTGCTTTTGCTCCACCCACTAAACGGTCGATCTGGATTGCCGCGCGCAGGAAAAATATAGTCACTGGAGTTCTCCAAGAGGGGAGAGAGGATGGAAGTTGTCAGTTTTCCGACGGGGAAGTTGTGCGCTCTGCCGTTTTTGCACAGTGATGACGGAAATGTAATTGTCGATCGGGGTATTTGATCGAACATGGGCTCTGATAAATTGCAGTACGCAGCTTTCAGGGCACCGATCTCACTTCTGCGTTGGCCCGTGAGGATCAGAAGTTTGACGATGGTGCCGAAGCATTCGAGTTCGTCACACGTTTTCCATATTGCTTTCAACTCATAATCGGAAAGAACGCGTGTGCGAGCGCTTGATTTGGAAAGCACCATTAAATCGCAAGGGTTCTTTTCAAGGTAGTGACGGCGGACGCACCACTTAAAGAAGGTTCGAAAAGACGCGAGCGCTTGGTTTCTCGATGTTCGTGTCAGGGCATCGAGGATACGGTTTATGTCGTACGCTGTGATGTCTGATAGCCGCGTGTCTTTTAGGCGATTGAGCGTGCGCTCGTAGTAGATGCGAGTGTTCGGTCTAACGGTAATTTGGGCAAGATATTCTGTGCAAGCTGCGGCCAGAGAAACGAATTTTGGAAAGACGCGACCGAGTGTCTTTTCGGCCCGAAGCCGCTGAGCTGCCAAGCGCGCTTGGGCGAGCGTGATGTCTCCATGGCGGCCAATGGTGTGGCGTCGGCCGCTGTCGAGAAGGACGACGAACGATTTGGCGCCGCCCGGGTTCACGCGAAGCCCGAAACTCTTTTGCGCCCCATCCCAAAGCGTGAGCGTGCCGCGCACTGGCGGCTTCGCGGCACGTATCGCGATCTCAGTAAGTGTTGGTCTGTTTTTTGGCACCGATTTGGCACCTGCAAGTGACGCGCTGGAGTGAAGCGGCACCAAGGACTATGTGTGAAGAAGCCTCTGAAAATCAAGGGAAAATACGAGGTTTCGGGGAGGTATGTGCAGCTATGAAAAGACAGAAAATATTTTTACGAATGATGTGCTCTACCAACTGAGCTATTGCGGCAGGAGCCGGTGATCCTGATACCGGGCACCCATGGGATTGGCAAGTAATCGCTAAAATTACTTGCTCGGTCGTTTACTTGAACAGTCGAATACGCCACCAGGTGGCGGCCGGCTGTTCCGGCCCGAGTTCGGCGGACGGTTCGGGGCCGGGATCGTCCGGCGCATGCACGAGCGGGATCACCGCCTCGACCCGTTGCCCGTTCGGTGAGCGCGCCGCGCTGCGCCGAACCATGGTGTTGGCATTGGCCGCGGCGCGGATGACCGGCGCCTCAGCGCGCACGGAATCTTCGGCCACTGGGATCGCCCTCGGCAACGGCGCATGGCCCTGCAACGAAGATTGGGCCAAAGGTGTGCGCTCGCCATCCTCGATCACATTTGCATTGCCGCTGAGCGCAGCCATGGGAACCTTCCATTGCAGCGCGTCGAGACGGCCGTCCACCGGGGAGACCGGCAACCACCGTTTGGAAACAAATCCGTCGGCGGTCCAGGCCGGATCGCGCGGGGCGCGCAGCGCGCGGGCCATCCATTCACGCGCGCGGCCTTCGTCGCCGTTTTCCGCGTGCGCAAGCTCGGCCATCAGCTCGGCAACGCGCTGTGTCGGTTCAGCGAGCAGCGGCGTGAGCGCGGCGCGCGCCACCGTAAATTCCTGTGCATCGATGGCGGCGCGCGCCACCGCGATCGCGCCCTCGACGTTGCCCGGCGCTTTCTGCGCCAGCGCCTCTACCCGCGCAAGACGATCGCGCGCGGAATCGCCAATGCGCAAATAGGCATAGACCTGGGCGAGATCGGGATGCGGATTGGCCTGCCAGGCCCGCTCGATGACCCGGCGCGCTTTGCGAAATTTGCGCGCCTCGGCCAGCATCCGCCCGGCCAGCTCGGCCGCCGGAACAAGCGTCGGCGCAAGCTTGACGGCATCGAGCGCGAGGGAACGCGCGCGCGCGCGATCGGTCTCCTCGGCGGCGAGCGCAGAGGCGGTGAGCAGCACGGCGCGCTGGCGCTTGTAGGCGGCCTTAGCCATGAGCTTGTTTTTCATATTGCGCTCAAGCACGGCAAGCGCCCCGTCCCAGTCGGCAGACGCGCAGCGGAACTCAAGCGCGGCCTGCCCGGCCCAGGCGAGCGCCGGCGCGGTCCGCGCGGCCTCCTCGGCAAAGCTGCGCGCAGCAGTGAGATCCTCGCGGCGCCGCGCTTCGACATACAGACCGCGCAGCCCGAGCAGCTTGGTGTCGTCGCGTTCCGCCATGGTACGGAACGCTCGTTCCGCCGCCGCGCGGTCGCCGGCAAGCTGGGCGGTCTGCGAGACGAGCAGAAGCGCGAGCGGCTCGCCGGATTTAAATCGTCCGGCTTCGCTGGCAAACTTGCGCGCGGAACGCAAATCGCCGGCGCCCACCGCAATCAAACCGCGCGATATCGCGCGATCGCCGCGCGCTGAGCGGCGGCGGCGGA
>CAZNSG010000333.1:0-11677 GCA_964575715.1 uncultured Hyphomicrobiales bacterium | reverse complement strand
TTCGATATGGCCCATGCGCTCGCGCCGCACGCGCGAGAGCGTCACTTCGACCGAGCACTTCTCGCAGATGATGCCCTTGTACTTCATGCGCTTGTACTTGCCGCACAAGCACTCGTAGTCCTTGATCGGCCCGAAGATGCGCGCGCAAAACAGCCCATCGCGCTCCGGCTTGAAGGTGCGGTAGTTGATCGTTTCCGGCTTCTTGATCTCGCCGTAGGACCACGAGAGAATCTTTTCAGGGCTCGCGATCGAAATCCGGATCTGGTCGAAGACCTGCGCCGGAACCTGCGGGCTGAAAAGATTCATGATCTCTTGATTCATCGTCATCTCCTCGACCTTGCAGGTCGTTTAATCTCAGAATCGCTCCCCCGCGTGCGGGGAAGGTGAAATCGTCATTCCGCCGCTTCGGCGACGCCATCGCCGCGCTGCAGCTTGGAATTGTACAGCTCGACGTTGAGGCCGAGCGAGCGCATTTCCTTGACCAGCACGTTGAAGCTCTCCGGGATGCCGGCTTCGAACGTGTCGTCGCCGCGCACGATCGCTTCATAGACCTTGGTGCGGCCGGCCACGTCGTCCGATTTGACGGTGAGCATCTCCTGCAGCGTGTAGGCCGCCCCATAAGCCTCGAGCGCCCACACCTCCATTTCGCCGAATCGCTGCCCGCCGAACTGCGCCTTGCCGCCCAACGGCTGCTGGGTGACGAGGCTGTAGGGGCCGATCGAGCGCGCGTGGATCTTGTCGTCCACCAGGTGGTGCAGCTTGAGCATATAGATGTGGCCGACCGTGACCTTGCGATCGAATGTATCTCCTGTGCGGCCATCGTAGACCGTGACCTGTCCCGAGTGATCAAGACCGGCGAGATCGAGCATGTGCTCGATGTCCGCCTCCTTGGCCCCGTCGAACACCGGCGTCGCGATCGGCACGCCTTTGCGCAGATTGCCGCCGAGCTCGATCAACTCCTCCTCGCGCAGCGATTTGATCGTTTCGTCGTCGCCATAAATCTTTTTAAGGATATCCTTAAGCGGACGCACGTCGCGCTTGGCGTAATAGGCATCGACCGTCTGGCCGATGCGCTTGCCGAGTCCGGCGCAGGCCCAGCCGAGGTGCGTCTCAAGAATCTGCCCGACGTTCATGCGGCTCGGCACGCCGAGCGGGTTAAGCACGATGTCCACCTGAGTGCCGTCTTCCAGGAACGGCATGTCTTCGATCGGCACAATCTTCGACACCACGCCCTTGTTGCCGTGGCGGCCGGCCATTTTGTCGCCGGGCTGGATCTTGCGCTTCACCGCGACGAAGACCTTGACCATCTTCATCACGCCGGGCGGCAATTCGTCGCCGCGCTGCAACTTCTCGACCTTGTCGAGGAAGCGCTGTTCGAGCCCCTTCTTCGACTCGTCGTATTGTTTGCGGATGGCTTCGATCTCCGCCATCACCTTGTCGTTGACGAGGGCGAACTGCCACCATTGCGCGCGCGGATACTCCTCCAGCATCGCCTTGGTGATCTTGGAATCCTTCTTAAAGCCCTTCGGGCCGGCAATGCCCTGCCGATTCTCAAGCATCTCGGCCAGGCGGCCGTAGACGTTGCGGTCGAGGATCGCCTGCTCGTCGTCGCGATCCTTGGCGAGCCGTTCGATTTCCTCACGCTCGATCGCGAGCGCACGCTCGTCCTTGTCTACGCCGTGGCGATTGAACACGCGCACCTCGACCACGGTGCCCTGCACGCCCGGCGGGACGCGCAAGCTGGTGTCGCGCACGTCGGAGGCCTTCTCGCCGAAGATGGCGCGCAGCAGCTTTTCCTCCGGCGTCATCGGGCTTTCGCCCTTGGGCGTGATCTTGCCCACCAGAATGTCGCCGGCGCGCACTTCGGCGCCGATATAGACGATACCCGCTTCGTCGAGATTTTTCAGCGCCTCTTCCGACACGTTCGGAATATCGCGGGTGATTTCTTCCGGCCCGAGCTTGGTGTCGCGCGCCATCACCTCGAATTCCTCGATATGGATCGAGGTGAAGACGTCGTCCTTCACGATCCGCTCGGAGAGCAAAATCGAGTCTTCGAAGTTGTAGCCGTTCCACGGCATGAACGCGACCAGCACGTTGCGCCCAAGCGCGAGTTCGCCCAGTTCGGTCGAAGGACCGTCGGCGATGATGTCGCCCTTGGCCACCTGATCGCCCACCTTCACCAGCGGGCGCTGGTTGATGCAGGTGCTCTGGTTGGAGCGCTGGTACTTATGCAGCCGGTAGATATCGACGCCCGACTTTGAAGGATCGGTTTCCGCGGTCGCGCGAATGACGATACGGGTGGCGTCAACCTGATCGATCACGCCGGTGCGGCGCGCGGCGATCGCGGCACCGGAGTCGCGCGCGACCACGCCCTCCATACCGGTGCCGACGAACGGCGCTTCCGCGCGCACCAGCGGCACCGCCTGGCGCTGCATGTTGGAGCCCATCAGCGCGCGGTTGGCGTCGTCGTTCTCCAGGAACGGAATCAGCGCCGCGGCCACCGAGACGAGCTGCTTGGGCGAGACATCCATGTAATCGACCTTCTCGCGCTGCACCATCAGCACGTCACCGGCATGCCGGCACACGATGAGGTCTTCGGTGAAGCGGTTGCGGTTGTCGATCGCCGCATTCGCCTGCGCGACCGTATAGCGGCTCTCCTCCATGGCGGAGAGATAGATCACCTCGTCGGTGACGCGGCCGTCCTTGACCTTGCGATAGGGCGTCTCGACAAACCCGTACTTGTTCACGCGCGCAAAGGTCGCGAGCGAGTTGATCAAGCCAATGTTCGGTCCTTCCGGCGTCTCGATCGGGCAGATACGTCCATAGTGCGTCGGATGCACGTCGCGCACCTCGAAGCCCGCCCGCTCGCGCGTAAGACCGCCCGGCCCGAGCGCCGAGAGGCGGCGCTTATGCGTGATCTCGGACAGCGGGTTGGTCTGGTCCATGAACTGCGAGAGCTGCGAGGAGCCGAAGAACTCGCGCACCGCCGCCGCCGCGGGTTTCGCGTTGATCAGATCCTGCGGCATCACCGTATCGATGTCGACCGACGACATACGCTCCTTGATCGCGCGCTCCATGCGCAGGAGTCCGATGCGGTACTGGTTCTCCATGAGCTCGCCGACCGAGCGCACCCGGCGATTGCCAAGGTGGTCGATGTCGTCGATCTCGCCCCTGCCGTCGCGCAGATCGACCAGCGTGCGGATCACCGCGACGATGTCATCCTTGCGCAGGATGCGCACGGAATCTTCCGCATCGAGGTCGAGCCGCATGTTCATTTTAACGCGGCCGACCGCGGACAGGTCGTAACGCTCAGAATCGAAGAACAGCGAATTGAACATCGACTGCGCGGTGTCGAGCGTCGGCGGCTCGCCCGGGCGCATCACCCGGTAGATGTCGAACAGCGCGTCCTCACGCGTCATGTTCTTGTCGACCACAAGCGTGTTCCGGATATAGGCGCCGACGTTGATGTGATCGATGTCGAGCAGCGGCAGCTCCTTGTAGCCCGCCTCGATCAGCTGCTTCAGATTCTTCTCGGTTATCTCTTCCCCGGCTTCCACATAGATCTCGCCGGTCTTCACGTTGACGAGATCCTCGGCGATGTAGTGGCCGATCAATTCGCCGTCGGTCATGCGCAGGTGTTTCAAGCCCCGCTCGGAGAGCTGGCGCGCCTGGCGCACGGTGATCTTCTTGCCGGCCTCGACCACGACGCGGCCGGTGTCGGCATCAACCAGATCGTTGACCGCCTTGTAGCCTTTGAGCCGGTTGGCATCGAACGGCATGCGCCAACCATCCTTGGCGCGCTTGTAAGGCACATGCTTGTAGAATGTATCGAGGATGGTCTCGCCATCCAAGCCGAGCGCGAACAGCAGCGAGGTCACCGGAATCTTGCGCCGCCGGTCGATGCGGGCATGCACGATGTCCTTGGCGTCGAATTCGATATCGAGCCATGAGCCGCGATAGGGAATGATACGCGCGGCAAACAACAGCTTGCCGGAAGAATGCGTCTTGCCCTTGTCGTGATCGAAGAACACGCCAGGAGAGCGGTGCATCTGCGATACGATCACTCGCTCGGTGCCATTGACGATGAACGTGCCGTTGTTGGTCATGAGCGGAATGTCGCCCATGTAGACATCCTGCTCCTTGATGTCCTTGACCGAACGCGCGCCGGTTTCCTCGTCGATATCGAACACGATCAGCCGCAGTGTCACTTTCAGCGGCGCCGCATAGGTCATGCCGCGCTGGTGGCACTCATCGACGTCGTACTTTGGCGCCTCGAACTCGTATTTGACGAATTCAAGTTGCGAAGTATTGGAGAAATCCGAAATCGGAAAGACCGACTTGAAGACGGCCTGCAGGCCTTCGTTGGGCCGTCCGCCTTGCGGTTCCTTCACCAGCAGGAATTGATCGTAGGATGCCTTTTGAACCTCGATGAGGTTCGGCATCTCCGCCACTTCCTGAATTTTCCCGAAAAATTTCCGAACGCGCTTGCGACCTGTGAACGTCTGCGCCATCGTGCTCTCTCTGTTGTCGACCGGTGGGGGCAGCCGGAACGACTCTCCAAAATGCCGCAATCCATCGCGACCGTCTGGACAGGCGTACGAATGCCCGGCTTCTCAACTTTTCATTTCTCGACTTTTTGGGTTACCCCAAATCGCCGCAGCAATAGCGCCGCTTAAGCGGCAAGAATGGCGATCCCGAGGCGTTCCCCGGGATCGCCTTTTGTTTCGTCATGGCCGGGCTAGACACCAATAGTCGGGTTTAACCGACTATTGGAACTTGACCCTCCGGAACTCGGACAAGCCCGAGTTCCGATGCCATCCATCTATTGATCCCCGGGTCTCGCTGCGCTCGCCCGGGGATTTCGCTCAAGCAAGCTCGCGCTTACTTGAGCTCAACCTTGGCGCCGACTTTCTCAAGCGTTGCCTTGATCTTGCCGGCCTCTTCCTTGTTCACGCCTTCCTTGACGGTCTTGGGTGCGCCCTCGACCAGGTCCTTGGCTTCCTTCAACCCCAGCCCGGTGAGCGCACGCACCTCTTTGATGACCTCGATCTTCTTATCGCCGATTGCCGTCAGCACGACGGTGAATTCGGTCTTCTCCTCGACCGGCGCAGCGGCTGCGCCAGGTGCAGCGACCGCGACGGCGGCCGCGGCGGAAACGCCCCACTTCTCTTCGAGCATCTTGGTAAGTTCCGATGCTTCGAGGATCGTGAGCTTGGAGAGCTCATCAACAATCTTGGATAACTCGGCCATTTGTCTTCGTTCCTTTTTGCGTTCGAACCGGTTGAGCGGGCGACCCTTTGCGGTCGCTCTCGTTAGCTCTTGTTGGCATAGGCCTGAACCACGCGGGCAAGCTGTGCTCCCGGTGCGTTGATCAACTGCGCCACTTTGGTCGCCGGCGCCGCAATGAGGCCGACGATCTTGGCGCGCAACTGATCAAGCGATGGCAGCGCGGCGATTGCCTTGACGCCATTGGCGTCGAGCGCGGTCTTACCCATCGCTCCGCCCAGGATCACCAATTTCTCGTGCCCCTTGGCGAAGTCGACGACGACCTTGGTCGCTGCCACCGGATCGCCCGAGAAGGCGATCAGCGTCGGTCCCTTAAGCAAAGGCCCGATGGAGGCAACGTCAGTGCCCTCAAGAGCGATTTTTGCGAGGCGATTCTTGGCGACCTTCACCTTGGCGCCAGCAAGCTTCGCCTGTTTGCGCAGGGTCTGCATCTGGCCCACGGTGAGACCGGCATAATGAGCGACGACGACGGTATGGGCGGCCTTGAAGACCCCCTTCAGCTCCGTCACCATCTCTGCTTTTGCCGCGCGTTCCACGAGCTCTCTCCGGTTGGCGGACGCGTCCATTGACACGCGGTCATTGACGCGAAATCCGCCGGTTGCGACCTGCCGTCCCGCCCATCCTGAAAATGGGCCGGAACGACGCTCCCTATGCCCTGCCCCCTGCCGCGGCATCCGCCGCCGCAGATCCATATGGTTCGAACCGGTCGCGGGCCTTAAACCCCAGAGTTAAAAATCCCTGGACTCAAAACCCCTATCGGTCTTCCCCGTCTGTGCAGGCCTGATCAATTAAGCCGGACCCCGGCACCCGCAGTCTTGGACAGGCACTTCTCTTTTATCTCCGCCCGGAAACTCCGGAGCAGCCGCGCGTTCAAAAAACAGCAATTTTCTTCGTACCTTTCAGATGAATCCCTGGGGACGTCCAAAAGGAATCGGTTCCTGACTGCTGTTGTTTCCGAAAAGCGCAAGAAGGCGCGCCGACAAACTAGGCCGGCACGCCCGCGAGGCATTATCTAAATCGTTCAAGCCCGCTTGCCAAGACCTATTTAAGGACGCTTTTAAAGTAATTGTGCGCAATTCAGGCGAAGAACTGCGCCAGATTCCGGTTTAGTTCGCCCCTGGGCTCCCGAGCACGCTTGCCAGCTCCACCTTCACCCCCGGCCCCATGGTCGAGGAAATGGCGATCCGGTTGATGTAATGGCCCTTGGCTCCGGTGGGTTTCGCTTTGTTGACTGCATCGGCGAAGGCTTTGATGTTCTCGACCAGTTTTTCGGCTGGAAATGACGCCTTGCCGACCCCGGCCTGTACGATGCCGGCACTCTCCACGCGAAATTCCACCGAGCCGCCTTTAGCGCCCTTGACCGCGCTGGTCACATCCATGGTTACCGTGCCGACCTTGGGGTTGGGCATCAGTCCGCGCGGACCTAACACCTTGCCGAGCCGGCCGACCAGCGGCATCAGGTCTGGGGTGGCGATGCAGCGGTCGAAGTCGATGGTGCCAGCGTTGACTTTTTCGACCAGATCCTCGGCGCCCACCACATCGGCACCCGCGGCCTTCGCTTCGTCAGCCTTGGCGCCGCGCGCGAACACGCCGACACGCAACGTGCGGCCGGTGCCGTTCGGCAGATTGACCATGCCGCGCACCATCTGGTCGGCATGCTTGGGATCGACGCCGAGATTCATCGCAATTTCGATCGTCTCGTCGAACTTTGCCTTGGCGCGCTCCTTGACCATCTTGACCGCCTCTTCGAGCGCGTAGGCCTTGTCGCGATTGACGCCTTCACGCACCTGCAGCATGCGCTTTCCGAGATTTGCCATGACCGTTACCCCTTAACTTCGATGCCCATCGAGCGGGCGGAGCCTTCGACCATGCGCATGGCCGCATCGATCGTGTCGCAGTTGAGATCCTTCATCTTCTGCTCGGCGATCTCGCGCACCTGCGCCGAGGTCACGGAGCCCGCGACATCCCGGCCCGGAGTCTTTGAGCCGCTTTCAAGCTTGGCCGCCTTCTTGATGAAGTGCGAGACCGGCGGCGTGCGCATCTCGAAGGTGAACGAGCGATCCGCATAGACGGTGATGACCACCGGGATCGGCGCACCCTTCTCCAATTTTTGTGTCTGCGCGTTGAACGCCTTGCAAAACTCCATGATGTTGAGCCCGCGCTGGCCGAGCGCGGGTCCGATCGGCGGCGCGGGATTCGCGCTCCCCGCCGGCACCTGCAATTTCAGGTATCCAGTGACTTTCTTTGCCATGCCCTACTCCTTTTCAGTGGTGCGGATCTTGACGGCTGGCGACACCGCCTCACCTCCCACGCTTCATCTCCCTCTCCCCGCAAGCGGGGAGAGGTAAAAACTAACTATATCTTCTCCACCTGGGTAAACTCCAGCTCAACCGGCGTGGCACGGCCGAAGATCGAGACCGCGACTTTCACGCGCGAACGGCCTTCATCCACTTCTTCGACAGTGCCGTTGAACGAGGCAAACGGACCGTCGGAAACGCGCACCTGTTCTCCCACTTCGAATGAGATCGAGGGTTTCGGCCGCTCGATGCCCTCCTGCACCTGATGCAGAATGCGCTGGGCCTCCGCCTCCGAAATCGGCATCGGCTTCTTGTCGGTGCCAAGGAATCCGGTCACCTTCGGCGTGTTCTTGATCAGATGGTAGACCTCGTCGGTCAGTTCCATCTTCACCAGCACGTAACCGGGGAAGAACTTGCGCTCAGTGTCGACCTTACGGCCGCGCCGAACTTCCACGACCTTCTCGATCGGAACTAATATTTCATCGAACTTTTCCGACAGCCCGCGCTGCTTGGCCTGCTCGCGGATCGAATCGGAGACCTTTTTCTCGAAATTCGAGTAGGCGTGGACGATGTACCAGCGCTTGGCCATGGGAGGGAATCGTTGTCCTTTAAGAGCCGATGCCGAGCACGATGGTGATGAGCATGCGGATGATCTGGTCCGCGACCAGGAAAAACACCGAAGCGATCGCCACCATCACGAACACCATGGCGGTGGTGATCAGTGTTTCGCGGCGCGTCGGCCAAGTCACCTTGTCGGCCTCGGCACGCACTTCCTGGAGGAATTTGAACGGACTGAACTTTGCCATTGCTAGATCCAAATAGGCATCGCCCGCCCAACCTTCAAAGGATGAGACCGGCTAAGCCGACCCTGCTTGGGGGAGTATGCTCGCCGCGGAAGTCCGTTACCGGGCCGCTGACGATGGGCGCTTCCTACTGCCCGGCGGCCGGATCGTCAAGCTTGAGTGAGGTCCATCAGTCCCGCCAAGGCCTTGGCAAGGTGCATACAGATGCTGCTGCAGGCGTCGTGGCAGGAGTGGAGGGACTCGAACCCCCAACCCCCGGTTTTGGAGTTCGGCCATAGCTATATTGCCCAGTCATTTGGCGTTCCAGCACGTCCGAAAAACCGCGACATTTCGCAGGCAAACGCTCATCCGAGTAACGCCCCGTCTTGCCTCGTATCAGGCAGTTGGGTAGCAAAATGGTAGCAGCCCAGGGCAGCACCCGTTTGACGAGGCCGGCATCGAGACACCGCACGGCAGGCGGTGGCAGCCGATGACCGTGAAGCGGGCGATGGGGGCCGCGTGATTTACTGAGTCGAGGTAAGAGGGTGTGCCAGGAACCTCTAACGTTTAACACACGCGATTAATGAGTCAGTTTGATGATGGCAAAAAGGCGCTCTCCGGCAAAGAAAGGTACAAGTCAATTACGGCTTCGAAGTAGTCGGCAAGGGGCTTACGATTACAGAATGCTCGAATACGAGCCTGTTGCTGATCAATCGACACTCCGCCCAAATTGCGAGTGCGCTGCTTTGCTGCAAGCTGCGCCGTATTAAATCCAGTCATAAAGCCTTGTGCCCATGCGAAATAATAATCTTCAATAATTACTGGCGAATCTTTATAATCTTTTGCAAAGACGGCACAAGTTTTACCTCCCGCCCCGCTCAAGGCGAGATCGCGGCTAATCGCTGAGTTACAACCAAGAAAAAGAAAAGCTGCAACAACGGTTACAGTCGTTCGCATATGCTCCCCCGCTGTTCTTGCGAAGCTTACCGCTTTAGGCAGTCGAGGCAAGGCTGTGATCAGGCTGCCCGATACTAAGGTCAACCTAAGGTTTGGACGCGACCCTAATGGTATCTTGAGAGGCCAATCCATAGCTAACACAGGGCTAACTTTTGGGCGCGCGAGGGGGCGGGGACACCCCCAGGCGCAAGCGTAGCGATGGCTATTGCGCGATTGTGTGTGGCGACTTTCAAACGACGCCGTGCTGATGATAACCACGAGCCGGATGTCTCTTCCTGTGGCACTTCGCGTCGGAGCCAACGGCTTGAATTTATGTCCGGTTTTGGGGAACTGCGGAAGCACACCGACGTGCGGCTTTGGGCAACTGTGACGTGATTGACCCATCTCGGAAGTGGCGGATGCGGCTACAGCAAGATCATTGTCTGTCACTTTGTGAGTTTCGCCGGTTCGCCGACGACAACGAACGACACCCAAAAGCGTGGATGCGCGAATAGCTCTGATGCCGGATTATCCATCATCAGAACCATGTCAAAAAAATCAACGAGGGTTTCGCCCTGGGCCTAAGATGTAAAGAGATAATGAGTTAATGGGTAAGCGTCCTCCCGACCCGAAAGCCGAGGGCGCTGCCCCGGAGGTGGGCGGGCATTCCGAAGCGGACGGCCGCACGGAGGCCCCCCGGACCGACGCCCAAGGAACCGCCGCGAAGGACACGGAGACCGCAATCACCGCTGGTCGAGGCCGAGCCATCGGTCGGCGCACCCGCGTAATTGTCCTTGTAGCAATCCTCCGTCCATTCCCACACGTTGCCGTGTACCTGATAGAAGCCCCATGGGTTGGGCTGGAACGAGTCAACCGGCATGGTCCTTTGCCGGAATTCGCCCTTCGAGCCGTGGTTGTAGGCGGACCTGCCGTCGTAGTTGGCTTGGCTGGTCGAAATCGAAGAGCCCCACCAGAAAGGCGTGGTCGTGCCGGCGCGCGTCACATATTCTCGTTCCGCTTCGCTCAGCAACCGATAGGTCTTGCCAATCTTGCGCGATAGCCACACTACATAGGCCTTGGCGTCGTCCCAGTTGACGTTGATCACAGGCTGCCGGCCGCGCCCCAAGCCGCTGTCAGTTGGCTGGTAGCCGTTGCAGCCGCCATCGGCAACGCAGGCGTCCCATTCATCGAACGTCACCGCGAACTTTCCGGCCGCGAACGGCCGCGCGAAGGTGACTTGATGTTGCGGGCCTTCTCTTTTCCCGCGCTCTGGCTCACTTACTGGTGAGCCCATGGTGAACAAACCCGCCGGCACCGCCACCATCTCGGGACAAAAGTCGCATTCCTTGAAGGTATCCTTCGGTTCGAGCGCACGTTCGCGTTCAACCGAGAGAGAAGCAACACGATTGTTGGAAGGAAGCCTCCACCAGGGGCTAGCGGGGCCCTGGGGGCTAGCGAGGGAAGGCATAATCGGTTGCGGCATTGTAGGCACAACCAGCGGCGGCATTGGTTGCGGCTTTGGCGGCACAAACGGTGGCGCGATAACAACGATCATGCCGGGCTGTCTGCACTGGGGCGTATCTAAATGTGAAACATCAATTCTGAGCCGTAAAGCGTCATATACGCTCAGCCACGTCATAGAATCTGGCTGCGCTTGAAGAATGTAGACCACGGCCGAGTATGGCAAACCAATCTTGTTTAAATAGGCACCGACGAGTCCGCTTCCTGCACCTGATACTTGGCCCGACCGCGCTTCAGATGCGGCGTGAAAGCCGATCCTCGCAGTAGAGCACATATACCGTTGTGTGCCGCCTAGCCAAGCGATAGCGCATGCCGATGCACACTGACTGTTGTCTGGGACAATTGTGCTGAAATTTTTGAGTCGGATCGTCTCTCCGATCCCAATACCAGCCGCTACACTCCCACCGTTACTTACAAAAGCAACGATTGCCTTAGTCACCGAAGCAATCTTATTACGAAACTGAGTATCGTCGCCTTGTTCTAAGCGTCCCGAAACTGTAACGCGGCTTATACCATCGCGATCTGGTGACGCGACAGTGATCTCCGCAGCCGACGCTGGCACAAGGCCAAACAGAACCGCCAGCACGCTCCATGCGATTATCGCAGCAAGACGCGCGATGCGCATGAGCTTGGTCCCCCCAAGAGCGCCAAGTCTACCGGAACGCGAGATTCTAACACTCGGCAATCCAAGATCAAGGGCGTCGATGTGAGATGCTGAGCAGCCCTAACGAGAGCAACCGAATGTCGCCTACTGTGCACTGTGCAGGTTTTCGGATGCCGGCATGACGGCGCCATCCACGCGCTCCGACGACCGGCGTCCGAAAAGCGCCAAGGCACGAAATCGCGGTCGGTTAC
>CAZNSG010000332.1:0-5570 GCA_964575715.1 uncultured Hyphomicrobiales bacterium | reverse complement strand
GAAGACGCGCGTAAACGCGCTTATGGCACTTGCGCTGCACCGCATCCGGGACACGGAGAAAGTTTTACGGCCACTTCACCAGCGGCGGTAGCGATGAGAGAATCGACTCCACATTGCCGCCCGTACGCAGACCGAAGATCGTGCCGCGGTCGTACAGCAGGTTGAACTCCACATAGCGCCCGCGCCGCACCAGTTGCTCCTCGCGCTCGGCTTCGTTCCATGATGTTGTAAAATTCTTGCGCACGAGTTGCGGATAGACATTGAGAAACGCGCGGCCGACATCTTGTGTAAAGGCAAAGTCAGCATCCCAATCGTTCGATGTGAGGTAATCGTAAAAAATACCACCGATACCGCGCATCTCGTTGCGGTGTTTCAGGAAAAAATATTCATCGCACCATTTCTTGTATTTGTCGTAGGGCGCGACCGCCGCGTGCGCGTCGCAAGCGGCCTTCATCGCGGCATGAAAAGCGAGCGTGTCGGGATCGGCTTGCGTGCGCCGCCTCTCTAGCACCGGCGTCAAATCCGCGCCGCCGCCGAACCAAGCCTTCTGGGTGACGACAAAGCGCGTGTTCATGTGTACCGCCGGCACTTGCGGATTGTGCGGATGCGCGATCAGCGAAATGCCGGAAGCCCAAAAGCGCGCATCGTTTTCCGCGCCGGGAATCTCCTTGCGGAATTCCGGCGCAAATTCGCCGTGCACGGTCGAGCAATGCACGCCCACTTTCTCGAATACGCGGCCATGCATCATCGCCATCACCCCGCCGCCACCATCCGCTCCGGTATGATCCGTGCGCGCCCAGGGCGTGCGCTCAAAACGTCCGGCCGCGCGATCGGCGAAGGGCGCGCCGGCGGGCAGCGCGTCTTCAATGGCCTCCAGCGCCGCGCAAATTTGATCGCGCAGCGTCTCGAACCAGGTCCGCGCGCGGGTCTTGCGCGCATCGAGTACCGCGGGGTCGGGGAGGGAGGATGTCATGCCGATGCAATAACCCGATCGGTCGCGTTTGTCTGCCGCATTGCCTCTCCCGCCGCCATGGCGGCCGCCATCGCCACATTGAGCGCTCGCAGGTCCGGCCGCATCGGTATCAGCAGCCGCGCGTCGGCGGCGGCATGGACTGCCTCGGGCACGCCCGCGGATTCGCGGCCGAACAGCAGCACCTCATGGGGCGAAAAGCGATGGTCGAGATACGGCGTCGCTCCCTTGGTAGTAAACAGCACCAGCCGCAGTTGCTCGGCCCGCCGCCAGGCGTCGAACGCCGCCCATTCGGTATGCCGCACGAGTTGGACCTGGTCGAGATAATCCATGCCCGCGCGCTTAAACGCGCGATCGGAGGTCGCAAACCCCGCCGGCTCGATGATGTGCGCCTCGATCCCGAGACAGGCGCACAGCCGGAGAATCGTACCGGTGTTTTGCGGGATGTCGGGCTCGTAGAGGACAATTCGCATAGCGCCTTTTGCGCCCCTCAATTGCTCTGAATCGATCACTGAAACCCACGATAGACTAAGGGTTTATGTGACTTTCAGCGGTTAGCCCGATAGCGGGCTTGCGCTCAATCGGCAAGGGTGCCAATAGAACGCCCAATAAAACGTAGCTGGATCGTGCCGCTTTTGAGGCCTTCCCCAGGACCAGGGCGGCCGGTCCATCCGCCGCCGCGAGGTAAGTACGCAAGGCCTATATTTAATGAAACTGGCGTAACTGCGGTGCTCAGCGCGGGTGGGCTGACAAAAAGGGAATTGCCAACGTGACGACAATATCGGCCGAGCCGACTCGCCGCGATTTTCTCTACATTGCGACCGGCGCCGTCGGTGCCGTTGGAGCAGCGGCAACGCTGGTGCCGCTGGTCTCGCAGATGAATCCGGACGCCTCGACCATCGCCGCCGGTGCGCCGGTCGAGGTCGATCTCGCCCCCATCGCCCAAGGCCAGATCATAAAAGTGTTCTGGCGCGGCAAGCCGATCTTCATCAGCCACCGCACCAAAAAGGAAATCGACGAAGCGCGCGCGGTCCAAATAAGCAGTTTACCTGATCCACAAGCGGACCAGGATCGCGTGAAGAAGGGCAAAGACCAGTGGCTTGTGCTTGTCGGCATCTGCACCCACCTCGGTTGTATCCCGATCGCGCATAAAGGCGATTACGGCGGCTGGTTCTGTCCCTGTCACGGCTCGCAATACGACACCTCCGGCCGCGTGCGGGTAAAACCGGCACCGAATAATCTGCCCATTCCTCCCTACACGTTCCTGTCCGACAGCAAGATTCTGATTGGCGAATCCCAGCCGGCCAAGGCCTGAGGTTCCATGATGAGTGGCCACCCGACTTACCAGCCAAAAAACCCAGTAATGAAATGGATCGAGCGCCGGCTGCCGATCGGCGGGCTGATCTATTCGTCGTTCGTGGTCTACCCGACACCGCGCAATCTCAATTATTGGTGGACGTTCGGCGGCATCCTTTCGCTCATTCTGGTAGCTCAGTTCATCACCGGCATCGTGCTGGCCATGCACTACACGCCGCACGTCGATTTTGCGTTTAATTCCGTCGAGCACATCATGCGCAACGTCAACTACGGCTGGCTCTTGCGCTACCTGCACGCCAACGGCGCCTCGTTGTTCTTCCTGGCCGCTTATATCCACATGTTCCGCGGCATGTACTATGGCTCCTACAAGGAGCCGCGCGAGCTGATCTGGATCCTCGGCGTCGTCCTGCTGCTCTTGATGATCATCACCGGCTTCATGGGCTACGTGCTGCCCTGGGGCCAGATGAGCTTCTGGGCGGCGACCGTCATCACCAATCTGTTTTCGGCGATTCCGCTGGTCGGCGAGTCGATCGTCAGCTGGCTGTGGGGCGGCTACGCGGTCGGCAATCCGACGCTCAATCGTTTCTACGCGCTCCACTACCTGCTGCCCTTCGTGATTGTCGGCGTCGTCGGGCTGCACGTCTGGGCGCTGCACGTCGTGGGCCAGAACAATCCGACCGGCATCGAGCCAAAATCGGCGCAGGACACACTTGCCTTCACGCCCTACGCCACGGTCAAGGATTCATTTCTGTTTATCGTGTTCTGCATCGTGCTCGCCTGGTTCGTGTTTTATATGCCGAACTATATGGGCCATCCCGACAATTACATCCCAGCCAATCCGGCGGTCACCCCGACGCATATCGTGCCCGAATGGTACTATTTGCCATTCTACGCCATCCTGCGCGCGATCCCGAGCAAGCTCATGGGTGTTGTCGCGCTCGGCGGTTCGATCGTCATTCTTGCATTCCTGCCGTGGCTCGACACCTCGCGTGTACGCTCCGCCAACTATCGTCCGCTCTACCGGCAGTTCTTCTGGATCTTCGTGATCGTGTGTGTGGGGCTGGGCTGGCTTGGCGCGAAGCCTGCGGAAGGCGGCTATGTCATTGCCGCGCGCATTCTGACCGCCTATTACTTCCTGCACTTCCTCGTCATCTTGCCACTGCTCGGCCTGTTCGAGAAAACCAAGCCGCTGCCCAATTCCATTTCGGAATCGATCTTGTCTCCGGTGAAGACCGGCACGGCAACTTAAAGTCAGGCGAAGAGATATTCATGGCGCGACCCATCCTTGCCGCTGTTCTTGCCGCCTCGCTCGTTGGGCTGATCGCGCCGTATTCCGCGGCGGCGGCGGACCCCGCCCAGCCGGCGCCGCCGCGGCAGAAATGGTCGTTCGCCGGCCCCTTCGGCAGCTACGATCCGGCCCAGCTTCAGCGCGGATTCAAGGTCTATCGCGAGGTGTGCGCCGTCTGCCACGGACTTTCCATGCTCTCGTTCCGCAATCTCGGCGAGTCCGGTGCGCTGGGCTATTCCGACGCGCAGATCAGGCAGCTCGCGAGTGAATACACCGTGCAGGACGGCCCCAACGAGCAGGGCGAAATGTTCGAGCGCAGGGGCCGGCCGGCCGATCGCTTCCCGCCGCCGTTCCCCAACGACAATGCGGCGCGCGCGCGCTACAACGCCGTGCCGCCGGATTTCTCGGTGATCGCCAAGGCGCGCGGCTACGAGCGCGGCTTTCCCTGGTTCGTGCTTGATGCCTTCACGCAATATCAGGAGCAGGGCCCGGATTATATTGTCGCGCTGCTCATCGGTTACGAAGACAAACCGCCTGCCGGCGTCAATGTTCCATCGGGGCTCGCCTACAACAAGTATTTCCCCGGCAACGCCATCGCCATGCCGAAACCGGTCTTGATGTATACCGGCGGTGTGACCTATGACGACGGCGCACCGCAAACCGCCGAGCAATACGCCAGAGACCTCACCGCCTTTCTGATGTGGGCGGCGGAACCGCACCTCAATGCGCGCAAACGCATCGGCTTCCAGGTGATGGTGTTCCTGATTATTTTCGCCGGCCTGCTTTACTTCACCAAGAAGAAAGTGTGGTCGGCGGTGAAAGGCCACGCTTAACAATCGTCATGCCCGGGCTTGACCCGGGCATCCATCTTTTTGCGAAGTGGATGGATTGCCGGGTCAAGCCCGGCAATGACAATTAACATCAACGGCGATGGCGCAATGACCAAATCCGTTCTCGGCATCATCGGCGGTTCCGGCATCTACGATCTGCCGGGGCTCGTCAACGTGCGCGAAGAGCGCATCGAAAGCCCCTGGGGCGAGCCGTCGGCGCCACTGCGCATCGGTGAGATCGCCGGTCTGCCGGTGGTGTTTCTCTCGCGCCATGACAAGGGTCACCGGATATCGCCCTCCGATATCAATTACCGCGCCAACATCGATGTTCTAAAACGCGCCGGCGTGACCGATCTCATTTCGCTCTCGGCCTGCGGTTCGTTCAAGGAGGAGCTTTCGCCCGGCACTTTCGTGCTGGTCGATCAGTTCGTCGATCGTACCCACCAGCGCGCGACCTCGTTCTTCGGCACCGGACTGGTCGCCCATGTGTCGATGGCGCATCCGGTCTCGCCGCGGCTACGCATGCGCGCGGCGGCCGCGGCGGAAGCCGAAGGCATCCATACCGTGCGCGGCGGAACTTATGTGTGCATCGAAGGGCCGCAGTTTTCCTCGCTGGCCGAAAGCCTCACCTACAAGCAGCTTGGCTATTCGGTCATCGGCATGACGAATATGCCGGAGGCCAAGCTCGCGCGCGAAGCCGAACTTTGCTACGCAACCGTCGCCATGGTCACCGACTTCGACTGCTGGCACCCCGAGCACGATGCCGTCACCGTGCAGGACGTGATCAAGGTGCTCACCGGCAACGCCGAAAAAGCCAAGAATCTGGTGGCGCGGCTGGCGCGCGATTTTCCGCGCCAGCATGAGCCTTGTCCGATCGGCTCCGACCGCGCGCTCGACCAGGCGCTGATCACCGCGCCCGAGGCGCGCGATCCGGAATTGCTGAAAAAGCTCGACGCGGTGGCGGGCAGGGTGCTCGGGCGGGCTTAAGCGTCAGATCCCCCAGCGACGGAAGACGAACGTGGGGCTGCCGCCCAACGACGTCATCAGGATCGCGGCCAGCACCATCACGATGATGCCTACGATGATGGCGGCCGGAATCGCCGCGAGAGACGCCTTGACGAAGAACAGCACCAGGCGAAGGAAGGGGATGCGAAGATCGGTAATG
>CAZNSG010000331.1:0-15842 GCA_964575715.1 uncultured Hyphomicrobiales bacterium | reverse complement strand
CTAGTGCCCCGTTTCCGAAGTTCGTGATACGCCGCAGCACGCTCTGACACGAACTTCGGAAACAAAGGGGCACTAGCAACTCTATGATTCTAGTGCCGCTTTTCGATTTGAAGTTCCTAGCCGAATTTGCTGCAACTGCTGCAGGAACTTCAAATCGGCGGCATTAGTGTGGTGGTTCAGAAGTTCCCTTCATCCCCGCCTCTGAGTCCGTCAAGGGAACTTCTGAACCAATACCACACTAGAATCTATACATTGCTAGTGTCCCTTTGAATCCGAAGTTCGCTAACGCGGGTGCTGAAAATTCAAGCGAACTTCGGATTCGGGACACTAGGTGCCTTTAACTCACCCGAGCGGCATGCGATAAGACCGTCAGGAGGCGCTGCACAAATTATGCCCCGAGGCAGGGATTGCGCTTATTTTGCCCGGCCGTGCGGTGTCGCGTATCGCCAGAACCGATGAACCATCATGGCTAAATCCGAAGAGCCCATCACGATCAAGAAATACGCCAACCGGCGGCTCTACAACACCGGCACGAGCACCTATGTCACGCTCGAAGACCTCGCCGTCATGCTCAAACAAGGCGAGAATTTTGTCGTCTACGACGCCAAGACCAACGAGGACATCACGCGCTCCGTGCTCGCGCAAATCATCTTCGAGCAGGAAAACAAGGAAGGGCAGAATCTGCTGCCGATCAATTTCCTGCGACAGCTCATACGTTTCTATGGCGACAGCATGCAGATGCTGGTACCGCGCTATCTGGAAGCTTCGCTCGACTCGCTCACGCGCGAACAGGAAAAATTCCGCGCGCAGATGGCACAAGCCTTTGGCATAGGCAATCTCGGCGCCATGGAAGAGCAAGTGCGGCGAAACATGGAAATGTTCGAGCGCGCCTTTACCATATTCACGCCGTTTGGGCGCGAGCGGCCGGCCGACGAGGCCGACAAGCCGCAAAAACCAGGCGGCGGCGAGATCGATGATCTCAAGCTGCAGATGGAGGAAATGCAAAAGCGCCTCGATCGCCTCACCGAGAAGAATAAGCCGTAAGCCTCAGGCGCTCGCCGCTTGCGTTGTCACTAAGCAAAATGTGCCGCGGCGCCCAACATGGCTAACGCGCGTTGGCTGACATCACTAAGATTTTACCAATGCGTATCGGCTGGCCCTTTTTGGGAAAGCCGCCGCGCTTGAAACAAGCCGTTTCCGGTACCACTTCCAACCAGTCGGCAAGGCGCGGGGCATTTTGCAGTTCACGCGACGCGCTGCATCTGCCTTACAGCGTCTACTGTCTGAATTGATATTGCTAAACCGCCAGGTTAACGCGCTCGCTTAACGATATTCGCGCGATCTGACGCCAATCCGGAGACCGATTTTGCCGGTCGCCTATTCCGGCACGCTGTTTGCGACATCTTCTGCATCAGGCACTTCGTGTCCCAGATCGAGACAAGAGGCCATGCGATGCGGGTAAACGGGATCCATAATCAAATCGCGGCGTCGAGCCGGATGCGTCCCGGCGTGTGCGATACGGCCACCGGCGCTGCGGTAACGGCCGGCGATTCCAAGAGCAACAGCCGCGCCCTCATCCCGCTCTCCCCGGCACGATCAAGCGAGGGCGTGCAAACCGCGGCGCGGCAGCCGGCGAACTTCCTTGCCCACCTTATTGCCACCGGACAGGCGTTGCCGCAGACACGCGAGCGCCGCCGCGCCGAGCCCAATGTCGCCGCCGCCATCTATGCCGCGGCGCGCGCGACTGTCCCCGCCCTGGCCGGCCACGCCCTATCACGCGCGCTCTAAAGCGCTTCGAGCAACCGACGCCCTCTTAAGATGCGATCTTGTTGGCGTTGTCGAACTCGATGTTGCGCTGCGCCGTGCGGATGGTGATCGTAAAACCCGCCAGCACATCGACAAAGCTGATAATCAGCAGGATGAAAAAGGTCGCGGTCGCGGCCTCTTTGAACAGCAGAAACTCGATCAGGATCACGGCGAACAACACCGCCGACAGCATGTGATCGATAATCGTGCGCAATCCGATGCGCGTGGATTTGACCAGTTCGAAGAATAAAATCAGGATCGCAAAGACGACCAGTATATCGCCCGGCGACATCGCCCAGTCGCCGCCGGAGACGATATGAATTGGCGGCAGCGGCTTGGTCCAGTCCACCTCCGGCATGAGAAAAGCGACCGCATTGTAGATCCCGAACGGGACCAACAGCAGGGGAACCCCGACCAAGAACATCGAAGCCTCCTCGCATCCCCGCGCCTGGCTCGGCTGCCGTCAGGCCGACGGCAGGGAACCGCCAGTCAGATTTCGACCTTCGGCTTGAGCACTTGGCGGCCCTTGTACATGCCGGTCTTGAGATCGATGTGGTGGGGGCGGCGCAGTTCGCCGGAATCCTTGTCTTCGACATACGTTGGCCGCTTGAGCGCGTCGGCTGAGCGCCGCATGCCGCGCTTGGAGGGGGAAACTTTTCGTTTCGGCACGGCCATGGCGGCGTTCTCCTTGCTTGGCGCCCGACCCTGCCGGGCGCGCGAAATGTCGGGTTGATCGAAAGCCGGGCTTATAGAGCAACGCTCCGGTCAACGCTAGTGTCGCGATTCCAAAGTTCGCAAGGCCGTGCAGCATGCTCTGATGCGAACTTTGGAATCAAAACGACACTAGCAACTATATGATTCTAGTGTTGTTTTAGATTTGAAGTTCCTGCTGCGAGCCAGCCGCGATAATGGCAGGAACTTCAAATCCACCACACCAGTGGGTCAGCGCGCCCGCGCGCAGGCATCGAGCGAGGACGCTGCCGCCGCTGCGCGCGTCTCATGGATGCCCGCGATCCGCCGCACGCCCGGCCGCGGCTGGTGTGCGCTGCGCCGCACGGGGTTAGGCAGCACGGCCGCGAGCAGCGCAGCCTCCGCGGCCGAAACATCCCGCGCCGACTTGCCGAAGGCCCGCCGCGCACCCGCTTCGACGCCGAATTCGCCATGGGGGCCCCATTCGGCGATATTGAGGT
Organism: uncultured Hyphomicrobiales bacterium; assembly: GCA_964575715.1. Classification (GTDB taxonomy): domain Bacteria; phylum Pseudomonadota; class Alphaproteobacteria; order Rhizobiales; family Xanthobacteraceae; genus PNAI01. The sequence goes on along the minus strand of CAZNSG010000331.1, from coordinate 12,846 downwards.
AGATTTCCAGCACCCGCCGCTTGGGCAGCACCAGATCGATCCAGAGCGCCAGCGGAATTTCCAGCCCCTTGCGAAGGAGGCTGCGCCCCGGCCACAGGAACAGGTTCTTGGCGGTCTGCTGTGTGATGGTCGACCCGCCGCGCATCGCATCGAGGTCGTCGGCATCCTCGAACGCCTCGCGCAGCTCCTGCCAATCGATACCGGAGTGGCTGCAGAAGCGCGCGTCCTCCGCCACGATGACCGTGCGGGGCAGGATGGGCGGCATGGCCCCGATCGGCAGAAAGCTGCGGGTCACGCGCTCCCCATTCAGCCAGCGCCAAACCATCGGCATCGAGACCGGCGGCACATATCGATAGAGCGGCGTCACGAGATATGGCATCAGCAGCACGCCGACGATGAGAAACGCTATCCACCGCGCCATGCGGATAGCGGCTTTGCGCAGATGCTGGATCAAGCTCATCGCGTCACGCTATATCTTTACGGCGACCCCATTGCGGCCATATGGCAAGCGCCATTATTGGCCGCCAACATTCCATGCTGCTGAATCGGAGCGGCAGCAGACATAACTCAGACAGCATAACTTAGGACGTGCGCGTGCCCGCTAGAGCTTCCCCCAGCCGACAAGGCAAAACACGTAGCCGTCGTATGCACGCCGGCAAACGATCCGCAACCGACTCGGCATCCGATGCTTTGTTTTCCGCACGGCTCGATGCCGCGGCAGACGAGATCGAGGGTCTGCTCGATCGGCTGTTGTCCGCAACCGCGGCCAGGGACGAAATCGCCCGCCCCAACCGCCTGATCGAGGCCATGCGCTATGCAGCGCTCGGCGGCGGCAAGCGGGTGCGGCCATTGCTCGCAATCGAAGCCGGCGCGCTGTTTGACGTACCGCGCAAGCGTGCGCTCATGGCGGGCGCCGCGCTCGAATGCGTGCACTGCTATTCGCTGGTGCACGATGATTTGCCGGCAATGGACGACGATGCCATGCGGCGCGGACGGCCAACCGTTCATCGGGCGTTCGATGCGGCGACCGCGATCCTCTCTGGCGACAGCCTTCTCACCCTGGCTTTCGATCTGCTCTCGCGATCGCAAACGCATCCCGATCCGGCGGTGCGGATCGCGCTGGTCGCAGGCCTTGCGCGCGCCGCCGGTCTTGGCGGCATGGCCGGCGGCCAGATGCTCGATCTCGCCGCTGAGGGCAGATTTGGCAAGACCACATTGAACGCGGCGAAAGTCGAAACACTGGACAGCATGAAGACCGGAGCATTGATCAAATTCGCCTGTCTTACTGGCGCGATCCTTGGGGAAGCGCCAAAATCGGCCCACGCGGCGCTCGGCCGCTACGGACATGCGCTTGGCCAGGCGTTCCAGATCGCCGACGATCTGCTCGACATCGAGGGCGATGCCGCGACATTAGGCAAGTCGACCGGCAAGGATACCGCCCGCGGCAAGGCGACGCTGGTGCGCATTCTCGGCCGCAACGGCGCGCGCGCTCGGCTGGCGGCGCTGGTCGCGCAAGCCGAACGCGCGCTTGATCCCTTCGGCGCGCAGGCGACAATGCTGCGCGCGGCGGCCCGCTATGTCGCCGCGCGGCGCGTGTGAGGATGTTTTAAGGATCGGAATATTAGATGGTCAAACGCGCCCAATCCCAACTGGCTTCCTTCTCGCGAACCGTTTCTGTTCAACGTGGCGCTCTTGGCGCTCACCATCAATATCACCACAAGTTTGATATCACTTCTCTACCTGTCATTGCCGGGCTTGATGACCCGGCAATCCAAGAGGCGATGCCGCATATGCAGACTTACGTAAAGCTCTGAGGTGCTGACACACATCGTGGATGCGCGGGTACATCAAGCCCGCGCATGACGTCGAGTGTGTTGCTTCGCTGGCAACTTACTCCGCCGCGCTTCGCCCCACGCCCCGCCCATAACGCCGCTCGATGTATTCCACCACCATCTTCTTGAAATCGTCCGCCAGCGTTGGCCCGCGCAAGGTCGCGGCCTTCTTGCCGTCGACGAACACCGGCGCCACCGGCTGCTCGCCGGTGCCCGGCAAGGAAATGCCGATATCGGCATGCTTGCTCTCGCCCGGCCCGTTGACGATGCAGCCCATCACCGCGACATTGAGCGCCTCCACGCCGGGATAGCGCGTCTTCCACTTAGGCATCGAGTCGCGGATGAAATTCTGAATGTCGCTCGCCAGCTCCTGGAACGTGGTCGAGGTGGTGCGGCCGCAGCCCGGGCAGGCGGCCACCAGCGGCACGAAGTTGCGCATTCCCATGGTCTGCAACAATTCCTGCGCCACCTGCACTTCCAGCGTGCGGTCGCCGCCGGGCTCGGGCGTGAGCGAGACGCGGATGGTGTCGCCGATGCCCTGAGCCAGCAGCACGCCCATGGCGGCGCTCGACGCGACAATGCCCTTCGAGCCCATCCCCGCCTCGGTCAGCCCGAGATGCAGCGCGTAATCGCAGCGCCGCGCCAGCTCGGAATAGACCGCGATCAAATCCTGCACGCTCGAGACCTTTGCCGAGAGAATAATTTTTGCGCGCGGCAGGCCGATTTCCTCCGCCCGCGCGGCCGAAAGCAATACCGATTGCACCATCGCCTCGTGCGTCACCGCGCGCGCATCGCGCGGCGATATTGCCCGCGCATTCTCGTCCATCAGCCGCGTGAGCAGTTCCTGATCGAGCGAACCCCAATTGGCGCCGATGCGCACCGGCTTGTCGTTCTTGAGCGCAATCTCGATGATGGCGGAGAATTGCCGGTCCTTCTTGTCCTTGAACCCGACATTGCCGGGATTGATCCGGTACTTGTCGAGCGCCTCCGCACAGGCCGGATGGTCGGCCAGCAACTTGTGCCCGATGTAATGAAAATCGCCGATCAGCGGCACCGCGACGCCCAATTGCGCAAGCCGCTCTTTTATGCGCGGCACCGCCGCCGCCGCCTCATTGCGGTCCACCGTGATGCGCACGAGCTCCGAGCCCGCGCGCGCCAGCGCCGCCACCTGCTGCGCGGTCGCTTCCACATCGGCGGTGTCGGTATTGGTCATCGACTGCACCACGATCGGCGCTGCTCCGCCGACCACGACGCCGCCGACCTCGACCGGCACGGCTTTGCGTCTTGCTTGGGTGATAGCGCCGGTCATCGGCCTATGCCGCCCGGCAATGCGCGCAGATGCCGCTGATCTCGATCACCGGTGTTTTGGGGGTGAAGCCGGCGGCGCGCGCGGCGGCTTTCAAATTTTCCGCCACCGTTGCTGCCGGCGCTTCTCCGACTTCGCCGCAGCGCTCGCAAATCAGAAACACCACCAGATCGCCGCTGGCATGGTTGTTGACGCACGCCACAAACGCGTTGTGGCTTTCGATCCGGTGCACCAGGCCCTGCGCGCGCAGAAAATTGAGCGCACGATAGACCGTGATCGGCGCCGGCCGCGCGTGCTTGCCGCCCGCGCGCTCGATGATCTCGTAGGCGCCGAGCGGCTTGTGACTGCCGAGCAGCACCTCCAGCACCTGGCGGCGGATGGGAGTCAGCCGCTGCGCGCGCTTGGCGCACAATGCCTCGGCATGCGCCAGCGCATCCGCCGTACAGCGGTCGTGGTCGTGATCGCGCGCAAGAAAGACCGGCTGAGCCATGACTGCTGCTTATTTAGCCTTTCGTGCCCATTTGCGCCAGAATCTTACAGGTTTTTCCGTTGCTTGCCCATCTATTGTGCAGTGCCGCAATTTTGATATTGCAATGCAATAAATGTCTCTTACGTTAGGGCTTTCGAGGCCGCAACCGGCCCGTGGAGGGCCATGCATGCTGCAAAATTTTTGGCCGGGGCGCGGGGTATCTCACGCCCGGCCGAAAACGATCAGTCTCGCGCTCCAAGGCGGCGGCGCGCACGGCGCGTTTACCTGGGGTGTACTCGATTATCTCCTGGAGGATGGCCGGCTCGTCATCGACGGCATATCCGGTACATCGGCCGGCGCCGTCAACGCTGTGATGCTGGCCGACGGGCTCGCGCGCGGCGGCCGCGAGGAGGCGCGCAAACGGCTCGCGGAATTTTGGCGCGAAGCCAGTCTCGGTGGCAACCTGCCGGCAGCGCAGCGCGCCGTGCTCGATCAGTTGCTTTCGTTCCTGCCGATGCAAAATTTCGTCAATGGCCTCTCGCGCCATTTTTCGCCCTACGATCTAAATCCGCTCGACATCAATCCGCTCAAAGATCTGATCACGCGCAGCATCGATTTCGACGCCGTGCGCGCATTCACTGATCTGCAGCTCTTTGTCTCCGCGACCAACGTGCATACCGGCGCGGCGCGCGTTTTTTCCCGCGAGGAGATCACCGCCGACGTAGTGATGGCTTCCGCCGCGCTACCCCTCGTGTTTCGCGCAGTCGAGATTGACGGCGTGCCCTATTGGGACGGCGGATATAGCGGCAACCCCGCGATTCAGCCGCTCATGCAAACGGACGCAGCCACGGACGTGCTGGTGGTCCAGATCAATCCAGTCGAGCGGCCGGCAACGCCGACATCCGCGCGCGACATCTCCCACCGTATTAACGAAATCACCTTCAATTCCTCGCTCGCGGCCGAACTCAACACGATTGCATTGATCGGTCGGCTGATCGAACAGGGCCAGTTAAAGCCCGCCGCTGGGTATCGCCATGTCAATCTGCATCGCATCGCACTGACCGGCCGGCGGCTCTCGGGCACAAGCCGGCTCAAGACCGATTACGACTTCTTCGAGATGCTCCACCGCGCCGGCCGCCGCGCCGCGCGACGCTTCCTCGATGCGCATTTCGACGACATCGGCGCGCGCAGTACGATCGAATCAAGCATTGAGATGGCGGGTCAGAAGTGTGATCCCGAAATGCAGGAACCTGATTTCCGTTAAAAGATCATGCGCAACGAAAGCGAACGCCAAGGTCCGATTCCCTCCGAACCGGCAGCGCCTGCGTCATCTTGACCGGGCATGAATTCGCGCTTCCTGTTTAAGAATTATAAAGCGCTATCCTGCAAATTGGCTCGTCACATAGATTATTGCACCCGATTCTCTACCTGTGCGTGTATTTGGGTTTTGAAAAGCAATGACTCTGCCCAGTCCATTGATCGCTGAACTTGAATCGGTACAAAACAGCCCGCTCGACAAACGCATTGCTACGTTGCGGCGCGTTACCGATCTTTTTCTCAGCCGCGCCGGGCAATTCAGCGATCGGCAGATCGATTTGTTTGACGATGTGCTGTTGCATCTGGTCAAGCGGGTTGAGACCAAGGCATTGGCGGAACTCAGCACGCGCCTGGCGCCGGCGCCCAATGCGCCAGTCGGAGTGATACGGCATCTCGCGCACCACGACGACATACTGGTGGCAGGACCGGTGCTGTCGCAATCGGAACGCCTCAACAGCGCGGATTTGATCGAAATCGCCAAGACCAAGGGCGAAGCGCATTTGCTGGCCATATCGGATCGCTCGCTGCTTGATGAGACCGTCACAGATGCATTGCTGGACAGCGGGAGCGGAGAGGTTTTTCGTAAACTTGCGGAAAATTACGGCGCATTCTTTTCCAAGAATGGTTTTACGACGCTTGTGCATTACGCCAAGAGCGATGAAATCCTGGCGGAAAAAGTCGGGCAACGCCTGGATGTGCCGCCGCACCTGGTGGAAGAGCTGGTATTGAAAGCAACCGATTCCGTGCGCAGCCGCTTGCTGGCGACTGCGCCTGCCCAAATGCATGCCGAGATAAGACGTGTGCTGGCTACGATTTCGAATGAAGTCGTTGACGAGATAAAGGCTGAGACACACGACTTCAATCGCGCGCGGGAACATGTCCTCACGATGCAGCGCAAAAATCAGCTCAACGAAGCAAGACTCGGCGACTTTGCCAGATTGCACAAATATGAGGAAATGGTCGCCGCGCTCGCGCTCATGAGTTCGGCGCGGATCGAATTGATCGAGCGCCTGATGCGAACCACTCAGTATGGCGGACTGCTTGTCGCCTGCCGGGCTGCCGATCTTAAATGGACAACGGTGCGTGATATTTTGACCCACAGGTTTCCGCATCACCCCATTGCCAGATTCGACCTCGATCAAGCCACGGCCGATTACGCCAAACTGACAAGGGCAACGGCCCAAAGATTGATCGGATTCTGGCAGGCGCAACCCGGGAACAAATTATCGTGAGCGTCCTACCGTCCGGGGCTTTTGATCCCGGTGGCGGCGAAAAATAGGCTTTGTTTACAGTATTTTAAGCAACAATAACGATACTGGAACGCAGCATTAACGCTTGTCCCTCAGGAGTATCGCCACATGCGTGGAGTTTTTGCCGTCCTTGCTCTCATGACCATCGCCGGTTCTGCCGCGGCCGAACCGAAATGCACCACCGAATCGAAGGACAAGTGGATCAGCGAAAGCGAGATGAAAGCGAAGGTCGCAAGCCTTGGCTACAAGTTTAAAATCTTCAAAATCACCAAGGGCAATTGCTACGAGATCTATGGCCACGACAAGGCCGGGAAACGGGTGGAAGTCTATTTCGATCCGATCACCGGCAAGATCGTCGAGGAACACAAGATCTGACGATTCTTTAAATACGCGTCCATTGCGCACCATGGTCTGGTGTGCGCCAACGAGCCCCATCGATGCTAAGGCGCCTCGGCCTGCGACAACGGATCGCCGCGTTATTTATCGGCGGCGCTTTGGTCATGGCTGGCGTTCTTGGGCTCAACCTGCATGAATTATACGGCCTGCAAAGCCTTAGCGACCAAGAGCGTGCCGCCGAGCGGCGCAGCGATGCCATTCATGCAGTTCTGATCCTTGCGCTACAGACGGCGACAACGTTCATTTCGCTCGGCTATGACCAAGGCTCAGACGAACGAAAATACGGGCTTGCCGAGGGCGAGGCCCTGATTTCTCAACTTGAGGCAAGTCAGGAGCAAATCGCGCCCATTATCGATGGAATTCTTAGTGCGAACGATCGGAAGAGTCTCGTCGACACGATCGGTCGAATCCGCCGTTCGTGGGAACAGATAAAGAGCCATATCGGTTCGGATGAGCCAGAGGTATTTTTATTCCGCCTAATGGCTGTCACGGAACACACCAAAAGCCTTCGCGATATCATTTCGAAAGCGGACGCAAGTGCGAAAAGCAGTATGAAAGCGGCGGCCAAAGAATTCAATCGGCGCGCGGATCAGGCCCGCACTAATATTATGATAGCCATGATTGTGAGCCTAGCGGGCATGCTTATCGTGGGATGGGCGGTTCTGCAATACGGCGTGCGAAAGCCGTTTGGTGTGGCCATTGCCGCGGTATCGCGGATCGCGAACGGCGACATGGATACCCCCGTGCCCACCCGTGCTAACGCGGATGAAATCGGCGCCATTCTTTCCGCCCTTGAAAGTCTCCGCGGGCAGGCGAAGGAGCGCCGGCGGCTCGTCGCCGAGCGGCTGCACGACGCGGAAGAACGCGATGCCCGCCGGGAAAAACTCGAATCTATTGTGGCGGAATTTCGCGCGGCCGTGGTGGCTGCGCTGGGGGAGAGCGCCAAGGCCGTGCAGGCGATGCGTCATGCCACCGAACAGTTGAGCGTTGCCGCCACGGACACGCAGGCCGGCGCAAAACGCGCGACCGAGGCCTCGCATGAAGTATCTTCCAATGTCGCCAGTGTCGCGGCGACGACGGAAGAACTCACCGCATCAATTGCAAGTATGGGACATTCGGTTAAACAGGCAGAAGCCGCGGTCGGTCAAGCGGCGCAACGGGCGAGCGCAACGGCAACGACCATTGGCGCTCTCTCGGAGACCGCCGAGACGATCGGGGAAGTGGCTTCGTTCATCGATTCGGTTGCAAGCCAAACCAATCTCTTGGCGCTGAACGCGACCATCGAGGCCGCGCGCGCCGGTGCCGCCGGGCGTGGATTTGCGGTGGTGGCAACCGAGGTGAAATCGCTCGCCGCCCAGACCGCGACGGCGACGGAAAATATCAACGCCCGCATCAACGAAATGCGCCGGCGGACCGAAGAAGCCGTCAATGCCATTCAGACGATTGTGGAGACCAGCGATGAAGCCTCCAGTCACGCTGCCATGATTTCCAGCGCTGTTACCGGACAAACTCAAGCCACCACAATAATTTCAAAAAATCTCCAAGACGCGGCCGGCTGGACCGTGGATCTTTCGCGCGTCGTGGACGATCTCGCGTCGGCGGTCGCCCGTACCAGGCTGGCAGCGGAACAAGTGCAGGTTGCCTCCGGAGATTCGGCCTCGGCGGCGGATAAGTTCGATCGCTTGGTGGATGTCTTTCTCGATCGGGTCAAGACGGCTTAAACGCGCGTAAACGGGCGAATAGATTATTGTCCTGCTGGCTGCCAATCCTTTGGTGCCAATTCGAAGTTTTCAAACTCGAAACCGGGTGCGACGGTGCACCCGCACAACGTCCACTCACCAAGGCTTTCGGCCATCTGCCAGGCATTTACCGGCACAATCGCCTGCGGCCGTTCTTCGGACGCAAAATTGACTCCAAGTCGGAGCGAATGGCTGTTGTCTGCTGTGACGATCTGCAACTTCAGCGGCGCGCCCGCGTACCAGTGCCAGACCTCGGCGGCATCGACGCGGTGCCAGTACGAGCGCTCTCCGCGCGCCAGCAGAAAGTAGATCGCGGTCGATGCCGCGCGGCTGCCCTCCACTGTGCGGGGGTCGCGGAAGGTCTCACGAAAATGCCCGCCTTCGGGGTGCGGCCTTAATTCAAGCCGGCGGATCACATCGGCGGCGGATAGCAATGATCACCCCCATTGAAATCCGTCACGCGATAGCGGTCAGGCGTTTCGGCCGCAAGGTAATTAGGCCCGATCGGCGATTTACCATGTCCGCCCGGAATGTCGAGCACGTATGTGGGCTGGCAGAGGCCGGAATAGCGCCCGTGCAAGGCCCGCATCAGCTCCTGGCCATGCGCGATGGTCGTGCGCAGGTGCGAAGTGCCCGGCGCGAGATCGGCGTGATGCAAGTAGTATGGCTTGATCCGGCTGGCAACGAATACGCGCATCAATTCGCCGAGCGTCGCCGGATCGTCGTTGACGCCGCGCAGCAGCACGGACTGGCTCAGCATCGGGATGCCGGCATCGACCAGGCGCGCGCAGGCGGCACGCGCTGCGGGCGTCAATTCGCGCGGATGGTTGGCGTGCAGCACCACATAGGTCGCTTTACGGCGCGCTTTGAGCGCGCGCACTAGCGCGGGCGTGATGCGGGCAGGATCGGCAACCGGCATGCGGGTATGCACCCGGATCACCGCGAGGTGCGCAATGTCCGCCAGACGTGAGACGATCTGTTGCACACGCCGCGGCGAGAGCACCAGAGGGTCGCCGCCGGTGAGCACAACCTCCCAAATTTCCGGATGCACAGCGATATAGCCGAGCGCTGCATCGAGTTCCGCCGTGTTGAGCGCCTGTGCACGCGGCCCGATCATCTCGCGCCGGAAGCAGAAGCGGCAATAGACCGCGCAAAGGTGGGTAAGCTTGAGCAGGACGCGGTCGGGATAGCGATGCACAATGCCCGCAACCGGGCTGTGGGTAAAATCGCCGATCGGATCGGAGCTTTCTTCGGGACGGCGTTCGCGTTCCGCCGGATCGGGGATGAATTGACGCGCGATGGGATCGTTGGGATCGTCGCGGTCGATCAGATCGGCCATCGCAGGCGTGATGGCCACGGCATAGCGCGCCGCCACCGCTTCGAGCGCTCCGCGCCGGTCGGCTGGAACGAGCCGGCGTTGCGTAAGATCGGACAGCTTTTGTAACGTTTTGGGCGTGGCATTCATGGGCAGGACCTCAGTTCAAGGCCGGTCAATATTTCATCAACGCCTGACGCGCGTTCGTCAGCCGGTCAAGCCGAGGATTTGAAAAAACTTCTTAGTTCGAAAACCCAATGGCCGTGACCATCTTGCCCCAGCGCTGTACGTCCTCCTTGAAGTATTCGTTCACCTCGGCGACGTTCTTCACGACCGGATCGAATCCGGCTTTTTTCAACCGCTCCAGCGAGTCGGGCTCCTTCATGACCGCATTGATTTCCGCGTTGAGCTTGGCCACGACCGCGTCCGGTGTCTTGGCGGGAGCGAAAAAGCCGACCCACGAGCCGGAAAACACGTTGGGGAATCCCATTTCGCCGTAGGTCGGGACGTTAGGGATCGCCGGATTGCGCTTGTCATTCGCGACTCCGAGGCCGCGCAGGGCGCCGCTGAGGATGTGCGGTGTAACCGGGGGCAGCGTGAGCACAATGGCGTCGACATGATTTCCGAGCGCGGCGGTAATGGCCGGTGCGCCGCCCTGGAACGGCACCTGCACATACTTCACCTTGGCGACTTCGCGAAAGAAATACTCCGCACCGATATAGGGGCCGGTGCCAACGCCGGCGCTGCCGTAGGTGAAACTCTTGTCCTTGGCGTTGGCGACGAATTCCTTCAGATCCTTGGCGGGATTGCTCGGGTGAACGGCGATCACATCGGGGCTGATGGCTACGATGGCAACGGGCCGCAGATCGTTCGTATCGAATCCTTTGTTCTTGGAGGCAGTCGCGCTGACGGCGAGCCCCGAGGTCGTCACCAGCAGCGTGTAGCCGTCCGGCTCGGCGCCGGCCACTGCCTTGGCCGCCAGATTGCCGCCGGCGCCGCCGCGATTTTCCACCACAAAGCTGTGCTTGAGCCGATCGCTGAGCTTGGTCGATGCCAGCCGGCCGATGATGTCGGCGAGTCCGCCGGCCGGGAAGGCGACCATGACGGTGACGTTTTGCGCCGGATAGGTCTGCGCCGTACTTGGCTGCGCAAACCCTGTGACGAGCAGAGCGGCAACGAGTGCACGGCGTGAGGTACTCAAATCAAACATGGCGTGTCCTTTCGATGGCAACCAACTTCGAAGGGAAGCCTAGTGCGAGCACCTCGCCATGGTCAATGCGGCGAGATGTTCATTGATCGGGATCGGCCACTGGCGCCCAAAGCACCTGCTCGATGCGCGCGGCCCCCGTCGCCAGCATGACCAGCCGGTCGAAACCGAGCGCGATGCCGCTTGCCTGCGGCATGGCCGAAAGTGCGGCAAGAAAATCCGGGTCGATCGGGTAGCGTATGCCGTAGCGGCGCTGCTTCTCATCCATGGCCGCTTCGAAGCGGCGGCGCTGCTCGGCCGCATCGGTGAGTTCGCCAAAGCCGTTGGCAAGCTCCACGCCGCAGGCATAGAGTTCAAAGCGCTGCGCCACGCGCGCATCGGCCGCCGGCCGCGCCAGCGCCGCTTCGGGGAGCGGATATTCGTATAACAGCGTCGGCGCTCCGATGCCGAGGCGCGGCTCGATTCGCTCCACCAGCACACGGCTGAAAATATCCGACCAAGTGTCGTCGTCGGCAATTCGAATATGGGCCGCGCGCGCGGCTGCGATCATCGCTGCGCGGTTGGGCTGTCCTGCCGGCAGCGTCGCCAGAAGATCGATGCCGGCAAAGCGCGCAAAAGCTTGCGCGACAGTCAGCCGCTCCGGATTGGCGAACGGATCGGCGGTGCGGTCCTTCCAGCGCAGTGTCTGACTGCCGGCCGCTTTTGCCGTCTCGGCCAGGAGCGCGGCGCAATCCGCCATCAGGATCTCATAAGGCTCATCCGCGCGATACCATTCGAGCAGGGTGAATTCCGGATGATGCAGCGCGCCGCGCTCGCCATTGCGGAAGACGCGTGCGAAGGTAAAAATGCGCTGCTCGCCGGCGGCGAGCAGTTTCTTGCAGGCGAATTCCGGCGAAGTGTGCAGATAGCGCGGGGCGCGGCGGCCATCGGGCGCCACGATTTCGGTGGCGAAGGCGTGCAGGTGGATTTCATTGCCGGGGGAGAGCTGCAGAGCGGGCGTCTCGACCTCCAGAAAGCCGCGCATCCGGAACCATTCGCGCATTGACGCCATGATGCGGTCGCGCGCCAGCAGAAACGGCCGGCGGTCGGCGTAGTTTTCGGGGTTCCACCAGGGGGAGGGGGCGGTCACATCGTCCTCATTTGCCGGCAGGGAAAATGCTGGCGCAGGCGCTCAAGATCGCTATGGTGCGGGCGCGAATTGGTCCAAGGCGCGCGGCGCGCCTCGCCCGGTCATGAGGAATAGCACCTGTGAAAGTTATCGCCAGCTCGCTCCGTAAGGGCAATATCCTGGAAATCGACGATCGGCTCTACGTCGTCCTCAGCGCCGAGAACTTCCATCCCGGCAAAGGCACGCCGACCACCCAGGTCGACATGCGCCGGATCGGCGACGGCGTGAAGGTATCGCAGCGCTACAAGACCACCGATCAGGTCGAGCGCGCCCATGTGGAGGACCGCGAGCATCAGTTCCTCTATAGCGACAACGACGGCTTCCATTTCATGAACATGGAAAACTATGACCAGCTGACCGTGTCGGCGGAGGCGATCGGCGATCAGGCCGCCTATCTGCAGCCGGAAATGAAGGTCAAGCTCAGCGTGCACGAAGGCCTCGTGGTCGCGGTCGAGCTGCCGCAGCGCGCGGTCGTCGAAGTGGTCGAGACCGAGCCGGTGACCAAGGGGCAGACCGCGTCGTCGTCGTTCAAGCCCGCGAAACTCTCAAACGGCTTGCGCACCATGGTGCCGCCGCACATCGGCGTGGGCACCCGGATCGTGGTGATGACAGCGGATGGCTCCTATGTGGAGCGCGCGAAGGATTAGGGCCGAGATTTTTTCGTTTGTCGCGTTTTATACCAGTGGCAGCAATCACTGACTTATCTCCGTCACCCTGAGGTGCGAGCCAACGGGTCCGCGCGAGCGCGGCCCGATGGTAAACTCCGCGAGCCACCGCAAGTCGGCCTTGGCCGACTTGCGCATCCAAATTCCGATCTCGGGTAAACCCGAGATCGGTGGGTCGACGG
>CAZNSG010000330.1:0-5585 GCA_964575715.1 uncultured Hyphomicrobiales bacterium | reverse complement strand
TCCGGCATAATGTTCCATGGTCGTCCCTCGATGATGCTTGGAGCGGACCAAGTCCGACTCCGGTTTATTGACACCATCAGTTTGAGGGACGACCGCCCTGGCCGCTACCCGTCGGCCGGCCCGTTACCCCATCTACGGGCTATTTCCGCCGCCGCTAATGGTGCAATACGCTATTGCGCCCTACGCCGTCACTCCAATTCCACCCTCAGCGTCCTCCCCACCGCGCTTGCCGCCCGCCGCAGCGTCGCCAGCGTCACCGAGGGATTGTCCGGATCGAGCAGGCGGTCGAGCTGGCGGCGGCTGGTTTTCATCCGCGCCGCCATCGCGGTCTTGGTGATCTTCTTCGCTTTCATCGCGACGGTGAGCTGATCCGCGATGATTTCTTTCAGCGCCGCGTCCTCGCTCTCACCGAGCAGGCCGTCCTTCGCCAAGAATTCGTCGAAGGTCTCGCTGCGGTCGATGTGGCCTTTCTTCCTCTGCTTCTTTTTCATTCTTCGATCTCCACTTTGCGCTTGAGCGCCAGGTCGATGTCGTGCGGCGGCGTCTTGCGTGTTTTCTTCTCGAAGCCGTGCAGAAGGACCATCTCTCCTGCCACGATGCAGAAGATCACCCGCGCGATGCGGCCGCCGGTTAGATTGCTGCGCACTTCCCACAGCTCGCAACCGAGCGACCGGCAATATGGCATTCCGAGCGGCCAGCCGAACTCCACCTTCTGAATGTCGCGCCCAATGATGCGCCGGTCTTCCTTCGATAGCGCGAGCAGCCATTCGCGGACCGGCCGCTCGCCGTCGCGTAGAATCGTCCTGCGATCTTCTTCGAACGATCAATCATGCGCTTTGATTGTGTCAAAAATGGCACGCTCGTTCAACCGAAAACCAGCCGGTTTACTGGCAGTCGTATCCGCTCATGCTTGAGGGATTGGATCGCGCGATGCGGGAGCTGGTGCGGTAGGCGCTGCAAACATGTGTCCCGGGCGCAGCGCAGTGCGAAACGTAGTGTAGCGGTGCGCTGCAGACCCGGGATCCAGACCTTGGGCTATCAAGCTCATGGACCCCGGATCAGCGATGCAGCACTTCCCCCGGCTCTCGCTTCGCTCGGCCGGGGTTCGTGCTGCACCGCATCCGGGGCACGATGCGGTACCCGTGTCGCAGAGATTCCAGTCAAGCCGATCCCGCTCTACGCCGCCTGCGCCGAGGATGCGCCCTTGGTCAAAAGCGCCGGGGATTCGTCCGCCGCCGCCGGCTCGGCGCTGCCACCCGCGGAGAGGGTCTGGCTGGCGCGGTTATATTGCAGCGACGCCAGCTCCTGCAGCAGACGGGCGATGTCCTTGCGGCCGGCTTCCACGGCGCCTTCCGCCATGGTGCGCGCGATCTGTTCGCGCTGGAGCTTGGCGTTGAGGATCTCGATTTCCATTTCGTTGGCCTGCCGGGTGGCCTTGACTTCGCTTTCGAGCAGCCCGATGCGCTCCTCCAGCGATACGATGTGCTCCTGCGCGCGGTTATAGGCGTTCTCGCGCGTGCTCACGGCCTTGCTCAGCATGTCGTTCTTTTCTGCGAGCGCGGCGCGCGTCTGCTCGAGCTCCTTGATCCTGGCGTTGCGTTCGGCCAATGCCTCCTCGATCAGACCGAGTTTTTCTCCGATCGTGGCGTGCATGCGGGACGAATCGGCCAGGCGGCGATCGAACATGCGGATTTCGTCGGCGCGCTCGACCAGGCTCTGGCGCGCTTCGTCGAGCAGCTTTTCGGTCATCGTGGCGCGCGCTTGCAAGGTCTCGAAATTGGTCCGGTGCGCGCTGATTTCGTTCTGGTGCTTCTGATTGATGTCGTCGACGGCGGCCGCAAGCCGATGACGTTCGGCCTGCGTTTCGCTCAGCGCTACTTCCGCCTTCTGCATCCGCATCTGGGTGGCGGAAAGTGCCTTGTCGGTGTCGAGCAGCCGCTGCGAGACTTGCGAGAGTTCGGCGTAGGCCTTCTCGAGCGATGCCTGAAGCGTGGTCCGTTCCTTTTCGGTTAACAGGAACTTCTGTTGCAACGCGGCGGTTTCGCTTTCGAGCTGAACGCTGCGCTTGTCGGCCAGCGTCATGCGCTCGCCGAGGCGGCGGTTCTCTTCGCGCGCGACTTGCAGGTCTGCACCCTGCTGTTGGAGACGGCGCTGGAGGTCGGCGACCTGGGTGCGACGAGTCGCAAGTTCGTTGGACTGCTCGGACCTGGTGGTCTCGATGGAGCCCAGCTTCTGCTGGCTGACCGTGACGAGTTCGCGCAGGCGCGTGCAATCGTTGTCGAGCGTGGCGACTTTTCTTTCAGCCGAGTCAAGTTCGCCGCGCAACTTGTTGTTGGTGATGCGGACGTTGTTGAGCGCGGCCTGCAGGCCCATCTTCTCGCCATTGGCCTCTTCGAGCGCGCGCAGCGCCTTGTTGATCGGATCGACCAGCCTGCTGACCGAACGTTTGACCGCGTCAAGCTCGCCGAGCTTGTGCTCGGCATCGATCAGAAGATTGCGGACGGTCTCGTTGTCCTCGCCCGTTTGGGTCGCCATCGGCAGAAACAGCTCGTTGTCGAGTTCAATGACATTCTTCTCAGGCATTTCGAGCCCCATGGAATTTGCAGGTTGCTCCGCCGTGGTGCCGGCGCCCGGCTTGATGCCGATGAGATTCCCAATCTTGTTCATGAAACCACGTTCCTCATTTGCCGCTACGCCCAGGCGCGACGATGCCGAATCACTCACATCTTAGCGCGAGCTTAACCTTGCAAGGGGAGGTCAACGAGGATTTATCCCATATAAACAGGCATACAGGATGCGGGAGCGCGCAAAAACAAACTCGATTGTTGATTCAATTGTCAAAAAACTTGCGCCAAGCTGTGGAGCTTTGGGTAAGCGGAAGTACCTACCATTGCCCCAACGCTCAGATTGCGAGCACCAGGCAGGGCGCAGGTGGATAGTTGTGCCGGGAGACCGCGATGCAGTTCTTGGACGCCCAGAAGTCTTACATCAAGCAGCGCCGGTCTCCGCGCCAGCGCGAAAATCGCCGGGCATGGGTTGAGGCCAATGGCGTGCGGCTGCTCGATTGCACATTATGGGATATTTCGGAGGCGGGAGTGCGTTTCACGATCGAGACGCCGTCCCGCGTGCCCTTTGAATTCTTGCTCGTCCTTTCCAAGGACGGCAAGGACCGCCGCCGGTGCCAGGTCATCTGGCGTTCGGAAGATCAGATCGGCGCCTGTTTTCTCCCCGCGCCAAGCTTGTCTTAGTAGCGATTTCGCTTGAATTATGCACCGGGCTTTTGCCTTTATCCCTCCAATCCACAAAACCGCGACAGCACAACCGCCAGATCGAGCAATGCCTCGTCGCCCCCTGCCCAGCCGATGAATGAGAGGCCGACTGGGCAGCCGGATACCGTTCCGATCGGGATGCTGATTTGCGGCAAGCCGGAGAGACCGGCGAGGCAGGTGAGCCGCATGACTCGTACGCGGAAGGATTCCATGGCATCGGCCGGCGTAGCGATGAGCGGCGCAATGCAGGGCGCGGTCGGCAACGCTAGGATGGTGCCCGGCGGCAACAGCGCACGCAGGTGCGCGCGTGATTGATCGTGTACGCGCCGTGCGGCCGCAGCGTTCGCTTCGTTCACGGTTGCGGCGAACGCCATGCGCTCCTTGATGCCGGGGCCAAGTTGCGGCCGCGTGCGCGTGATGAAATCGCCGTAGTGCTGCCAGACCTCAAAAGCTTGAATGACACGAAAAGCTTCGCGCCACGTATCGAAGCCGTCGGGTGCGACGCGCATGTGTAGCGGTGCGGGCAGGGCGGAGATCGCGCGTTGCAGTGCGGTCTTGAGCAGTGCCGCCACTTCGGCGTCGGCTTGCGCGAAGGCATCGTCGGCGAAGATCAGCCGTTCGATCGGCGCGGCTATGCGGGCGCCGTCGAGCAGTACCGGGCCGACGCGGCGGAATAGTCCGGGGGTGCTGGCGAACCAGCCGGCCGCATCGAAGGACGGCGCCATCGCCATGGCGCCCGTGAGGTCAACGCGGCCGAGCGTCGGGCGAATGCCGTAGATGCCGCAGAAGGAAGCCGGGATCCTGATCGAGCCGCCGGTGTCGCTGCCGAGCGCTAAGTCGCACAGGCCTGCGGCGGTGGCGGCCGCGGAGCCGGAGGAAGAACCGCCGGGCAATCGTTTCGGTGCGCGCAAATTCGCGGGCGTGCCGTAATGGGCGTTGGCGCCGCTCACGCTGTAGAAGAATTCATCGCAGATGGTTTTGCCGATGATCGTCGCGCCGGCATCGAGAAGTTTCTTAACCGCTGCGGCATGCGCGGCCGCCGGTTGTTGTGCGGCAAGCCAATCGGGGTTGCCGCCGCCGGTGCGGCGGCCTGCGATGTCGTACAAATCCTTGACCGCACAGGTGAGGCCTGCGAGCGGTCCCGCGCTGGCGCCGGAGATCGGCTTATCCGAGTCGTACGGGACGAAGAACGCGCTCACAAAATCCCCTTTTGCCCCTTTTGGCTCTTCTGCGCGCCGAGATACCAGTCGAGGATTTGCTCGCCGGTCCAGCAGGCGACACCCGGGCGCGACATTATTTCCTTGAACGTGCGCTCGACGTGGCCAATGCGATGCGCGACGCCGGAGAGATAGGGATGCACGGCGATTGCCATGAACTTCGGGCGCTCGGCAGATTCCTTATAGAGCCATTCGAAGGCATCCAGGGAACGGCGGTAGAGTTCGTCGGACGTATGGTTCTGCAGTGCCATCATGACGATGTCGTGCAGCTCGAAATTATAGGGGAGCGCGACCACCGGCTTGTGCGTGGTCTTGAGCGTCACCGGCTCGTCGTCAAGCACCCAATCGCCAATGTATTCGATGCCGGCCTCAGACAGATAATCGAGCGTGTCGTAGGTCTGCGTCAGTCCCGGACCGAACCAGCCGCGCGGGCGCCGGCCCCAGAATTTGGCGATGATATCGACTGCCTTCTTGATTTCGGCGCGCTGGTCTTCGAGCTTGTGCATGGGCACCTGCTCGTAGCCGTGGGCATTGAGTTCCCATCCGGCGTCGGCTGCGGCCCGCACCACCTGCGGATAGGTTTCGCAGGTGCGCGCATTGAGCGTCACGGTCGGGGTGATTTTGAGTGCCTCGAACATGCGCTTGAGGCGCCAAAAGCCCACCCGCATGCCGTATTCATGCCAGCTCCAGTTCGGATGGTCCGGCAGCATCGGCTGGCCTTGCGGCGGGGTGATCACCATGCGCGCCATCGGCTTGGAAATATCCCAGTGCTCAAGCGCCATCAGCGGCCACACGATCAGTCGAAGCCCGTCAGGCAGCTTGAGCGGCGGGCGGCCTTCGATGGACGAGAAGGGGAGGCGTTCATTCGGCAGCATCGCGCTTTCCTTGCCGGTTGCTCGTGTCACGGCAAAGTGTCGCGGACCGCGCGCGGTGTCAAACTTCCACGGGCCTGGATTAATATACCCCGAATCCGAAGGAAGCTGTTTTTTTAGTTTACGCGGAGCCGGCGCGGTGATTCGCTGTCGGCATGAGCGGATTGATTCTGCGCGCGGAGGATCGGGCCTATTTTTTGATGATGATGCGCCGTCAGCTCAACAGC